>NZ_JBEZGX010000034.1:0-100473 GCF_040650235.1 Kitasatospora sp. NPDC048722
CCCGCAGGTCGGCGTCGATCCGGTCGAGTGCGCGGTGGTAGTCCTCCAGCCGGGGCAGGTGGTCGGGCGCGCTGGTGTACGGGCACTAGAGTCCAACTCGCCAGTTGGAAATTCTCCGAGCAAGGAGCCCGGTCATGACATCCCCCTCCGCACGCCGCCACGCCGCCCTCGTCCTGATCGAGTTCCAGCGCGAATGGCTCGATGCCGAGCACGGCCGCCTCAACCACCTCGTCGAGGACCGGGACCTCCTCGACACCGCCGTGCGCGGTGCGGCCGCCGCCCTGGCCGCCGCCCGTGCGCACGGCGTGCCCGTCGTGCACGTGCCGCTCGTCCTCACCCCCGGCGCACCGGAGCTCGTGGGCTGGGCCCCGGCCCGCCTGGGCCTCCGTGCCGCGATCCCGAAGGCCGGCACCTGGATCGAGGGCGAGGCGGGGACCGAGTTCGCGGAGGCGTTCCGGCCCGCTCCCGGCGAGGCGGTCGTGCGCGGGCGCGCCGGTGCCAGCGCCTTCGCCGGGTTCTCCGACCTCGACCAGATCCTGCGCCGTCTCGGCGTCACCGAGCTGTACCTGGCCGGCTTCGCGACCCACGTGTGCGTCGAGTCGACCCTGCGCGAGGCCCATGACCGCGGCTACACCGTCCACGTCGTCCACGACGCCTGTGCGGCCTTCACCCAGGCCCAGCAGGACCACGTCCGCGAACACGTGATCCACCACTTCGGCGCCGAGACCGACGCCGCCGCCTTCGCCGCCTCGCTCGCCGCCACCGTCCCGGTACGGCACTGACCTCGGCGCTCCGGACCGGTTCCGGGACGCGGGAGTTCGACCAAGCCGGCCCGCCGGGGCGCAGGTGGTCGCCGTGGGTGCGTCATCCGGTTGACGGACCGCCCGGGTCCTGCCGCCCGTAGCCACCGCCACCGGGGGTCCGGATCTCCAGGGCGTCGCCGGCCGCGACGTCGGCGCTGCCGCAGCCGGGGAGCACCTCCACGATGCCGTCGACGCGCAGGATCCGGTTGGCGCCGAGGGCACCGGGGGAGCCGCCGGCCAGGCCGTACGGGGGGACGCGGCGGTGGCCGGAGAGGATGCTCACCGTCATCGGTTCGCGGAAGCGGAGCCTGCGCAGGGCGCCGTTGCCGCCGTGGTGGCGGCCTCCGCCGCCGCTGCCGGAGCGTACGGCGAACTCCTCGACGAGGACGGGCAGGCGCCACTCCAGGACCTCGGGGTCGGTGAGGCGGGAGTTGGTCATGTGCGTCTGGACCGCGTCGGCTCCGTGGAACCCGGGGCCGGCACCGGAGCCGGAGGCGATGGTCTCGTAGTACTGGTGGTGATCGTTGCCGAAGCTGAGGTTGTTCATGGTGCCGGAGCCCTCCGCCTGGACGCCGAGCGCGGCGTAGAGCGCGCCGGTGATGGCCTGTGAGGTCTCCACGTTGCCGGCGGCGACGGCGGCCGGGTACTCCGGTGCCAGCATCGAGCCGGGCGGCACGACGATCCGCAGCGGGCGCAGGCAGCCGTCGTTCAGCGGGATGTCGTCGTCGACGAGGGTGCGGAAGACGTAGAGGACGGCGGCGGTGACGACGGCGGAGGGGGCGTTGAGGTTGGTGTCGAGCTGGGGCGAGGTACCGGTGAAGTCGATGGTCGCGCTGCGCCGTTCACGGTCCACCCGCACCTCGACGGCGATCACCGCGCCGGAGTCCGTCTCGTAGCGGTGGACGCCGTCGGAGAGGCCGTCGATCGCCCGGCGCACGGCCTGCTCGGCGTTGTCCTGGACGTGCCGCATGTAGGCCTGGACGACGTCGAGGCCGAAGTGGTCGATCATCGCGCCGACCTCGTCGACGCCCTTGCGGTTGGCGGCGATCTGGGCGCGCAGGTCGGCGAGGTTGGTGGCCGGGTCGCGCGAGGGGTACGGGGCCCCGGTGAGCAGCCGCACGGTCTCCTCCTCGCGCAGCCGTCCGTCGACGACCAGCGGCCAGTCGTCGAGGAGAACGCCCTCCTCGTGGATCTCCCGGCTGGTGGCGGGCATCGATCCCGGGGTGATTCCGCCGATCTCGGCGTGGTGACCGCGCGAGGCCACGAAGAAGAGGATGTCGTGCCCGGAGGGGTCGAAGACCGGTGTCACGACGGTGATGTCGGGCAGGTGCGTGCCCCCGTGGTACGGGTCGTTGACGGCGTAGCTGTCACCCGGGCGCAGCTCCGGGCCCCGGCGGCGGATCACCTCCTTGACGGTGGCGCCCATCGAGCCGAGGTGGACGGGGATGTGCGGGGCGTTGGCGACGAGGTTGCCGTCCGGGTCGAAGAGGGCGCAGGAGAAGTCGAGCCGCTCCTTGATGTTGACCGATTGGGCGGTGGATTCCAGCCGGGCGCCCATCTGCTGGGCGATCGCGGTGAAGAGGTTGTTGAAGACCTCCAGGAGGACGGGGTCCGCGGTGGTCGGGACGGACTCGTCCGCGGGGGCCCGGACCCGTTCGACCAGGAGGTGCCCGGCGGCCGTCACGGTGGCCCGCCAGCCGTCGTCCACGACGGTGGTGGCGTTGGCCTCGGCGATGATCGCGGGGCCGACGACGGTGTCCTCCGGCCGCATGGACTCCCTTTCCACCAGCGGGACCCGGCGCCATGAGCCGCCGGTGTAGAGCGGCACGGTGGTGGACCCGGCCCCGGACGCGGGCGGCAGCGTGTCCAGCTCGGGCTGCTCGGTGAGTCCGTTGCCCTCGACGACGAGGGCCTCGATCACGAGCGGACGCTCCATGAGGAAGGAGTAGGTGGCCCGGTGCCGTTCCTCGAACTCGGCCTGCATGCCGGCGGGTTCGCCCAGTGCGACACCGATCGCCGTGTCGGTGCCCTCGTAGCGCAGTCTGGCCCGGTGGGTCAGCCGGATGCGCGCGTGCGGGGTGCCCTGGTCGAGCAGTTCGCTGGTGGCCGCTGCGGCGAGTTCGTCGGCGAGCGCGTGCACGGCGGTCATCTCCTCGGCCGCCAGGGCGCGTTCGACGGCCTGTTCGCGCAGGACGGTGGTGTCGGCCAGGCCGATGCCGAGGGCGGACAGCACTCCGGCCATCGGCGGGACCAGCACGGTGCGGATGCCCAGCGCCTCGGCGACCGCGCAGGCGTGCTGGCCGCCCGCGCCGCCGAAGGTGGTGAGGGCGTAGCGGGTGACGTCGTGACCCTGTTGCACGGAGATGCGCTTGACGGCGTTGGCGATGTTCCCGACCGCGATCCGCAGGAAGCCCTCGGCGGCCTCCTCCGCCGACCGGTCGCCTAGCTCTTCGGCCAGCGCGGTGAAGAGACGGCTCGTCAGACCGGCGTCGAGCGGCTGGTCGCCGTCCGGCCCGAAGACGTGCGGGAAGTGCCCGGCCTGGATGCGGCCGAGCATCAGGTTGGCGTCGGTGACGGTGAGCGGCCCGCCGTTGCGGTAACAGGCCGGGCCGGGGTGGGCGCCGGCCGAGTCGGGCCCGACCCGCAGGCGTTCGCCGTCGTAGCGCAGCACCGAGCCGCCGCCCGCCGCCACGGTGTGGATCGCGAGCATCGGCGCCCGCAACCGCACCCCCGCTACCCGGGTGGTCACCACCCGCTCGTACTCGCCCGCGTAGTGCGACACGTCGGTGGACGTGCCGCCCATGTCGAAGCCGATCACCTGCTCGAATCCCGCGAGCCGGGACATCCGCACCATGCCGACGATGCCACCCGCCGGGCCGGAGAGGATCGCGTCCTTGCCCCGGAAGTGCCCGGCCTCGGCCAGGCCCCCGTTGGACTGCATGAACATCAGCCGTACACCGGCCAGTTCGTTCGCCACCCGGCGCACGTAGCGGCGCAGCCCGGGGGAGAGGTACGCGTCCACCACGGTGGTGTCCCCGCGCGGCACCAGTTTCATGAGCGGGCTCACCTCGCTGGAGAGGGACACCTGGGCGAAGCCGAGCCGGTCGGCGAGCCGACCGATCGCCTGCTCGTGCGCGGGGTACAGGTAGCTGTGCAGACACGCCACGGCGACGGCGCGGACGCCGGCGCCGAGGCAGTCGCGCAGGTCCGCGGCGAGGCGCTCCAGGTCCGGCGGGCGCAGCACCGTGCCGTCCGCGGTGATCCGCTCGTCCACCTCGACCACCCGCGCGTACAACGGATCGGGCAGGACGATCTCGCGGGCGAAGATGTGCGGGCGGTTCTGGTAACCGATCCGCAGCGCGTCCGCGAAGCCGCGCGTGACGACCAGTACGGTCGGTTCGCCGGTGCGTTCCAGCAGGGCGTTGGTGGCCACGGTGGTGCCCATCCGCACCGAGTCGATCCGGGCGCCCGGAGGCAGCAGGGCCCGGATCCCGGCCACGGCCGGATCGCGGTGGCGGATCGGATCGTGCGAGAGCAGTTTGTGGGTCAGCAGGCGGCCGTCCGGGGCCAGCGCGACGACATCGGTGAAGGTCCCGCCCCGGTCCACCCAGAACTGCCAGCCCCTGGATCCGGCCATGCCCGGCTCCTTCCGCCGTGCTTCGGGCGGTCGTCCGTGCACGAGTATCCGACCACGCGAAGGGGGCGGGCAAACGGGACATACTGGCCGTGCGGGCCGACCCCGGGAGGACGCGATGGTCACGCTGGTGGGAGTGCTCAGGGAGACCGTCCCGGGTGAGCGCCGGGTGGCCCTCGTCCCCGGCCTCGTACCGGACGTCGGCCGCCTCGGCGCGGCGGTCCTGGTCGAGCCCGGCGCCGGCGCCCGTGCCGGGCACCACGACGCCGACTACCGTGCCGCGGGTGCCGCCGTCGCCGGCCGGGCCGAACTGCTGCGCCGGGCGGACGTGCTCCTCGGTGTCCACCCGCCGACCGGCGCCCGGGCCCGCGACCTGCGCCCGGGAACCGTGATGGCCGCGATGCTGCGCCCGCAGCGGATCCCGTACGCCGTCCGGGACTGGGCGGCGCGCGACGTCACGGCGATCGGTCTCGACCTGGCGCCGCCCGACCGGGCCGACGCCTACCCGCTGGACGCCGAGGCCTCTCAGGCCAGGGTGGCGGGCTACCGGGCGGTGCTGCTCGCCGCCGCCCGCCTGGACCGCTGCCTGCCGCCCTGGGGCGCGGCGGGCGGGCTGTTCGACCCGGTCCGGGTCCTCGTGGCCGGCGCGGGCCACGCGGGCCTCCAGGCGGCCGACACGGCCCGCCGTCTCGGCGCTCCGGTGCGCGTCGTCGAACTGCGCCGCCGCGAGCGGGCCGCGGTGGCCGCCCTGGGGGTCGAGCTGCTCGACCTGCCCGGCCTGCACCCGGTACCGGACGACCGGGAACTGAGGGCGGCCCTGGACCACGGGCTCTCCGCCTGGAGGGCCGGGCTCGCGGAGGCCGCCCGTCACCACGACCTCGTGGTCACCGAGCTCGGGCTCCCCGGCCGGACGCGGCCCCCGGTCCTGCTGACCACGGCGGCGGTGGCGGCCATGCGGCCGGGCTCGGTGCTGGTGGACCTCGCCGCAGGCCCCGGGGGCGGAAACGTCGAGAGCGTTCTGCCGGACACGACCACGCTGGTCGGCGACGGGGTGACGGTGATCGGCGCCGGGGAACTCGCGGCCCAGGTGCCCGCGACCGCCTCGCGCGCGTACGCCCACAACGTCCTCGCACTGCTCGCCCGGCTCCTGCGGGGCGCGGACCCCGGGACGGACCCGGTCCTCGGCCCGATGCTGGTCACCCGTCGAGGGGTGGTCGTGCACGAGCCGACGCGACGGCTGCTACTGCAGGCGACCGCCCTCGCCGGCCTCCCGTGAAACCCGGCGTGCGAACAGCACGGCGTGACGCGCGATCGACCCGGCGTGCTCGGCGCACTGCTGGTAGCAGCAGGACAGCAGCACGAGGTCGGCGGCGTCGGCCGGGTCGAGGCTCACGTCCCCGCCCAGCAGCTCGTAGAGCAGCCGCTGGCGCTGCCCGGCCTCGTGCAGCCCCGCCAGCACGTCCGCGACATCCTCGGGCGTGCCGGACTCCAGGGCGTCGGCCGCCCGGGCGACCACGTCCAGTGCCGTGTCGGCGATCCCGCCCAGCGGGGTGCGCAGCCGCTCGTCGAAGGGCGCCCGCTCCTGCCGCGCCCAAGCCACTTCCAGCAACCGCTGCGCCAGCTGTCCCAGGGCCTCCGCCCCGGTGCCCACGTGGACACCGACGACGACCTCGGCCCGTCCGCCGAACGTGCCGGCGGCGTCCTCCTCGATCCGGTCGTGCAGCTCCGCGAGGGCCTTCTCCGCCGCCGGGATCCCGCCGGTGTCACCCGTCGGGTCCGTGAGCACGGCCGTGGCGCCCAGGAGGGCGCCGTGCGCGAGCCTGACCAGGCCGGCCAGCTCGGTGATCAGGACGCGGTACGCGTCGTCTCCGCCACCAGGCATCCGTCCACTCCCGTCTGCGGCCCCCCGACCAGTGTCACCCCGGCCCCCCGCGCTCACAGCCGTGGCCGCAGCGAGCACCGGGCGCACTCGGCCTCTGCCGCCAGGGCGAGGGCACCGTCCTCGGCTTCCGGGCACCGCAGGCCGCCCCGGGCCGCTTCCGCCCGCGTGCCCGGCGGTCGGTCCAGTCCGGGGCGACATCCGGCCGCTTCGGCCGGATGCTGGAGGAGGGGCCGGATCGGCTGGAGGGCTCGAATGGTGCGGTTCCGGGACTTCCTCGCGCGGTTCCGCCCGACCGGCACGCCCGGGGCGCCGACCGTCGGAGTGCCCGCCGACCGGGCCGCAGAACTCGCCGCCGAGCTGGAGAAGCCGCTCGGTGGACTGACGGGGACCCAGGTCGAAGCGGAGGCCGTCCGGGCCGAGGGCGCACAGGAGGCCGAACGCGTCCGGCAGGAGGCCGCCCGCAACGCGGCACGGATCGTCGAGCTCGCCCACGCCCGGGCGCCGAAGGTCCGGGCGGAAGCGGCCGCCGCGGCCGGGAACGCGGCGAAGGTCCGGGCAGCCGAACTGTCCGCGGCGGGGGAGCAGGCCGTGTCACTGGTCCGGGCCAGGACCGGTGAGCGGATGCCGGCGCTGGTCGAGCGGGCGGTGGCGCTGGCGCTGGAGCTGGAGCCGTCCGAGGGACCGGGGAGGCATCCGTGGCAGCAGGCTGGGTCGGCGGAGTGACCAGGGCCCGGGGGCTGCTCTCGCGCGGCCTCGGCCGGGACGGCGCGAGGGCACTCGCGGCCGCCGCCGGACCCGCCGAAGCGCTGCGGCTGTTGGCCGCGACGCCCTACCGGCGCTTCCTCCCGCCCGATCCGGACCTGACGGAGGCCCAGCGGGCGGTCTCCGCCACGCTGCTGTGGCACCTGCGGGTGCTCGCCGGCTGGTTGCCCCGCAGCGGGGCGCAGGCCCTACGGGCCCTCGCCGCCGGTTTCGAGGCCGCCAACGTCGAAGACCTGCTGCGCTCCTTCACCGGGACGCCGCCGAACCCCCCGTACGCCCTCGGCGCACTGGCCACCGCCTGGCACCGGGCCGCCCTCGCGCGCACGCCCGAGGAACTGCGCCTGGCCCTGGCAGCCTCGGCGTGGGGCGACCCCGGGGGCGCCGACCCGGCGACCGTGGCGGTGGCCCTCCGCATGTCGGCGGCCCACCGGACGGCGGGGACCGTGCCGCCCGCGCGGCGGTGGGCGCAGGGCCGGGCCGCCCTCCTGACGGCGCGCACCCTGTTCGTCACCGGCCGCCCGCTGCCCGCGAGCGCCGGTCGGCGCGCCTCGGGCCTGCTCGGGCCCCGAGCCGTGGCCGCCGCGTCGTTCGACGAGTACCGCCGCGCACTGCCGGCGGACGCGCGATGGGCGCTGGACGGGATCGTGGCCCCCGCAGACCTGTGGCGGGCCGAGACCCGGTGGTGGGCGGTCCTCGACCGGGAGGGCCACGACCTCCTGCGCGGAGCGCGGTACGGGCTCGCACCCGTCGTCGGCGCCGTCGCCGTCCTGTCCGCGGACGCCTGGCGCGTCCGCGCCGCGCTGGAACTGGCCGCGCACGGCGGAGCGGCACCGGAGGCGGCCGATGCGCTGGGCTGAGGCGATGACGCCGACGCGGATGCAGCGGGTGGCGATCGTCGCCCCGGCCGCCGCGCTGCGCGAAACCCTCCTGCTGGTCGCGGACGCGGGCTGCGTCGAGGTCGACCGGATCGAGGACGCCGTCCCCGGCCCGGCCGCCCGACGGCTGCGCCGACTGCCCGCCGGAGGGCGCAGCCCGGCGGCCCTGTCCGACACCCCGCCGGACCTCGACCGGCTGGAGCAGGGCGCGCGGCACGACCTCCTCGCGGGTGAGGCCCAGGTGGAGGAGCGGGCCGCGAGCGCCGTCCGCAGGGGTGAGGCGGCCGCGCTCGCCGGGTGGTGCCCGGTGGACCGGGTCGACCGGCTCGCGGAGGCGCTGGCCGCCACCGGGGGCGCCCTCGTCCCGCTGCGCGCACCGCGCGGCGTCGATCCGCCCACGCTCCTGAGCGACCGCGGCCTCCTGCGCCGCGCCTTCTCGCCGCTCGTGCGCACCTACGGCGCGGCGCCCTACCGCGACCTCGACCCGACCTGGCCGGCCGGGATCGCGTACGTCGCGATGTTCGGTCTCATGTTCGGAGACGCCGGGCACGGCCTGCTGCTGATGGCGCTCGCGCTGGTTCTGCGGACCGGCCGGCCCCGGCGGCTCGCCCGGCTGCGCCACCTGTGGCCGTTCCTGGCCGGGGCCGGACTGTGCAGCACGCTGACGGGCGTGGTGTTCGGCGAGTTCTTCGGACCGACCGGGGTCCTGCCGGTGCTCTGGCTGTCGCCGCTGGACCAGCCGGAGCGCCTGCTGGCGGTGGCCGTCGGCCTCGGTGCAGTGCTGCTCGCCCTCGCCCTCGTGGCCGGTGCGTTGAACCGGTGGCGCGAGGGCGGCCCGGCGGCGGCCCTCTGCGCCACGTCGGGCGTGGCGGGCCTGGCGGTCTTCCTGGGCCTCGTGGCCGCGGGCGGCGGGACGTTCCTGCGGTCGCCCGGACTCGCGGCCGGTGGCGCGGTGCTGTTCCTGACCGGACTGGGGCTCGCCGCCGCGGGCCTGTTCGCCACGAGCGCCGGCGGGGCCGGTGGGGCCCTGCAGACGGCCGTCGAGCTGTTCGACGCCGTCCTGCGGCTCTTCGCGAACACGGTCTCGTTCTCCCGGCTGGCGGCCTTCGGCCTCACCCACGCGGCGCTCGGCCAGGTGGTCTGGCGCGGCACCGTCGCGCTGGCGGGGCACGGCGTCTGGGGCCCGCCCGCGGCGGCGCTGCTCTTCGCGGTCGGCACCGTCCTGACGTTCGCGCTGGAGGCGCTCGTCGCCGGGATCCAGGCGCTGCGCCTGGAGTACTACGAGTTGTTCTCCCGCGTCTTCCAAGGCCTGGGACGCCCTTTCCGCCCCTGGCACGTACCCGTTCTGCGTTCGGAGGTGCCGCAGTGAGGTCGTGGCCGGCCGCCCCGGGGGCGGCCCCGTCGGTGTACCGGGCCCCGCCGTGCCGACCGCTCGGGGTGTCCTGGTGGATGCGGGTTCTGTGTGCGGAGGTGTCCCGGTGATCGCGTGGTTGGTTGCGTTGCCCGTCCTCGTGGCGGCGTTGGGTGCGGCTCGGCTGCTGGCGCGCCGACGCGGCCGGGCGGCGCTGCGCTGGCTGCTGGGCGTCAACGCGGCGGTCCTGGCCGGCGCACTCGTCCTGCTGGTGACCGTGCTCACCGGTCCCGCCGACGCGGCCGGGCCGGCCGCCGCGAGCGGCTCGGGGTCGGGCTCGGCGGCGCTGATCGGGGCGAGCATCGCGGTGGCCGGCGCCTCGATCGGCGCGGCGATCGCCGTCGCGTACACCGGGGCGGCGGCGATCGCCGCGATCAGCGAACGGCCCGAGCTCTTCGGCCGGGCGATGGTGATCGTCGGCCTGGCCGAGGGCATCGCGGTGTACGGGCTGGTGGTGGCCGTCCTGCTGATCGGGAAGGCCTGAGCATGGGCGGCGTGGTCGCCATCGGGGCGCGGACCGAGGTGGCCGGGCTGGTCATGGCCGGCGTCACCGTGCTCGTCGCCGAGCGGCCGGAGGACGCCGTGGCCGCCTGGGAAGCCCTGCCCGGAGGGACGGCGCTGGTCCTGGTCGGCCGGGCGGCCGCGCGGGCGCTCGGCGCGGCCAGGCTGGACACGACCGAGCCCCTGACCGTGGTGCTGCCGTGAAGGGGCCGGACGTCGGCGGCCGGTCGGGACACCCGGCCCGGGGCGACGGCGTGGGCGGGAACGGACGCCGTGGAACCCTCGACGGCGGACCGGCAGGTGGCGGCCGCGGCCGTCCCGGGCGCGGGACCCGAGCCGCCGACGGGCTCCGCGCGACCGGAGGCGACCGACCTGCCGCCGACGGACCTGCCGCCGACACCGGAAGTCCCGGCGGGAGCGACGCGCTCGCCCCCGTCCGGGCCGAACTGCTGCGCGCCGCGCGGGCCGACGCGGAGGGAGTCGTCGCCGCAGCCCGTCGCGACGCGGAAGGCGCCCTCGCCGCCGCGCGCGTCGAGGCGACTGCCGTGCTGGCCATGGCCGTCCGGGCGGGGACGGAGGAGGGGGAGGCCGCGGCCGCGGCGGAGGTCGCCCGGGCCGCCCGCGAAGCCCGGACGCGCGAGCTGGCGGCCCAGGGGGAGGCCTACGCCGAACTGTCCCGTCGGGTCGCCGAGCGTCTCCGTGAGCGGTTCGACGCCGATCCCGGCGTGGCACGGGCACTGGCCGGGCGGGTCCGGGACCTGCTCGGAGCGGACGCCCGGATCACCGCCCACCCGGCCGGCGGGCTGATCGCCACCGCGCCCGGGCGCCTGGTGGACTTCGGACTGCCCGCGCTCGTGCGCCGCGCGCTCGAACGGCTCGGACCGGACGCCGGCACGCTCTGGCAGCCCGACGACGCCGAGGGGAGGCCCGATGGCTGACACGGTGCCGCCGGTCGGTCAACCGGCCGCGGTGGCCGGTGCCGCGGTACCGCCCGGCCGGGAAGCAGGGCGGTCGGATGACTGACCCGAACGCGGCGAGGATCCGGCGGGTCGCCGGCCCCCTCGTCGAGGTGGTGTGCGACGGCGGCGTCGCCATGCACGACGTGGTGCTCCTCGGTCGCGAGGGCCTGCCCGGCGAGGTGGTGGCCATCGCCGGGGGCACCGCGAGCGTGCAGGCGTACGAGTACACCGGCGGGCTGGCCCCGGGGCATCCGGCGCGCCCGACCGGCCGGCCGCTGCGGGTGCGGCTCGGTCCCTGGCTGCTCGGGGGCGTGTTCGACGGCTTGCTGAGGCCGCTCGCCGGGGCCGGGGACTGGCTGCTCCCCGGCGGCGGGACCGGCGCCGACGCCGGCACCCGGCACTTCGTCCCCACGGCAGCGCCCGGCGAGGAAGCGGCGCCGGGCGGGGCGCTCGGCGAGTGGACGGGCGGATCGGTGCCGTTGCGGCTCCTGGTGCCGCCGGACGCGTCCGGACGCGTGGAGTGGATCGCTCCCCGGGCCCCGTACCGCGCGGACGAGGTGCTCGCCGTGGTGGGCGGCTCGCCGGTCCCGGCCGTCGCCGACTGGCCGATCCGCACGCCCCGGCCGGTACGGGAACGGCTGGACGCCGCCGAACCGCTGCACACCGGCCAGCGGGTGATCGACCTGCTCTTCCCGGTGGCCCGTGGCGGGACGGTCGCGGTGCCCGGCGGCTTCGGCACCGGGAAGACCGTCCTGCTCCAGCAGATCGCCAAGTGGTGCGACGCCGACGTCATCGTCTACGTCGGCTGCGGCGAGCGGGGCAACGAACTGGCGGACGTCATGGCGGAGTTCGCGGAACTGGACGACCCGAGGACCGGTGGCCGACTGGTCGAGCGCACGGTGGTGATCGCCAACACCTCCAACATGCCGATGATGGCCCGGGAGGCGAGCGTGCACACCGGCGCGACGGTCGCCGAGTACTTCCGCGACATGGGCCTGGATGTCGTCCTGATCGCCGACTCGACCTCCCGCTGGGCCGAGGCGCTGCGCGAATTCTCCTCCAGGATGGGGGAGTTGCCGGCCGAGGAGGGGTATCCGGCCGGACTCGCCTCCGAGCTCGCGGCGTTCTACGAACGCGCCGGGGCGGTGCGGACGCTCGGCGGCCTCCACGGGTCCGTCACCGTGCTCGGCGCGGTCTCCCCGCCCGGCGGGGACCTGACCGAGCCCGTCACCGCCCACACCGAGCGCTTCGTCCGCGGACTGTGGACGCTCGACCGCGAACTCGCCTACGCGCGGCACTATCCGGCGCTGTCGTGGTCCGGCTCCTTCTCCCGCGACGCCGCCGCACTCGGCGCGGCGCACGCACGGGCGGACGACCCGGCCTGGGCCGGGCGCCGCGCCCGCGTCGCCGCGCTGCTCGCCGAGGCGGACCGGCTGTCCGACCTGGTCGACCTGGTCGGCATCACCGCGCTCCCCGGGCCGGAGCGGGTCAGCGTGCTCGCCGGGCGGCTGGTCCGCGAAGGACTGCTCCAGCAGAGCGCGCTGTCGGCGCACGACGCCTACTGCTCCCCGGAGAAGACGGCGGCCCTCGCCGACGCCGTGCTCACCGCGGTCGAGCGGTGCCGCGAGCTGGTCGGCGCCGGCACGCCCGCGGAGACGGTCGAGGAGACCGACTACACCCCGCTCCTGCGGGCCCGCGAGGCCGCCGGGCCTCGGGACACCGACGCCGTGGCCGCCGGCCTCGCGGCGGTGCTGAGTGCGCTCGGCGAGCCGCGGCCGCCGCGGGAGCCGCGGTGACGGGCCCCGGCGAGGTCGAGTTCACGGACGTGCGGGAGCTGCGCGGACCGCTCCTCGTGCTGGGCGGCGTGACCGGCGTGGGGTGGGACGAGTTCGTGGGGATCACCCTCGGCTCGGGCGAGCGGCGCCACGGCCTCGTCCTGGAGGTCGACCGGGACCTCGCGGTGGTGCAGGTGCTGGAGGGCACCGCGGGCATGGACCCGGCCGCCACCCGGGCCGCCTTCACCGGCGAGCCCCTGCGCGTACCGGTCGGTCCCGCCTGGCTCGGCCGGGTGTGCAACGGCAGGGGCGAGCCGATCGACGGCGGTCCGCCGGTCCTCGGCCCCGTGTCGGCGCCGGTCGGCGGCGCCCCCGTCAACCCGGTCCGGCGCGAGCCGCCCGCCGAACCGGTGCTGACCGGGGTCGGAGCGATCGACGTGCTCACCACGCTGGTGCGGGGGCAGAAGCTGCCGGTGTTCTCGGCCGCCGGACTGCCCCACCTCGAACTCGCGGTGCAGGTGGCCGCCCAGGCCGTCAGCGGCGGCGAGGCCTTCAGCGTGGTGTTCGCCGCCATGGGCCTCACGCACGCGGACGGGGCGTTCGTCCGCGACGGACTCGCCGGGCGTTCCGGCGCCGGGGAGCTGACGCTCCTGCTGAACACCGCGGACGATCCGGTGATCGAAAGGGTGCTCACCCCGCGCATCGCCCTCACCGTGGCCGAGCACCTGGCCTTCGAGGGCGGACGGCACGTCCTGGTGGTGATGACCGACATGACCGCGTACGCCGAGGCCCTCCGCGAGGTGTCCGCGGCGCGCGGTGAGGTGCCCGCCCGGCGTGCCTACCCGGGGTACCTCTACAGCGACCTGGCCTCGCTCTACGAGCGCTGCGGCCGGATCCGGGGGCGGCCCGGTTCGGTGACCCTCCTGCCGGTGCTCACCATGCCCGCCGGGGACATCACCCACCCGGTGCCCGACCTGACCGGCTACATCACGGAGGGGCAGATCGTGCTCTCCCGGGAGGCGCACGCGCGCGGCGTGTACCCGCCGGTGGACCCGCTCTCGTCACTTTCCAGGCTGATGCGCAAGGGCGCCGGGCCGGGCCGGACCAGGTCCGACCACCTCGACGTGGCCGCGCAGCTGCTGGCCGCGCTCGCACGGGCCCGGCAGGTGCGTGAACTCGCCGACCTCGTCGGCCGTTCGGCGCTGAGCCCGGCCGACCTGCGCCACCTCGACCTGGACGAGGCCTTCCCGGTGCGGTTCCTCGCCCAGCGGCCGGACGAGAACCGGCCGTTGGCGGAGGCACTGGACCGGGCCTGGGACGTCCTGCTCACCCTGCCCCGCAGCCAGCTCACGATGCTGCCGCCCGAGCAGCTCGACGCGCACGGCGCGTCATGACCGGGCGCCGGCCCACCCCGCAGGGTCGTGCCGCCCGGCTGCGGCTGCGGCACGGGCTGCACGTCGCCCGTCGCGGGGCGGACCTGCTCGACCGCAAGCTCCAGGTGCTGCTCGAACGGCACGGGAGGCTCCAGCAGGACGCGGAGAGGGCCGAGGCGCAGTGGCGGGAGCGGTGGACCGAAGCGCAGACGTGGCTCCTGCGCGGCCTGTTGGTGAGCGGCGAGGGCGGGCCGGCTGCGGCGGCCGTGGCCGGACGCGCGGACGTGGTCGTCGAGTGGACCGTGTCCATGGGCGTGCGCCATCCGTCCGGTGCCTCGTGCACGGACGCGATCCGTGCCCCGTACGAGCCGGCCCCGGGCAACACCGCGCTCGCGCACGCCGAGGGGGCCTACCGCGAGGCGGTCCGGGCGGCCGCCGCCTACGCCGCGCACCGGACGGCGGCCCGGATGGTCGAGGAGGAGGCGGCCCGGACCCGCCGCCGGGTCCGGGCCCTGCGCCGGCACTGGATCCCGCGCCTGACCGCCGAGCTCGCGGCCGTGGAGCAGGCCGTCGAGCAGACCGAGCACGAGGACGCGGTCCGTCGCCGCTGGGCCGCGGACCGGACGGGGGGCACGGGCGACGGCCGGTACGGCTAGGGCCGTGGACGCGGCTCGCCCGGGACCCTCAGCGGTTGCGTGCGGGGTTCGGGCACGGGACCTTCCGAGGCATCCGGCCGGCCGAGCGTTCCCCGGGGTACCGAGGCCGCCGCCGGACGGAGGGGCCTAGCGACCGCGCACGATCGTCACCGGGCACGGCGCGTGCTGGGCGCAGTACTCGCTGACGGATCCCAGGAGGGCGCCCGTGAAGCCTCCCAGCCCGCGGCTGCCGACGACCAGGAGGGTCACGCTCTCGTCACCGGCCGCCTTCAGGAGCACCTGGGCCGGGGTGCCCTCCTCGGCCCGGGCGTTGATCGCGACCGGGGGTTCCGGCCCCACGGCCTTGTCGACGCTCTCGGCCAGGACCTTCTCCGCGATGTCCTGGAGGTTGCGGGGACCATCGGCCGCCACGCTTGCGCCCGTTCCGGAGAACGGCGGTTCCCAGGCGAGGACCGCCTCCAGCCGGGCGCCGGTCAGCCAGGCCTGGCGTACGGCCCAGCGCAGGGCCCGCCGGGACTGTTCGGAACCGTCCACGCCCACGACGATCGTTCCTCCGGCCATGATGTCGCCTCCTCGGTCCGGGCCGGTGGCCCGGTGGCTCATGTCCACAGCTGACCGCCCACCTCCGCTGAGCGGATCTCCACCTCCAGCCTGGCCCGGCGGGGGCGAAGGGGGCTGGGGCCGATCGGCCCTGGGCGACCGAGGCGAACGGGCACGTGCGGGGGGCCGGGGCGGGCGGTCGCCAAGGCCCCCGGGCCCGCCGGACGACGGGAGCCGGGCCCGCGTCGACGCCTGCGGGGCGGGCCCGGCTCCGGCCCGCCCCCTGTGGTGGGACTCAAGGGCGGGGCGCCGCACGGACGTTCGGCGGTGCGCCGGCGGTGTCCGTGTCGTCGGTCCGGTAGTCGAGCGACTGGCGGACGGCGACCACCCCGTCGAGCGAGCGGCACATCTCCTCGACGAGCGGGACGAGACTCCGGCGTTCGACCGTGCCGGTCAGCGTGACCACCCCGTCCTCGACGGTGACCTCGACGTCGCCCGCAGGGAGCCACAGCGCGTCGAGCAGGACGTCGCCGGTGATCTCCGCGCGGATCTCGGCGTCCTCGCGCAGGAACGGCTTCAGCAGGTCGGCGCGGCTGACGATGCCGATCAGCCGGCCCTCGCCGTCCACCACGGGCAACCGCTTGAGGTGTCGGCGGTCCATGACCTTGGCGGTCTCGACCAGGTTCCACTCCGGATCCGCCGTGACGGCCGGACTGCTCATCAGCTCCTCGGCCAGCTCCGCCTCCCCGAGGTGGTGCCGGTGCGGGTGGAGTCCGCGGGCGAGTGGGCGGTCCTCGCCGAGGAGGGCGGACTCCTTGCGGACGAGGTCGGCCTCGGAGACGAGCCCGACCGGGCGGTTCCGCTCGTCGACGACCGGGACGGCGGAGATGCGGTGGTGCCGGAGCAGCACGGCGATCTCCTTGAACGTGGTCTCGCGGTGGGCGACGACCACCTCCGGGGTCATCACGTCGCGGACGGTGCGGTGCTGCATGCTCTCCCCTTCGCGGACGGCACGGGGCCGGTCAGACCAGAGCCGCACCCCAGGCGCGGGCGCGGTCGAGCTCGCCGGCGTGCAGCGGGCCGTCGACGCCGTCGACGATGAAGCCCTCGGGCTCGGCGACCACGTCGTAGCGGTGGTGGGAGAGCCGCTGGGCGATGCCCTTGGCGGCACTGCCGGATCCGGCGGTCGCGCCGCGGGTGTCGAACGCGGCGGCGTGGGTGCCGGACTCGGTCTCGGGGAGGTTGTGGAACCACGAGCGCAGGCCCGGTCCCTCGGCGGTCTCGCGGGCCTCGGCGGCGGCGTCCTCGTGGCCCTCCTTGCGGTTCTCGGCCGAGACGGCCAGATGGCGGCTGAGCCCGGAGGACATGCCGCGCATGTGGGTCGGGCCGCCGACCACCAACAGGTCCGCGGTGCGCGTCACGTCCGGGCCGGCCTCGGCCACCGGGAGGCAGTCGACGTCCGCGGCGGGGTCGGCCTGGTGGACGCCCTCGGCGATCGCCTCGGCGATCTCGCGGGTGTTCCCGTACATGCTCTCGTACACGATCACGGTGTGCATCGTCTCCACCTTTCGTCACCACCAGGTTCGCGCCGGCCGGACGGTCGCGCGCGGGCCGTTCGGCCCGGATCCGGATGCCGGACGGTCCCGGGTCAGCCGTGCGGGACGACCGCCACCGGGCAGCCGGCGTGGTGGATCGCGGCGTGGGCCACCGGGCCGAGGCGGGAGCCGAGCGGGTGGTGGCGGGTGCGGCGGCCGAGGACGAGCAGGCGGGCGGTCCCGGCCGCCTCCACGAGGACGGCGGATGCGTTGCCGAGGATCGGTTCGCAGGTCGCGTCCACCTCCGGATGGCGGCTCCGCCAGGGCTCGACGATCGCGGTGAACCGGGCCCGTTCGGCCTCGGAGAGCCCCTCCTCCAGCCCGCCGATCGTGTCGAACGTCAGGTAGTCGCGGAGGGCCGGCGGTGTCCAGGCGTGGATGACGCGCAGCGGCGCGCCGCGGGTGGCGGCGGCCTCGAAGGCGAAGGCCAGCACCTCGTCCGCCGGGTGCGCGAGGTCGAGGCCCGTCAGCACGGCGCCCTCGCCCCCGCTCTCCCCGGCCCGGACGAGCGCCACCGGACAGGCCGCGCGGCCCAGCACCTCCTGGCTCACCGAGCCGGTCAGGTAGCCGTGCACGGCACCCAGCCCCCGCGAGCCGAGCACCAGCACGGCGGCGCTGCGCGCGGCCTCCTCCAGCGCCTCGGCCGGCTCGGCGCGGACGTGCGAGGAGCTGATCGGCACGCCGAGCTCCAGGGCGTGCAGTTCGGCTTCTCGGGCTGAGAGCCGTTCCACGCTGCGGCGGTAGGTCTCGTCGCTCCCCACCACGTCCCGCCGTGGCCAGGGCCAGGCCTGGAGGAGCGTGAGGGGGCACGCGCGGCGCCGTGCCTCGTGGAGGGCCCACTCGGTGGCGGCGAGGCTTTCGGGTGAGCCGTCGAACCCGACGACGACCGGAGGGTTCACGACCACGGCTTCCTCCTCGGAACACGTGCCGGCTCAGTGCGGGGGAGTGGGCACCGTCACGATCGGGCAGTGCGCGCGGTGCAGCAGGCCGTGCGGGACGGAGCCGATCCGCATGCCGGTGAAGCCGCCGCGGCCGCGGCGGCCGACGACGATCGCGAGGGCGTGCTCGGAGACGGCCGCCAGCTCTTCGACCGGGTGCCCGTGCACCAGTTCGTGGGTCACCGACACGTCGGGGTACCGCTCGTGCCGCCCGGCGGTGGACTCGAAGAGCAGCCGGCGGAGGGTGTGTTCGGTGGTGAGCTCGTCGAGGTTGCCGACCGGCGGGCGCTGCCACACCCAGACGGCGCGCAGGGCGGCCCGGCGTTCGGCGGCGAGGTCGAAGGCGAAGTCGACGGCGGTCTCCGAGGAAGGGCTGCCGTCCACGCCGACCACGACGTAGGGCGGGTCCTGGGTGACGTGCTCGGGGTCGCGGACGACCACGACCGGGCAATGGGACTGGGCGCTCACCGGGACGGTCACCGAGTACGCGCTCAGCGCCTCCTGGGCCCAGTTGAACCGCCGGGATCCGAGCACGATCAGCTCCGCGTGGGCGGACTCGCGGCACAGCACCAGCGCCGGCAGGTCCTCCTCGACGGCCGTGACGATCTCCAGGCCCGGGTGCCGTTCCCTCGCCGTGCCCGCGGCCCGGTCGAGCGCCTCGTCGGCGCGCTGGCGCAGGGCCTTGTGGTACCGGCCCTCGTCGAAGGCCCGGAACTCGCGGAACAGGGACGGGACGGCGTGCACCAGCCGCAGCGGCAGCCCGCGGCGTTCGGCCTCGTCGGCGGCCCAGGCAGCGGTCATCCGGCCGGTGTCGAGCGCGTCGACGCCGAGGACGACGGGACGGCGCGGGCCGTCCGAACTCACGGGTGTCATGGCTCCTCCTCGGGCCCGGCGATCGAACCCTGCTCCAACGCTAGGCAGGCCGTGCCCCCGGCGCGAGGGCCGACCGGCCCAGGCGGCGGAGACCATTCGGGAACGGTGGCGCCCCGGCGCTCCCCCGTGGTGACCGCAGGTAGTAGAACGGGACCATGGGAAGACAGTCGGTCGCCGTGGTCTACGTGCTCGCCATGGTGGCAGTCGTGGTCGGTGTGGACGTCCTGTTCGTTCCGGGAGCGGCTGATGGTGAACGCCGGGATCGTCCTGGTGTTCGTCGCGTTCTACCTGAGGTTCCTGAAACGTCCGTGACCGGTGGCCGCCGCGTCGGCGGCGCACCGGGCACTAGCGTGCGATCCGCTGCTCGATCCGATGCCGGACGTCGGCGGTCAGGCGGGCCAGCCGTTCGGACACGGCGGCGGTGGGCATCCGCGGGGAACGGATCCTCCGTGCGGCGGGCGGAAGCTGGGCGAGGTCGGCTTCGAACGCGGCCTTGGCCCCGGCGAGCGTTCCGGGCGGGCCCGTCCGCCTGCCGTCCGTCATGACCGTCCGGAGCAGGGGCTCGGTGCCGGGCGGTGCGGGCTCGTCCCGGAGCGCGATCGTGTCGGTGAGCCCCGGGCCACGGTGGATCTGCTTGGCGCCCGGCGCGGAGACCTTGCCCGTCGAGAGCTTCATCATCGGCCGTCCGTCGTAGGCGACCAGCTTGTACGCGGCGTCCACGAACGGCGCGTCCGCCGCCACCCCGACGAGGGTCCCGACCGCGAAGACGTCGATCGGAGCCCCGGACCGCACCAGGTGGTCGATCCCGTACTCGTCCAGGCCGCCGCTCGCGGTGATCCGCACGTCGGGCAGCCCGGCCCCGTCCAGGATCCGTCGTGCGGTGACCGCGAGCGCCCCCAGGTCTCCGCTGTCCAGTCGGACGGCGCAGCCCTCGTGCAGCCCCAGTTCGCTCAGCACGCGGGCGGCAACGGCCACTCCGCCCGCGGTGTCGTACGTGTCGACGAGGAAGGTGACCGGCCCCGGATGGGCCCGGGCGAAGGCCCGGAAGGCTTCGGCCTCGTCGCCGAATGCCTCGACGTACGAGTGCGCCATCGTGCCGACCGCCCGCAGCCCGTAGGCGGCGGCCGCCGCGACGTTGCTCGTCCCGGCGAATCCGACCATCGCGCCCAGTCGTGCCGCCTGCGCGCCCGCCGGGACGCCGTGGGTGCGGCGCAGCGCGAAGTCCACCACGGGCCGACCGCCCGCCGCCAGCACGCACCTGGCGGCCTTGGACGCCACCGCGGTCTGGTGGCACACCTGGTTGAGCAGGTACGACTCCACCAGCTGCGCCTCCGGCAGCGGTGCGGTGACCTCCAGCAGCGGCTCGCCGGGCAACACGGTCCGCCCCTCCGGTACGGCCCGCACCTCGCCGGTGAAGCGCAGGTCGAGCAGGGGTTCGAGGTCGGCGCGCGGGCGGTCCAGGACCGCTGCGAGCGCGGCCACGTCGGCCTCCGTCACCCGGACGGCGGACAGGTGGTCGAGGGCCGGTTCCAGCCCCGCCGCGACGAGGAAGCCGCGTTCGGGTGGCGGCGTGCGGACGAAGAGGCCGAACGTCGCCGGCGCCGTCATGCGCTCCCGCAGGTAGGAGAGGGCCATCGTCACCTCGTACAGGTCGGTGACCAGGGCGCCGGAGGTGGTGTCGGACATGGCGTCAGATCCCTTGCTTGCGGAGCCGGGCCGCCGCGAACCCGGCGAGGCCGGCGAGGGCGGGTGCGACGAGGTCGGACCAGGACAGCGGCACGGTGTCGAGGACGTCACGGAGGAACGGCAGGTAGAGGGCCGCCGCCGCGAGCGCGGCGGAGGCGAGGACGGCGGCGGGGAGGAACGGGTTCGCGCGGGTCAGCAGCCGCTCGCGCAGCCCGAGGACCACACCGAGCTGGGCGGCCAGGAGAGCGACGAACAGGATGCTCTGCCAGGGGCGTTCACCGTGACGGGCCCAGAGCGCGGCGCCCAGCGAGGCCGCGGTGACGACCGCGGCGAGGAGGAGCACCCGCTGCCAGAGGCCGGAACCGAGCACGTGTTGCTGCGGCGGTCGCGGCGGGCGGGACATCGCACCGGGGGAGACCGGCTCCGCGCCCATGGCGACGCCGGTGAGGCCGTGGGTGAGCAGGTTGATCCAGAGGATCTGGCCCGCCCGCAGCGGCAGTGCCAGGCCGAACAGCGGGCCGGCCAGCATCACCAGGATCTCGGCCGCGCCGCCGGCGAGCCCGTACACCAGGAAGCGGCGGATGTTGTCGTAGACCCGGCGGCCCTCCTCCACCGCTCCGACCACCGTGGCGAGTTCGTCGTCGGCGAGGACGAGGTCGGCGGCCTGGCGGGCGACTTCGGTGCCGCGCCGGCCCATGGCCACGCCGATGTCCGCGCGGCGCAGGGCGGGGCCGTCGTTGACGCCGTCGCCGGTCATCGCGGTGACGGCGCCGCGGGCGCGCCAGGCCTGGACGATGTCGAGCTTCTGCCGGGGATCGGTGCGGGCGAAGACCCGGGTCCGGGTGACGTCGGCGGTGTCCCCGCTCGCCACGGCCCCGGGCCCGGCGGTGGGTTCGAGGAGGCCCACACGGACGGCCAGTGCCCGTGCGGTGGCGGGGTGGTCGCCGGTGATCAGGACCGGGCGGATGCCGGCCCGGCGGCAGGCGGCCAGGGTGGGGGCGGCCGAGGGCTTGGGCGGGTCGGCGAGCGCGGTCAGGCCGAGCAGGCGCAGGCCGGTCTCGGCGTTCTGCGGGGCCCGTCGCGCGACGCGCCCGGCCACGGCGAGCACCCGGAAGCCTTCCGCGGCGAAGCGGGCGGCGGCGCCCCTGGCGAGCTCCAGGACTTCCGCGGATTCGTCCAGGACGGCCGGGTCGAGCACCGCCTCGGGCGCGCCCTTGAGACAGACCAGCACCGATCCGTCGGGCACCCGGTGCACGGTGCTCATGCGCTTGCGGACGCTGTCGAAGGGCGTCTCGGCGATCCTCGGACACCGCTCCCGCGGGTCCCCCTGACCGGCCTTCGCCGCGGCGGCCAGCAACGCGGCCTCGGTGGGATCGCCGAGCGCGCCCCACTCGCCGTCCTCCTCCTCCGGTGCACGGAGCCCCGCGTCGTTGCAGAGGGCGGCGGTCCGGAGCAGCTCTCCGAATTCCTCCGGGGCCGGGCGGCCGTCGATCAGGACGTCGCCGTGCGGGGCGTACCCGAGGCCGGTGACGGTGGCCTCCGCGCGCGGGGTCCACAGCCGTTCGACCACCATCCGGCCCTCGGTGAGGGTGCCGGTCTTGTCCGTCGCCAGGACGGTGACCGAGCCGAGCGTCTCCACGGCCGGCAGCCGCCGGACGACGGCGTGCCTGGCCGCCATCCGGCGCGCGCCCAGCGCGAGCGCGAGCGTGACGACGGCCGGCAGCGACTCCGGCACGGCGGCCACGGCCAGGCTGATCGCCGTCACGGCCATCTCGCCGGGCGCCTGGTGGCGGAGCAGCCCGAGCAGGAAGACCAGCGCGCACAGTCCGATCGCGACGGCGGCCAGCACCCGCCCGAGCCCGGCCAACCGCCGCTGGAGCGGCGTGGGTTCGGGACGGGGGCGCAGCAGCGCGGCGATCCGGCCGAGCGCGCTGGCGGCACCCGTGGCGGTGACGACGGCGAGCGCTCTGCCCCGCAGCACGACCGTGCCCGCGGAGACGAGGCCCTCCGCCTCCGTCCCGGCCCGTGCGTCCTTCGTGGCCGGGACGGATTCGCCGGTGAGCATCGACTCGTCGACCAGCAGGGCGGCCGAGTCGACCAGTCGGGCGTCCGCAGGGACGATGTCCCCCTCGGCGAGCGCCACCACGTCGCCGGGTACCACCCCGGCGGCGGGCACCTCCTGTTGTGAACCGTCGCGCAGCACCCGGGCCTTGGGCGCCGAGAGGCGCGACAGGGCCGCGACCGCGCTCTCCGCCCGGACCTCCTGGACGACGCCCACCGCCGTGTTGACCACGACCACCAGTCCGATGACGACCGCGTCGGGGTGGTCGCCGATGGCCAGGGTCAGCGCGACGGCCGCGAGCAGCACGCCGATCAGCGGATCGCGCAGCTGGGCGGCGACCCGGGCCCACAGCGGCACCCGGCGGCCGGCGGAGACCTCGTTCGGCCCGTCCTCGTCGAGCAGTCGGGCCGCCTCGGCGCCGGTCAGTCCACGGGCGGTGGCGTGCTCGGCGACGGTCACGGCGGCGGTCCGTCAGTCGGCGAACAGGTGCGGGTGGGGCGTGACGGTGGCCGCCGTCGCGTGCTCGTAGTGGTGGATCCGGGCGTCCGGGCCCGGGAAGTACTCGGTCACCCGGTTGTCCTCGGACCACCGCACGTCCCACGGCGGGCTGCCGTCCGGGTGGTGCAGGCCGACGATCTCGCCGTCCCTGCGGGTCGCGCCCGGCCGGGTGCCCTGGACGATGATGCGGTCTCCCAGCGCGGCTTTCATCACGATCCTCCCGAGGTCGGTGCGGGGCCGGGCAGGCCCGGCCGTCCGTACCTCCATGGCACCACCGCGAGGCGCGTGCGGCAGGGGCCGGACGGTCCCGCATGTGGGGTCCGCACGGCCCTGGGGCCCCGGCCCCGACGGAGGAACGCTGAGGTACGAGCCCGTAGGCCACCCCGGAAGTCCAGGAGGCGCGCCATGTCCGCCCCAGCCACCACGCGACCGCACCCGGCCCCGGGCACGTCCCTGCGACAGCACCTCCGCCGGGCCGCCGGGCACGACCACAACCCGCTCTGCCGCCCGCTCGACCGGGCCTACAGCCGTCTGGTCGCCGGGTTCGTCCTGACCGTGCTCGCGGCCCTCGTCGCGGCGACGGTGGCGACGCTGGCGGTGTACCGCGCGGAGA
This sequence comes from Kitasatospora sp. NPDC048722, assembly GCF_040650235.1. Taxonomy (NCBI): domain Bacteria; kingdom Bacillati; phylum Actinomycetota; class Actinomycetes; order Kitasatosporales; family Streptomycetaceae; genus Kitasatospora; species Kitasatospora sp. NPDC048722. Next base: position 23,437 of record NZ_JBEZGX010000034.1, read on the forward strand.
CGCACACCGCGCTGCAGGCCGCCCGGCACCGGCACGTCGTCACCGCCCTGACCACCGGCGCGGCGGTGTCGGACGACCCCCGGGCGGGCAGCACGAGGGCCCACGCCCCGGCCCGCTGGACGTACCCGGCCGGCCCCGGCAGCGGAAGCGTCCCCGTCCCCGACGGGACCCTCGCCGGAACGGCCGTCCCGGTCGGCCTGAACGACGCCGGGCAGCCGGTCGCGGCACCCAGGAGCGCCGATCTGATCCTCTCGGACTCCGTCCTGACGGGCCTCACCACCGTCGCCGTACTCGGCCTGGCAGCGGAGGGCGGCTACGCGCTGCGCCGCCACGCACTGGACCGGCGGGCCGAGACGGGCTGGGAGCACGACTGGGAGCAGGTGGAGCCGCGCTGGTCCGGGCGCCGCTGAGCGCCGCGCGCGTCACAGCCTGAAGCGGCGGGTCTCGCCCGGGCGGACCGCCGCCTCCGTGCCGCGCAGGCGGATCAGGACCGGGTCCTGCCGGTCCTCTCGCAGGCTCACCGTGACCGTCCGCCGTTCGACGGAGATCGTCACGCCCCAGTGCCCGCGGTAGCGCAGGTCCAGCTCCAGACGGCTGAGGGCGGAGGGCAACCGCGGATCGAGCCAGAGGGCGTCCTCGCGGACCTCCAGACCGGTGTAGCAGCGCTGCAGGAGGTCGACGGCGCCGGCCATGGCACCCAGGTGGACGCCCTCGGCGGTGGTGCCGTGCTGGCTGTCCCGAAGGTCGGCCGCCAGGGTGTCGCGGAAGTGGCGCCAGGAGGCCCGCCGGTCGGAGCGGGTGAGGACCCAGGAGTGCACCACCGAGCTCAGGGTGGAGCCGTGGACGGTGCGCCGCAGGTAGTAGCCGGTGGTGCGGCGGAGCAGCTCGTGATGGGCCGGGTAGCCGAGGCGGCGCAGCAGGTCGCGGACCTCCCGGGCGGAGAAGAGGAACCAGAGCATCAGCGCGTCGGCCTGTTTGGACGCCTTGTAGCGGTTGACGGTGTCGCCCTCGGCCTCCAGGATCCGGTCGAGGCGGCGCAGGTCGGGGTAGCGGGCGCGGTAGGCCGCCCAGTCGAGTTCGGCGAGCCGCTCGTACCCGTCGAACTGGCTGAGGACGCCCTCGTGGAACGGGACGTGGAGGTGCCGTCCGACGTCCTGCCAGCGGTCCAGTTCGAGGGCGTCGAGCCCGAGCCGCTCGCACAGCTCGTCGCGCCGGTAGCCGGGCAGGACGTCGAGGGCGTCCTGCGCGCGGGCCAGGACCCAGGAGGCCAGCACGTTCGTGTAGGCGTTGTCGTCCAGGCCGGGCCGGTCCGTCCACGGGTAGGCGTCGTGGTACTCGTCGGGGCCGAGCACGCCGCGGATCGACCAGCGCCCGCGGTCACGGTCGTGGGTGGCGGCGGAGGACCAGAAGCGGGCGATCTCCAGCAGCGTCTCGGCGCCGGCCTCGGCGAGGAAGTCCCGGTCCCCGGTGGCCTGGTAGTACTGCCAGACGTTGTACGCGACCGCCGAGCCGACGTGCCGCTGGAGGTGGCTGTGGTCGGGCAGCCAGCGGCCGGACAACGGGTTGAGGTGCAGCTGCTGGGACTCCTCGCGACCGTCGCTCGCGCTCTGCCACGGGTACATCGCCCCGCGCAGGCCGGCCCCGCGGGCCAGGCGGCGGGCGGCGTCGAGGCGGCGGTGGCGGTAGCGGAGCACGGCGCGGGCGAGCTCGGGGAAGCGGAGGTTGAGAAGCCGGAGGACGAACAGCTCGTCCCAGAAGACGTGCCCCCGGTACGCCTCGCCGTGCAGCCCCCGCGCCGGGACGCCGACGTCCAGGTCGACGGAGTGTTCCGTGTACGTCTGAAGGAGGTGGAACAGGTTCAGGTGCAGCGGTCCGGTGCCGTCGAAGTCGGCGTCGATCCGGCAGCGGCGCCACAACTCGGTCCAGCGCAGGACGTGTTCGGAGAGCAGTTCCTCGAAGGTCGCGGCCTCGGCGGCGAGCAGGAGGCAGGCGCGCAGCGGGGTCTCGACGGCCAGGTCGCGGGAGGTGTACAGCGCCGCCGTCTTCTCCACCGTGACCGGTCGGCCGCGCTCGGCCGGCACGGTGATGAGATGGGCCGCCCAGCCCTCGTGGCGCTCGGTCGCCACCGCCGAGGCCCCGTCCGTGTCCGTCCTGGCGGAGAGGGCGATCCGCAGGGGCGAGCCCGCTGCCTCGGCCTCCACCCAGAGCAGCCCGTACTCGTCCACCCCCTGGCCCACCGGCACGAGGTGGCGCTCGGCCAGCCCCCGGTAGCGTGCGACGCCCGTGTTGGCGACGCGGGCGTCCAGCGCCGAGCGGACCTCCAGCAGGCCCGACCAGTTCTCCGGTGTGAACGTGCTCTCCAGCGCGAGCAGGTGCGGCCGGGCCTGGCTGGCGAATCGGCGCTGGACGAGCCGGGTGCGCCGCCCGTGCCCGTCCTCGACCACGGCGTCGCGGATCAGCACGCCCCGGCGCAGGTCCAGCTCGAGCGTCTGCTCGGCGGGCGGGCCGGTGAACCACTCCCCGCCGACCGGGCGGAAGGTCAACGGCAGCCAGTTCGGGCAGTTGATCAGGTCCTCGTTGGTCACCACGTTCCCCAGGACCGTCGATGCCGCCCGGTCGTAGCAGCCCGCCACGTACGTGCCCGGGTAGTGGATGCCGTCGGCGACCGACTCCGGCGCGGCGCCGCGGCTGACCACGTAACCGTTGCCGACCGCGCAGAGCGCCTCCCGGAGTCCCTCCTCTCCCGGGTCGAAGCCCCGGTAGCGGAGGGTCCACGGGTCCGGCATGTCGGGATGCCCCGCGGCCTGGTCCGCTCCCACCGCTCACCTCCGTGCCGACCGGCCTGCCTCCAGTCTGCGCACACCACCGCCGGGCCGCTCGTCGCCGGGCGGCCGGTGCCCCTCGGGGCCCGCCGCGCCGTTCGGTTCCCGAGGCCCTGCGGGCCCGACCGCCACGCCGAACGGCGCGGCGGTCGGGGCCGGTCGGCCCTCGCGCCCCGGTGGCCGCGTGCTCAGGCTGGAGGAAACAACGGCGACCGCCGAGGAGATGAGCCATGTCCACCGTCCACCTGCCGAGGAGCGCCTCCGAGGCCCTGCTGGCCGACGGCACCACGGTATCGATCCGGCCGCTCGGTCCGCAGGACCACCGGGCCGTCCTCGCTCTGCACACCGACGGGATGTCCGAGGAGAGCCGCCGGATGCGGTTCTTCGGGGTCAGCCGCAACGCGCCGGCGCAGGCCGCCGACCGGCTCTGCGGCGAGCGTCCGGGTGTCCTGGCCATCGGCGCCTGGGCAGGGGAGGAACTGGTCGGCGAGGCGGACTGCGAGCTGCTGGAGGACCCGCCGGAGACGGCCGAGCTGGCCCTCGCGGTGGCCGACCGGTGGCACCACCGGGGTGCGGCCACGCTGCTCCTCGAACACCTCGTGCACGCCGCCCGGTCGCACGGCGTCCGCTTCTTCGAGGCCGACGTCCTGTTCGGCAACAGGGCCGTCCTCCAGGTCTTCGCCGATCTCGGCCTGCCGGTCGAGAGGCGGTTCCAGCAGGGCGAGGTGCGCCTGCGCGTGCCGCTGGACGAGACGGACGAGCGCTACCGGACGGCGGTGGACGAGCGCGGCCGCCGCGCCGACGTGGCCAGCCTCGCGGCGCTGCTTCGGCCCGCGTCGGTGGCGGTGGTCGGAGCCTCCCGACGGGAGGGATCGGTCGGTCGCACCGTCCTCGGGAAGGTCCGCCGGGGCGGCTTCACGGGCGCGCTCTGGGCGGTCAACCCGCACACCGGGGAGATCGACGGCGTGCCCGCGTACCCGTCCGTCGCCGCCCTGCCCGCGGTGCCCGACCTCGCGGTGATCGCCGTTCCGGCCGCCGTCGTCCCGGGCGTGGCGGAGGAGTGCGGTGCCGCCGGGGTCCGGGCGCTGGTGGTGCTCACCGCAGGGCTCGGGGCCGAGGAGGCCCGTCGGTTGATGGCCGCCTGCCGCCGCCACAGCATGCGCCTCGTCGGCCCGAACAGCCTCGGCCTCGCCCAGGCCGATCCCGCCGTCCGGCTGGACGCCGAATTCGGCGGGGCGTTCCCGCGCACCGGTACGGCCGGGGTGGCCGTACAGAGCGGCGGCGTGGGGATCGCCCTGTTGCAGCGGCTGGCCTGGCTGGGCATCGGGGTTTCGAGCTTCGTGTCGCTCGGCGACAAGTACGACGTCAGCGGCAACGACCTGCTCCAGTGGTGGGAGTCGGACGGCCGCACCGACCTCGCCCTGCTCCACCTGGAGTCCTTCGGCAACCCGCGCGCCTTCGCCCGTACCGCCCGCCGTGTCACCCGCACGATCCCGGTGCTCACCGTCGACGCCGGACGCTCCGCCGCAGGCCGCCGCGGTGCCGCCTCGCACACTGCGGCGGCCGCCACCCCCACCGTCACCCGGGAGGCCCTGTTCCGGCAGGCCGGCATCACCGCCGTCCACAGCATCGACGAACTCGTCCAGACGGCCGCCCTGTTGCACACGCAGCCGCTCATCGCCCCGCGCGGAGCGGTCGCCGTGGTGTCCAACGCGGGCGGCATCGGCATCCTGGCCGCCGACGCCTGCGCGGAAGCCGGCCTCGTGCTGCCCGAACTCCCGCAGGAGCTGGCCGGGCTGCTCCCCGCCGGCGCCTCCGTCCGGAATCCGGTGGACACCACGGCGTCGATCGGCCCGGTCGAACTCACCTACTTCCTGAGGGCGTTGGAGCGCGAACCGGCCATCGACGCCATCCTCGTGTGCCTGGTGCCGACCGCGCTCTCCACCACGCGCGACGGCGACCCGGCGCACGCCCTGCTGGAGGGCCCGGCCCGGCGCCGTGTCCCGACCGCCGCCGTGCTGCTGGAACAACAGGTGCCCGTCCGTCTGCGCGACTGCGCCTTCGGCGGCGAGCTGCCGGTCTACTCGGACGCCGTCGCGGCCGCCCGCGCCCTCGGCCACGCCCGGGAGCGCGCGCGCTGGCTCGCCGAACCCCCTTCCGCCCCCGCGGACGCCCCGGACTGCGACCGGCGCACCGCCCGCAGCCTGGTCGACGGCTACCTCACCGCGCACCCGGAGGGCGGCTGGCTCGACCCGCTGAGCACCGCCGACCTCCTCACGGCCTACGGGCTGCCACTGACCACGTCCGTCTGGGCGCGCGACGAGGAGGCGGCGGTCGCCACCGCCGCCGGGCTGCGCCGACTCGCGCACGCGGGCGAGGTGGCGCTGAAGGCCTACTGGCCCGGGCAGGTCCACAAGAGCGCGGCGGGCGCGGTCCGCACGGGCCTCGCCACGGACGACGACGTGCGCGCCGCCTACCGCGACTTCACCCGGCGCTTCGGCGCGGAACTGGCCGGCGCGGTGGTCCAGCCGATGGCGGCTCCCGGCATCGAGCTGCTGGCCGGGGTGGTCCAGGACCGGGTCTTCGGCCCGCTCGTCGTCCTCGGCCTGGGCGGCACCGCCGCCGACGTCCTGGCCGACCGGGTCGCCCGGCTCGCCCCCCTGAGCGAGCGCGACCTCACCACCATGCCCGCCGAACTGCGCAGCGCACCGCTGCTGGCGGGCGTCGGCGGGACGCCGCCCGTGGATCTGGCCGCCGTCCGGTCCGTCCTCGCGCGGCTGTCCCGGCTCGCCGACGACGTCCCCGAGCTCGTCGAGGCGGACCTCAACCCCGTGATCGTCCACCCCGACGGCGCGGTCTGCGTGGACGCCCGGGTCCGTCTCGAACCCCGGCCCTCCTTCGATCCCTACCTGCGGCGGCTCCGGCGACCGGCGGCGGCCGAAGGGAAGTGAACCCCGTGAAGCACAGCATCCTCGACGGAGCGCCGGCCCTGACCTTCCCCGACACCGAGCCCGCCCGTCCGCCGGGCCGGACGCTGGTCCGCGACTGCATGAGCCACCCCGGTGTCGCGGTCACCCCCGGCACCGACTTCGCCACCGTGGCCGCCGTGCTGAGCGCATCCAGGCGCGGCATCGTGCCGGTGGTCACGGCGGACGGGGCGGTCGCCGGGGCGGTCGCCGTGTCCGACCTCCTCACCGCGTACGCCGGCGAGGACACGGAGGCCGAGCTGTCCGCCCGCGACCTCATGACCTCGCCCGCGGTCACCGTCACCGACACGACGAGCGCCGCCGCGGCGGCTTCCCTGCTCGCCGAGCACTCCCTGCACCACCTGCCCGTCGTCGACGCCGACGGTCGCCTGACCGGCCTGCTGTCGTCCCACGACCTGCTGGACGCCCTGCGCCGCGACGACGAGGCGATCCGCTCCGAAGCACTGGCCCTCGCGCTCACCCCCGGGAGCGGCGCGGTCCCGACCTCGCTGCACGTCCGCTGCGAGCGCGGCCGGGTCTCCATCACCGGCCGCACCCGCACGCGCGGTGACGCCGCCGCCCTCTGCCTCCAGATCGCCCGCATCGACGGCCTCGCCGCCGTCGTCGACCACCTCACCTGGGACCTCGACGACACCGCACCGCAGCCGGAGCATTGACGGTGCGCCGAGGACGGGTCGGCACGTGACCCGTCGGACGGGCCCCGGCGAGGACGGACGTGGGCCGATTGTCGGCCGACGGTCGGCGCCCGGTGCGAGGAGTTCCCGCGGGTTCGGGCTGGAGGAGCCGCGCGACATGAGGTTCGACGACCGCCGGGGCGTGCGACACCTGAAGCGGATGGTGGAGGCCGGCGAGCGGCGGTACGCCGGCTCGTGGGTCGAGGCCCTGTGGAAGCGGCTGGAGTCGGTCGACTTCATGAGCCAAGGCCTCCAGTTCGCGGCCACGCTCCTGCTCTGCTTCTTCCCGTCGGGCCTGCGCAGGTCGCCCCGGCCGCGGAAGCGCGGCCGGGGCTGAGGGACGGTCGGGCGGTGCCATCGGCCGGTGATCCCCGCGCCGGCCGTCGGCTCCGCCTGAGGCGGTCAGGCACCGAGGATCTTCGCCTTCTGGGTGGCGAACTCGGCTTCGGTCAGCACCCCCTGCTCCTTGAGGGCGGCGAGTTTCTGGAGCTGGGTGATCGTGTCGTCGGTGCTGCTGCCGGGCGCAGCGGCGGGCGGTGGCGCCTGGGGGGCGGCGTCCTGCGCGGCCGTCGCGTCCTGCTGGGCCCACCGGCCGGCCTGCCGCCGTGAGACGCGGTTGGACACGGCTGTCGCCGTTCCGGCGACCACGGCGGTGCGGGCCACTCCTCGAAGCAGTCCGGGCATGGGTCTCTCCTCCTTCTGTAGGTACGGGGCAGCGGGCGCTCAGACCGAGTCGTCGGCGGTGTCGACGGCTTCGAGCGCCGCGAGCACGGCCTGGACCGGGATCCGGCCGCCGGCGACGAACTGGGCACCGGCCCGGCGCAGGGCGGTGGCCAGGGGGGCGGCCCACAGGTTCTCGTAGACGAGGACGGCCGCGGAGCTCCCGGGGTCCAGGGCCTTCGCGGCCTCACCGATGTCGTCGTCGCCCAGCAGCCCCGACGAGGCGCCTTCGAACACCGCCAGGTCGAGCTTTCCGTCGCCGTCCAGATCGGTGACTTCCAGTGCGGTGAGGGAGCCGTCCGACTCCTTCCTGACGAAGGTCAGGTCCAGGATCCGGATGATTTTCCGGTCGACCAGGTCCAGGAGCAGGGGCATGCCCTCACCGGTCGGACGGGTGCCCGGGAACTCGACGACCAGGTAGTCGATCGGACCGAGTTCGTTGAATTCGCCATTGGTGTCGTTGCTCATGGCAACTCCTTCGTCGGATGGGGAGGTCGGCCGGTACGTGGGCCGCCTTGCGCTCGGTTGGCGGGCAGTTGGCCGGTGAAGGCGAAGCCGCCCAGGGTGATCCCGGCGGCGGCCAGGATCGCGGCCTTCAGGCCGTCGAGCTGGGCGTTGCGGTAGGCGGCGACCACCGCGTCCGCCTCGTCCGGCGGGATCGGTGTCTGGGCCAGGGCGGCGGCCGCCTGGTCGGCCGGCACGAATTCGAGCCCCGATTCCATTTGGATTCCGGCCTGTTGGCGCACCGCGTCCGAGATCGCCGGATCCTTCGCCAGCGCGGCCGTGAAGGCGCTCGCCAGGGCACCGATCAGGATGGCGCCGATCAGCGCGGTGCCCAGGGACGATCCGAGGTTCTGGGCGGTGTACTGCAGCCCGCCGACCTCGCTGCGGTCCGCCTCGCCGACGCTCGACTGCACGACGTTGCCCAGCTGGGACGCGAGGAGGCCCATACCGAGTCCGAGGAGGGCCATGGACAGGGCGAAGGACAGGTCGTCGAGTTCGGGCTTGATGGTGCCGAGCAGCCACAGGGTCGCGGCGAACAGCACGAGCAGGCCGGTGCGCACCACCGTGCGCGGGGACGCGAACCGGCCCAGCAGGGGACCGCTCATCGCCGCGACGAGCATCGTGACCGACACGGGCAGCAGCCTCAGTCCGGTCTCGAAGGCGTCCAGACCCAGGACCACCTGGAGGTAGAGCGGAATCGCGAAGAACAGTCCCAGCAGGATGACGTTCTGGCTGAACAGCATGAGCAGACCCGAGCGCAGGCTCGGGATGCCGAACAGGCCGAACCGCACCAGCGGCTCCGTCCGGCGTGCCTCCCACCAGTGGAAGAGGACGAGCAGCGCCAGGCCCAGTGCGATGACGAAGACCGTGGGGGAGAAACCGAACACCGTGAAGGGAGGGTTGCGGGGATTGAGCCAGCCCCAGGTGCTGCTCTGCAGCACCGCCAGCACGATCAGGGACAGCCCCGCGACCGACAGGACCACGCCGCCGACGTCCAGCCGCGGCCGCTCCTCGGGCGCGGGCTGCGCCTCGATCCACCGCATCAGGAGCAGGAGGACCACGACGAGCACGGTCTCGCCGGCGAACACCAGACGCCAGGTCAGATAGGTCGTCACCCACCCGCCGAGCAGGGGGCCGACGGCGATCCCCGCGCCGGCGAGGCCGCCGATGACGCCGTAGGCCACGGCCCGGTCCCGCCCCCGGTAGGTGCCCGCGACCAGGGCGGCGAGCGCCGGGAGGACCAGGGCGGCCCCGAAGCCCTCGATCACGGACCAGCCGAGCGCCAGCACCCACAGCGTGGGCGCGACGGCGGTCAGCGCCGATCCGACGCCGTAGATGACGAGACCGACACCGAACACGCGGCGGCGCCCGAACATGTCGCCGATCTTCCCTCCGGTGATCATGAAAGCGGCCATGACCAGGGTGTAGAGGGTGATGACGGCCTGGATCGCCGTGACATCGGTGTTGAAGTCGCTGACCAGCTGGCTGATCGACACGTTCATCACCGAGGCGTCCAGCACCATGAGGAACTGCGCCAGTCCGAGGACGTACAGCGGCCTCCACCGACCCGCCGCGCCTGCGGAAGGCTGTCCGGCCGCTTCGGGGGAGCGGGGCCCGTTCACACGCCGGCCCGTGCGGTGATCCGGCCGTCGGCGATCGCGGCGGTGAGCGTGGCGTGGTCGGCGCGCGTCTGCTCGGCGTACGCGAGCGCGAAGTCGGCGACGGCCCGTTCGAAGACGTCGCCGGCACCCAGGTAGGCGGCGATGGCGACGCGGTCCCCGGAGCGTGCGTGGCCGCGGGCGAGAGTGCGGCCGCACAGGTCGGCGTACTGTTCCAGCAGGGACCTGGGCATGCCGTCGATGACGGCCGAGCCCTTCATGTCCCGCAGCTGCCGCCAGTAGAAGTCGCGGCCCGCCGGGCCGGTGGCCCAGCCCAGGAAGATGTCACTGGCGGCCTGGAGCCTGCGTTGTCCGCCCACCACCCGGCGGCCCTGGTGCCGGTGGGGACTGGGCGCGAGGTACGGCTCCAGCACCGAGCGCTCCGCCTCCTTCACCTGGAGGAAGAGCGGCTCGCCGGTGAGGCGCCCCCGGAAGAGGCCGATGTAGCAGCGGGTGCCCACGCTGCCCACGCCGACGACCTTGCGGGCGGCGTCGACCAGCTCGAAGCGGTCGAGGAGCGCCGCCCGCTCGTCGGGGAGGGTGGCGCGGTAGTCCTGAAGGACCTGGTGGAGGCCGGGCACGTCCTGAGGGTCCACCGGTTCGAGCAGCGGTGGGTCGTGGACGATGCGGGGCTCGCCGTCGGGGCCGGGCTCGGTGAGTCTGGCCAGGGCGTGCAGGCTGGTGCGCCCGCGTGCCTTCGCCAGGGCACCCTCGACGCGCTTGCGGTACCTCGGCTCCTCGACCTGTGGCAGCAGGTCGGCGGTGTCCACGCGCTCGTACCAGACGTCGAGTTCGCCGAGGGCGGCGAGCCGCCGCATGGCGATCCGGTACGCCCGGGCGGATGCCAGCGCCGCGGCCCACGCGGACGCGTCCGGCTCGTCGTTCTCGCGCGCCGCCACCGCGACACTGGCGGCCAGGCGCTTGACGTCCCATTCGAACGGGCCCGGGAGGGTCTCGTCGAAGTCGTTGAGGTCGAACAGCAGGGCGCGCTCGGGCGAGGCGAAGAGCCCGAAGTTGCAGAGGTGCGCGTCCCCGCAGAGCTGGACGGACAGCCCCGTGTGCGGGGAGGCGGCGAGGTCCGCTGCCATGACCGCGGGCGCGCCGCGCAGGAAGGCGAACCGGGACGCGGCCATGCGGCCGTACCGGATCGGGACCAGCTCCGGGACGCGGGACGCGGCCTGCCGCTCCAGGACGGCGACGGGGTCGGACCGGTCCGGCGCGGGGGCCCACCGTCCGTGGGCCGAGCGCGGCACGCGCTTGCGGGCCTGTCGGCCCGCGGCGGCGGAGTCGGTGGTCATGAGTTCCACCCCGCCAGTGTCGCCGCACCCCGATCGGGGCGGCCGCCCAGGACGGCCGATCGGGTGGACGTCCCGTGGCGCCGTCCGCCTGCACCGGGCGGTGCGGCGGGTCTCAGGACCGCACCCGTGGGCGTGCCGGGCGCACGACCTCCCTCACGCTCTCGACGATGCGTTGGACGGCGTGCCCCATCGCGGCGGTGATGAGGAACAGGGCGCTGATGAGGATCCATCCGTCCCGCTCGTTGACGGTCAGGCCGGTGGGGGGCGCGGGGCGGTCCGGCGCCGGTGCACCTTGCGGAGCGGAGTGCACCATGTCCTTGGCGATCCCGACGACGCCCGACAGCGCGTGCGCGACCGCGCCGGCGACGAGAGCCGTGGTGCCCAGAACGAGCCAGTCGACACGGCCGAGTTCGACGGATCCGGGCACAGCCGTGGGACGTGGTGCCAGGTGGTGGAGGCCGAGCATTCGTCTCATCTCCTTCGGTGGGTGCGACGGGACTCTCCCTCCCTTCCGACGTTCACAGAGCACGGCCGGGGTGCCATGGGCCGTCCGGCCCACACATCGGGGGCCGGACGTCGGGAGGACCGTGCGTCACTGCCTCGCTCCGGCCCGGAGTCGTGCCCCGCACCGAACGAGGCCGTATGGACCATTGACGCGGCCCATGCGGCCCAGGAGGGGCTGGAAGGCCGGGCCTACGGTGGACATGTGGGCTTCTGTTCGGAGGCCTTTCCGCCAGCCGAGCTTCCCGGGCGGTCGTGATGGAAGACGACGACCTACTCCTGACCAGGACCGTGGTGCGCCGGGGTACCGCCTTGGTGTCGCTGGACGGAGAACTCGACATCGCGACGGCGCCGCTCGTGGTGGATGCCGTCACCCGGGCCCTCCAGGAACGTCCGCTTCGGCTGGACGTCTCCGTCGCGGCCCTCGCGTTCTGCGACGTCGCCGGTGTGCGTGCCCTTCTTCAGGCCCGCCGGGTCTGCCGCGCCCACCACTCGGAGTTCCGTCTCGTCGGAGTCCGGCCGAGGTTCCTGCGGGTCCTCGCCCTCCTCCGAGTCACCGAGCTCCTGTCGTCCCAACCCGCGCCGGTCGGGAGCCGGGCGGGTGTCCTCTCCTCGGAGTCCCCCTGAACAACCTCTCTTCGCTCCCGTCTCCCGGCCCCGGCGAGGCGGCCGTCACCGAAGGAGTCCGTGTCATGACCAGCAGTGCCACCGAAACGGGGCGCACCGCCCAGGTCCCCGGACATCGCCCCTTTGCGACCGGGTGGACCATCTTCGCAGCCATCATGCTGATCGCCGGCGGCACCATGGCGATCTTCCAGGGGATCGCCGGCATCACCAAGGACAGCCTGATCGTCGTCACCCGTCATTACGTGTACTCGATGAACACCACCGGGTGGGGAGTGATCCACCTGATCCTCGGGATCGTCGTCCTCCTGGCAGGCGTGGCCCTGTTCAGCGGCGCGACCTGGGCCCGCGTCGCCGGTGTCATCGTCGCCGCGCTGGGAATGATCGCGAACTTCCTGTGGCTGCCCTACTACCCGTTCTGGGCGATCGTCCTGATCGCGATCGACGCCTTCGTCATCTGGGCGCTGTGCGTCGGGACGACCAGAAAAGAGGTCTGACGGCCCCAGAGGACGACCGTCCCCGACCCTGACGGCAGGGCGGGCCCGGCCTCCCGGACCCTTCCGGAGGCCGGGCCTCGCCATGCCCGCCCGACCGACCGCGGGGCCGTCGTCACCCGTCCTCCGGTTCCGGAGTCCCCAACAGGCGGGCCAGCCGGCCCTGGCTCGCCACCACGTACCCGATGCCGATGCCGAGCGTGATCGCCGTGAAGACCACGATGAGCCAGCTGAGCAGGGTGAAGACCAGACCGAGCGGGCCGAACTGCGTCACGCTGCGGTTCAGCGAGCGGGGGACGTAGAGCTGCGATCCCCAGGCGAGCGCCGTCAGCGCGGCGCTGGTCAGCACGGCTCCCGGTAGGAGCGGGAGCCAGGGGACACGGCCACCGAGCAGCAGGTGCTGCGTCCACCACCAGAGAAGGGAGGCCGTGACCAGGTAGAGCACGGCCCCGAGACCGTCGCCCGCCCCGAAGCCGGTCCGGATGTGCCCCTGGACGACCAGGGCGGCGAGCCACACCAACAGCCAGGCGAGCCAGCGCCAGGCGGCCAGACGTCCCGCGAGGTGGGGCAGGTACCAGCTGCGTTCGCACAGGCGCTGCAGCACACGGCTGCAGCTCGTGGCCGAGAGCAGCGTCACGAGGATCCCGATGCCGCCGAAGGCGTCGGTGGTGGTGGACGGGTTGGTGTGGAGGACCTGTTGGACCTCGTCGAGCGAGGCGCCCCGGAGCCCCAGGACGGCACGCAGGGACTCGGACACGCTGTTGCGCACGGCCTGGGGCATGAAAGCGGCCAGCACGAACAGCACCGGGATGGCGGTCAGGAACGCCTGCGCCGCGAGGCGGGTGGCGCTGTCCAGGACGTTGACGTGGACCAACTGTGCGACGAGCCGGCGCAGGAACGGGGCTTCGCGCAGCGTGGCCGTCCGTTGTTGCAGCCAGGCGGATCGGGTGCGGATCCAGCGGGCGCGACTCGGCCGACCACGCTGTTCCGCCACGCCGTTCTCCTTCCGACCCATCCGGCACCTCGCCGCCGCTGCACCTCGTCGCCGGCACGAGAACTCCGAGTCCCTTCCAACAGTGGGTGACGGGATGGCCCGTGGCATCCCGGGCGGAGGGCCGTTCGGCGCAACGGGCCGGGGACGTTCCACCGGAGCGCCTCCGCACGGCGCCGTCGTCGATCCGCCGACCCACCTCGTCCGGACGGACCACCCCGGGATGCCGGTCGACGGACTCTACGGGGCAATGGGGGAAGCGGCGCCACGGCCGCACCGAGTGCGGGGAGAACCGATGAACGAGCCGCCGGGGCCTGCGGCCCGGCCGGCCACGGGCGAGCCCCCGAGCGGCCGGCCGTCGGGCGCCCGCCGGCGCTCCAAGGCGGGAGGGATCGCCATGAGCACCGTCTCGGCCGTCCTGATCACGCTGACCTGCATCCTGGTGCCGGTGTCGCTGCTCACCGTCTGGGTGCACGACATCGTCCTGGACACCGACCGGTACGTCGCCACGGTCGCTCCACTGGCGACCAGTCCCGCCGTCCAGGACGCCGCGGTCCACCGGATCACGGAGGCGGTGGACGTGAAGGTCGACGGCTCCGCCGTCGCCTCCGACGTGGCCGGCTGGCTGGAGTCGCAGGGCCTGCCCCCCAGGGCCGCCTCCGCGGTCAAGGCGCTCGGGCCCAAGCTCGATGACGCGGTGAACCAGGTCGTCACCAAGGTCGCGACCGGGGTCGTGCACAGCGACACCTTCGCGACGGCGTGGACGCAGGCCAACCGCGCCGCCCACACGGCCGTGGTCCACGCCCTCACCGGCCAGGGCCGGGGCGCGGTCGAGGTCAGCGACGGGACGGTCACCCTCGACATCGGGACGGCCGTCGACCGGCTGAAGGAGGAGCTGGTGGCCGCGGGGGTGTCCCCGGCCGCGAAGATCCCGGACGTCAACAAGCAGATGGTGCTCTTCCAGTCCGACAAGCTGGCCAAGATCCGCGGCGCCGCGCACGCCCTCGACGTGATCGGCAACTGGCTGCCCGTTCTCACGGTGCTGCTCGGCGCGGCCGGCGTCCTGCTGGCCCGGCGCAGGCGCCGGGCCCTGGTGACCACGGCCCTCGGCTCGGCCGGTGGCTGCCTGCTGGTGGCCATCGCCCTGGTGATCGCCCGGCACTACTACCTCGACCACCTGCCGCCCGCCGTGCAGTCGCCGGCGGCTGCGGCGGCGATCTTCGACGCCCTGCTGCGGTTCCTGAGGATCAGCCTGCGCACCGCGATGGTCCTGGGCGTGGTGGTGGCGCTCGGCGCCTACCTGTCCGGTGCGGGCCGGTTCCCCCGCGCCGTCCGCGGCCGGGCGGACGCGGTTGCGGACTCGGCGGCCCACTGGGGCGACGCGCACGGCGTGCACACCGGCCGGGCCGGGACCTGGACCGAAGGCCACCGCCGTTGGCTCGTCCTCGCGGCGCTGCTGGTCGTGGCCCTGGTGTTCGCCCTCTGGAACCACCCGACCGTGCTGACCGTCCTGCTGCTCGTCGCCGTCCTCCTCGCGGTGCTCGCGGTGCTGGCGCTGCTCGCCGCCTCCGGGCGTACCACCGCCCAGGAGGAGGACCGCCCTGATGCGGAATAGGGCGGGCCCGCAGCCGGGAAGGCCCGGCTGCGGTGAGTGACGCCGCCTGGGCAGGGGTGGCGGTGGCCGGGGTCACCGGGGCCTACGCGCTCGCCTCACGCCGTCTGGCGACCACGCCGGTGTCCGGGCCCATCGTGTTCACAGCGGCCGGCGTCCTGCTCGGGCCCGTCTGCCTCGACCTGATCAGCCTGGACGCCGACGGCGGGTCGCTCCGCTCGCTCCTGGAGGCCGCCCTGACGCTGGTGCTCTTCACCGACGCCATGGCCGTGCGGCCGAAGGAACTGCGTACCGGCGCCGCCCTGCCGGGCCGGCTGCTCGGGATCGGCCTGGTGCTCAGCATCGCACTGGGTTGGCTCCTGGCCTGGCCGCTGCTGCCGGGGCTCACCGCGTGGGAGCTCGCGCTGGTGGGCACGGTCCTCGCGCCGACCGACGCGGCGCTCGGCAGCAGCGCGATCGCCAACCCGCGGGTGCCGGGCCTGGTGCGCCAGGGGCTGAACGTGGAGAGCGGCCTGAACGACGGCATGGTGCTGCCGTTCTTCGTGGTCTTCCTGGCGGCCATCCCCGGCACCGTGTACGCGCAGGAGGGCGAGTCCGGCACGTTCTGGCGGGCCCTGCTGCTCAGCACCGCGCTCGGCCTGGCGGTCGGGGGCGGCGGCGGCCGACTGCTGCGGTGGTCGAGCGGACGGGGCTGGATCACGAGGGAGTGGCGCCAGCTCCACGTCCTCACGGTGGCCGCGGCGTCCTACGGCCTGGCGGTGGCCATCCAGGGGAGCGGCTTCATCGCGGCCTGGGTGGCGGGCTTCGCCTTCGCGTTCGCCAAGCGCCGTGACGCGGCACCGGTGCCGGAGGACGACCACACCGCCGACCTCGCCGAGTACCTGGGCAGCCTGCTGGCCCTGCTCAGCCTGCTGGTCTTCGGCGCCGTGGTCCTGGGGCCGACGCTGGAGCACCTCGGCTGGCGCATCGTCGTCTACGCCGTGCTCAGCCTCACCCTGGTCCGGATGGTCCCGGTGGCACTCTCCCTCGCCGGGAGCGGACTGAAGGCGCCCACGGTGGCCTACATCGGATGGTTCGGGCCGCGCGGCCTCGCCTCGATCGTGCTCGGTCTGCTGGTCGTGGAGCAGCACGTTCCGGGGGTGGAACTGATCGGCCGGGTGGTCGCGGTCACCGTCGGCCTGAGCGTCGTCCTGCACGGGGCGTCCGCGGTGGTGCTCTCGGACGGCTACGGCCGCTGGTACGAGCGGGCCGCCGCCCGTGACCCGGAGCTGCGGGAGAGCACCTGGACGCCGGCCGTGCGCCGGCGCCGCAGGTTCGACCCGACCGGTCCGCCGGGGGAGTGAGGGCCGCCGTCCGAAGGCTCGTCCCACCCGGACGGTCCAGCGGACGGCCTCCCCGCTCGTCCCGTCCGCCGACCGGACCTAGGTTTTCACAAGGTGCACGTTCTGTGTCCGAAGAGCAGGTGCCCATGACCCGTCGTCCGAACAACCTGCTGATCGTCGCCGACGAGGAGCCGGCCGCGATCCCGCGTCCCCAGGGGTTCACGCTCCCCCGCCCGGGACCGGCTCGCCATCGGCACCGACACCTGCGCCCTGGTCACCGAACGTCCACGCCTGGTCGGCCCGCCCACCTGGCACGGCCACACCGACCAGCCACGCCCGCCGCGGCAGCCGGCCGCTGAGCGCGGATCACCACGGGACCGGGCCCCGGGCGAGAAGGACGCCCGGCGGCTCCGCCCGCGCCAACCGAAACCCACTCACCGACAGGACGAACCCATGCACACACCCGCACACCTCGCGGCCGACTACCCGGTGCTCAGCATCTTCTGGACCACCTGCCTGCTCTTCCTCTGGATCCTGTGGTTCATGCTGCTCTTCCGGGTCTTCGGCGATCTCTTCCGGGACGACTCGCTGAGCGGCTGGAGCAAGGCCGGGTGGACGGTCTTCGTGCTCGTGCTGCCCTTCCTCGGGGTCTTCATCTACCTCATCGCCCGGGGCAGGTCCATGGGCCAGCGCGAGATGAGTGAGGCGAAGGAGCGGGAGGCGGAGTTCCGCTCGTACGTGCGCGACGCGGCCGGCTCCTCGTCCACGACCGACGAGCTGGCGAAGATCGCGGAACTGCACAACGCCGGCAAGCTGACGGACGAGGAGTACCAGCGGGCCAAGGCCAAGATCCTGAGCTGAGGAGCAGTCGCGGGAGGAGGACGCGTGACCGCGGCGCCGCGGTCCGCTCAGCGGATCAGGACCCGCTCGCCCGAGCGGGGGACCACGGCGGTCCACCCGAGTTCGCGGTCGATGCGCTCGCGCAGTGCCTCCGCGCCCTCCGGCTCGCCGTGGACGAGGTAGACGGCGCTCGGCGGTGCTGCCGGGCGCAGCCACTCGATGATCTCGGCGGCGTCGGCGTGCGCGGAGAACGCGGGGACGTTGACGACCTCCGCGCGCACCGGGACGTAGGTGCCGTACATCTTCAGCGTGCGGGCGCCGTCGACCAGGTCCCGGGCACGGGTGCCCTCGGCGGCGTAGCCGACCACGACCACGGTGTTGCGGGCGTCCGGCAGGAGGCGGCGCAGGTGGTGGACGACGCGGCCGCCGGTGGCCATCCCGGAGGCGGAGACGATGACGGCCGGGCCGTGGGCGCGGTCCAGGGCGAGTGACTCCTGGAGCGAGTGGACGACGGTGAACGGCTCCGGGTCCAGGGCGGCCGGGCCCTCGGCGAGGACGTCGGGGCGCAGCTGGTCGGAGGCCGCCGCGAAGGCCTCGCGGTAGATCTGGAGGGTGGCCAGCGCCATCGGACTGTCCACGTACACGGGCACGTGGGCCGGCAGCCGGCCCGCCTTGCGCAGTTCGGTCAGCTGGTGCAGGACGACCTCGGTGCGGTCGACGGCGAAGGACGGGATGACGACGGTGCCGCCGCGCGCCAGGGTCCGCTCCAGCGCCCGGGCGAACCACGCGCGGGCGGCCGTCTCCTCGTGGTGCCGGTGCCCGTACGTGGACTCCATGAGCAGGACGTCGGCGCCGGTGAACGGTTCAGGCGGGCGGAGCAGCGGGTGGACCGGCCGGCCGAGGTCGCCGCTGGCGGCGATGGTGTGGCCGTCCTCCAGGGTCAGGTGGGCCCAGGCGGAGCCGAGGATGTGGCCGGCGCGGTGCAGCCGGAGCACGGTGCCGGCGGTCACCTCGACGTCGGTGTCCAGGGGGACCGGGTCGAACATCCGCAGCGCGTTCTCGACGTCCTTGTCGTCGTAGAGCGGCTGGGCCGGCCGGTGTTTGGACCAGCCGTGCTCGTTGGCGTGGTCCGCCTCCTCCTGGAGCAGGTGGGCGCTGTCGCGAAGGATCAGCTCGGCGATCCTGGCGGTGTCGGGGGTGGTGAGCACCGGGCCGCGGAAGCCGTCGCGGACGAGCCTGGGGAGGTAGCCGCAGTGGTCCAGGTGGGCGTGGGTGAGCACGACGGCCTGCACGTCGGCGGGGTCGAGCGGCAGCGGGCGCCGATTGCGCCGGCGAAGCTCGGCCAGACCCTGGAACAGACCGCAGTCGACCATCAGGCGGGCGTGGTCGGTCTCGACCAGGAACTTGCTGCCGGTGACCGTGCCCACGCCGCCGAGGAACGTCAGCAGGCCCGGGCGGGGCGTCGGGGTCTCCGTGGTCATGGTCGCCTCCGGGACGGGTCTGGGGTCCCCCCATCGTCGCGCCGTGCGGGCGTCCTGTCCTGGGCCGGACAGGCCCTGGCGACAGGGACCGTCCGGCCCTGTGCGCCGGGTTCCCGGCGGGCGGACAGTGAAGGCGGGACCACCCGAGGAGGAGTGAGGACGATGCAGCACCGCAGCGTCATTGACGTGATGACCCGTGAGGTCGTCACCGCCCGGCCCGACACGCCGTTCAAGGAGATCGCGGAGCTGTTCCAGCGCAACGACATCACCGCGATCCCGGTCGTCGACGATCAGCAGCGGCCGCTGGGCGTGGTGTCGGAGGCCGACCTGATCCGCAAGGCGGCCGTCCTGCCCGACCCGGAGGGCCGCTTCCCGGGCCGCTGGCTGAGCGCGGGGGATCGCGCCCGCGCCGAGGCCGAGACCGCCGGCGGGCTGATGACCAGCCCCGCCGTCACCGCCCGTCCCGGCTGGTCGGTGGCCGAGGCCGCCCGGGCCATGGACAGGGGCAAGGTCAAGCGGCTGCCCGTGGTCGACGAGATCGGTCGCCTGGTCGGCATCGTCAGCCGCGCGGACCTGCTCCAGGTCTTCCTGCGGCACGACGCGGCCATCCGCGACGAGATCACCCACGACGTCCTCGGCCAGACGCTCTGGCTCGCCCCGGGCGACGTCCAGGTGGCGGTGCACGACGGCGTCGTCACGCTGAAGGGCAGGCTCCCGCGGCGCAGCCTGATCCCGGTCACGGAGCAGCTGTGCCGCGCCGTGGACGGCGTCGTCGCGGTCCACCACACGCTCGACTGGACCGAGGACGACACCTCCCCGGACCGGGAGCACCCCCGCGCCTACCGCGCGGCCTCGTAGTCGTCCCCCGTAGTCGTAGGAGGTCATCGTGAAGCGGACCCTGAACACCGTCGCCGACGTCATGACCCACGCGGTCGTCGCAGTCGGCCGCGACGCGGACTTCCGCGAGGTGGCCGAGACCCTGCAGCGCTGGCGGGTCAGCGCGCTCCCCGTGCTGACCGGCGACGGCCGGGTGATCGGCGTCGTCTCCGAGGCCGACCTGCTCTCCGCCCGGGACCGGGACGGCGAGCGCGCCGACGCGCTGACGGCCGGGCGGATGATGTCCGTCCCCGCGGTCACCGTGCACCCTGCCAGCCCGCTCAACGAGGCCGCCCGGGCGATGGCGCGCGGGCACTTCAAGCGGCTCCCGGTGGTGGACGAGGAGGACTACCTCGTGGGGATCGTCAGCCGGGGCGACCTGCTCAAGGTCTACCTGGAGGACGACCGCGAGCTGGCCGACCGGGTCCGGTTCGAGCTCACCGCCACCCTCGGGCCGGTCGCCGCGGTGGACACCGACGTGCGCTCCGAGAACGGCCGGATCACCCTGACCGGCGGGCTGCCGGACACCGTGACCGCACCCGTGCTGGAGCGGCTGGTGCGGTCCGTGCCGGGTGTGGTCGGCGTCGAGCTCCGGCTCGCCGCGCCGGCCTGAGCGCGGTGGCCCACGTGCCTCCGTCCGTGCTGGCCGCCGTCGACGGCTCTCCCGAGAGCCTGGCCGCCGCCCGCTGGGCCGCCGACGAGGCGGTCCGGCGCGGAGCCGGACTGCGGCTCCTGTACGCCTGGCCCCGGCCGCTGCACGCGGCTCCCGGGCTCCCGGGCGTCGCGGAGGCGCGCGGACGCGCGCTCGGGATGCTCGCGGACACGGCGGACTGGGTGCGGGCGAACCATCCCGGCCTGGACGTCGGCACCACCCTGGGCGCCGAACCCGCCCCCGCGGGCATCACCGCCGCGGCGGCGTCCGCCGAGCTGGTGGTGCTCGGGTCGCACGAACCCCGCAGCCCGTTCGGCTCGGTGAGCCTGGCCGTCGCGGCCCACGCTCCCTGCCCCGTCGTCCTGGTCCGGGCGGCACCGGGGTCGGCCGGGCCGCCCGAGGAGGTGGTCGTCGGGCTCGACGTGTCCGACCCGGCCGAGCCCCTCCTGGCCTTCGCCCGGAAGGCCGCACGGGCCTTCGGCGTCCCGCTGCGAGCGGTCCACGCGTGGACGCCACCCGCGAAGTGGTGGTCCCTCTCGACGGGGGAGCGGGCCCGTCGCACCGAGGCGGAGGAAGACGCCCTGACCGACCTGCTGGCGCGCGGGACGGAGGCGGACGTCGTCCCGGACGTCCGGCGCGCGGACGCCGCCGACGCGCTGGCCGACGCCTCCCGTTCCGCCGGCCTGCTCGTGCTCGGTCGCACCGGGCACCGCCTCGGAGCGGTCACGAGGGCGGTCGTCCACCGCACCTGGTGCCCGATCGCCGTCGTGCCGCACGGCTGAGCTGGTGCGCCCGGCGGTCCGGACGCGCAGAATCGGGGGTGTCACCGACCGCGCACCGCAGGGAGCAGGCCATGGACACGCCCCAGCCCGTGCGGGTGTTCCTGCTGGACGACCACGAGGTGGTCCGCCGGGGCGTCCGCGACCTCCTGGAGGCCGAGCCGGACATCGAGGTCGTCGGCGAAGCGGGAACCTGCGCCCAGGCCCTCGCCCGGGTGCCGGCCCTGCGCCCGGACGTGGCGGTGCTCGACGTGCGGCTCCCGGACGGCGACGGCGTGACCGTCTGCCGGGAGCTCCGCGACCGGATGCCCGGACTGGTCTGCCTGATGCTGACCTCCTTCGACGACGACGACGCACTGCTCGACGCGATCATGGCCGGGGCGGCCGGCTACGTCCTGAAGCAGGTCAAGGGAGCCGACCTGGTCAGCGCCGTCCGCACGGTGGCCTCCGGCCAGTCCATGCTCGACCCGGCCACCACCCGCAAGCTCATGGAGAGCCTGCGCCACCACGAGGAGAGCGAGACCGACGCGGCCCTCGCCGGGCTCACCCCCCGAGAACGGGAGATCCTCGTGCTGGTGGGGGAGGGCAAGACCAACCGCCAGATCGGCCAGGAGCTCTACCTCGCCGAGAAGACCGTGAAGAACCACGTGTCCCGCCTGCTCGCCAAGCTCGGGGTCGAGCGTCGGCTCCAGGCCGCCGTGCTGGCGGCCCACGCCGATCCCGAGCAGCAGCACCAGCGCCCGCACTGAGGCACCGTGGCCCGGATGGTCCCGGGGTCCGGGCCGAACGGCCCAAGCGGTGTGCCGGAGCCCGGCCGCACGGTGGAGGTGATCCACCACCGGAACGGCCTAGGGGACGGCGATGATGTACTGGAACGGCATGGGCGGCTGGGGCATCGGCTTCATGACCGTGAGCATGCTGATCTTCTGGACGCTGGTGGCGCTCGGCGTGGTCGCCGTGCTCCGGCGGACGAGCCGGCCCGGCCGGCACGGTCCGGCGGCTCCCCCGTCACCCGCGCCGCCGCAACGGTCGACTCCGGAACAACTGCTCGCCGAACGGCTCGCCCGAGGCGAGATCGACCCGGACGAGTACCGGGCCCGCCTTGACACGCTGCGCGGCGGTGATCCGCCGCGCCGGGCCGACTCCTGGAGGCGGTCGTGACCACCCTCACCCTCGACGCCGCCGCGCTGGAGAAGCTCGTCTCCGCCGCCGTCGCCGCACCGTCGATCCACAACAGCCAGCCCTGGCGCTTCCGGCTGGAGCCGGCCACCTCGACCGTGGAGGTCCGGGCGGACCGAACCCGTGCCGTCCCGGCCGCCGATCCGCAGGGGCGGGCGCTGCACATCTCCGTCGGCGCGGCCGTCCTCAACCTGCGCGTCGCCGCCCGCCACCTCGGCTGGGCGCCCGAGGTGCGCCTGCTGCCCGACCCGGCCGAGCCGGACCTCTTCGCGGCCGTCGGGCTCGACGCCGCGGCAGCCGCGCCCGCCCCGGGGAACGAGCGGCTGTACGAGGCGATCTGGCGCAGGCACTCCAGCCGCGCACCGTTCACCGGCGAAGCCGTCCCGACGGGCGTCCTGGACGAGCTCGTCACGGCCGCCCACGCCGAAGGCGGCGGGCTCCACCTGCCCGACCACACGGAGACCGCGCGGCTGTTGCGCCTCACCGCCGAGGCCGAGCGGCGCAACACCACCGACGAGGCCCAGCGGACGGAGAGCCGCAGCTGGATCCGGTCCGGCGAGGTGCCGTCGTACGGGATCCCGGTCGGTGCGCTCGGCCCGCAGGACCTGGCAGGCCGTCTGCCCATGCGCGACTTCTCCGCCATCCACGCCGCCGAGCACCAGGTTCCCGCCCTCTTCGAGCACGAGCCGCGCATCGCCGTCCTCGGCACCGACCGCGACACGCCCGCGGACTGGCTGCGCGCCGGGCTCGCCCTGGAGCACGTGCTCCTGACCGCCACCGTCCACGGCGTGCGGGCCTCCCTCCTGCACCAGGTGATGGAGTGGCCCAACCTCCGCTGGGAGGCCCGCGACCCGCGCGACCGCCCCGGCTTCGTGCAGATGCTGATCCGCCTCGGCTACGGCCCCGAAGGCGCGCCGACTCCCCGCCTCGCGGCCCGTGACGTCGTCGAGCCGTAGCGGCGGGGCGGTCGGTGCGTTCGGGGCCGGGAGGATCCGGATGCGTCGGTGGCGGTGGCCCGGCCGGGTCAGTGCCCGCCGAAGAAGATCTCCCGGACCTCGCGGGCGGCGTAGTAGACCAGCACGTAGCCGGCTGCGGGGTCGGCCCACCACCAGCCGAGGGTGGTGTTGAGGACCAGGCCGAGAAGGACGGCCGCGGCGAGCAGGCCGTCGATGAGGGTGACGCGGCCCTCGGTCCTCAGCACGGGGTTGTCCAGGGCGGCGCCGGTGCGGGCCTTGCCGTAGGCGAGCGCGAACATCACGGCGGCGGTGACGGCGGTCCAGGCGATCCCGAGCGGCGAGTGGTGCGGACGGAAGCCGCTGACCAGGACGGCGGTCGACTGCACGAGGAGGTAGAGGCCGAGCAGCGCGAAGCCGGCACCGATCAGCTTCAGCGCCGGCTTCTGCCGTTCCGCGCCGCTACCGGACAGCTCCCAGACGACGACGGTGGAGGCACCGATCTCGATCAGGGAGTCCAGGCCGAAACCGGCCAGGGCGACGGAGCGGGCACCGATCGCCGCGATCGCGAGGACCACGATCCCGATCAGGTTCCAGCCCAGGGTCGTGTACTCGAGGGCGAAACCCCGACGGAGCAGGGTCTGGCGGGAGGTCTCGTCGACGTCGGTCACCGGGGGATTGTCGCAGCCGTCCGTCCGGGTGCGCCTCGCGGGGCGCCCGTGGAGGCGGACGACCCGGTCGGATGCGGTGTCACCGCTCCCCGGTGGGCAGCGGGACCCGCCAGACCAGCTCGGTGCCGCCCTCGGGACGCGTGCGGGCGGTGAAGGTCCCGCCCAGGGCGGAGGCCCGGTCGGCGAGGTTGGCGAGGCCGCTGCGGCGGCCACCCTCGGGAAGACCGACACCGTCGTCGGTCACGGTGAGCGTCAGCGAGGTGCCCACGTCGATCGACGCGTCCACGGCGTTCGCCTCCGCGTGGCGGGCCGCGTTGGACAGGGCCTCCTCCAGAACGGCGACGGTCGCGTCCGCGATCCCGGCGGGGACGGCGACGTCCAGCAGGCCCGTCATCCGCAGGCCCGGGGTGAAGCCGAAGGCGCGGGCGGCGCGTTCGACGACCTCGACGAGCCGGGCGCGCAGGCCGACCGCGGCCGGGCCGGACTCGCGAAGGCGCAGGCCGAAGATCGTGGCCCGGATGGTCTTGGCGGTCTCGTCCAGGTCGTCGATCGCCCGCAGGACCCGGTCGGTCGCCTCGGGGTGCTCGATGAAGCGGGTGGCGCCCTGGAGGGTCATCCCGGTGGCGAAGAGGCGCTGGATGGCGAGGTCGTGCAGGTCGCGGGCGATCCGGTCGCGGTCCTGGAGCAGTGCGACCTGCTCGGAGTCGCGGCGGCGCTCGGCGAGCTCCATCGCCACCGCGGCCTGGTTGGCGAAGCCCAGCAGCGGCCCTGACTGGCCCTCGTCGAACAGTGGTGCCCCGGCGGTCCGGGCCAGCATCAGGACGCCGCGGATACCGCTACCGCGTTCGGCGGTGCCGATGGGGACCGCGACGGCCGGACCCAGACCCTCCCAGCGCGGCGGCCCGGCGGTGATCCTCGGGTCCTTCTGGACGTCCGGGCTCACCACGAGCCCGCCGGTGCGTGCCGCCACCCCCATGAACGAACCGTCCACCGGGAGCACCAGGCCCCGGTGCTGCTCCTCGCCGAGGCCCACGGCGATCCGGACCTCCAGCTCCCTGGCCCTCGGCAACGGCACGGCGACCACGGCGAGGTCGGCGCCGACGATCTCGGTGGCCCGGGCGAGCAGCAGGTCGAGTACCTCCTGTTCGGCACTTCCCGACAGCAGGCTGCTGGTGACCTCGGCGCTCGCCTCCAGCCAGTGCTCCCGCTGCCGGGCCCGGGCGTAGAGCCGGGCGTTGTCGATCGCCACGCCGGCGGCGACGGCGAGGGTGGCGAGCACCGACTCGTCCTCGGCGTCGAAGTCGCCGCCGCCGCGCTTCTCGGTCAGGTAGAGGTTGCCGAACACCTTTCCCCGGATGCGGATGGGCACGCCCAGGAAGCTGCTCATCGGCGGGTGGTTGGACGGGAAACCGTAGGAGGCCGGGTGATCGGCGATCCGGGCGAGCCGCAGCGGCTCGGGGTGGCGGATCAGCTCGCCGAGGATGCCGTGGCCCGACGGCAGGGCTCCGATCAGCTTGACCTGCTCGTCCGAGACGCCGACCGGGATGAACTGGGACAGCCGCTGGTCCTCGCCGATCACGCCCAGGGCGCCGTACTCGGCGTCCACCAGTGTGACCGCGGCCTCCACGATGTGCTTCAGCGCCTGGGCCAGCTCCAGGTCGCGCCCGACCGACAGCACCGCCTCAAGCAGACTGTGCACGCGGTCGCGCGTGCCCCGGGCCGTGTCCAGCCGGGCCTGGAGCTCGTCCAGCAGCTCGTCCAGCCGCAGCCTCGGCACGGGGACGCCCGTCTCCGTCGCGCCGGTCTCCGGTGCACTGTCCAACGAAACCTCCGTGGCTCGCCCCACGCCACTGCCCAGCGTAGGCGCGCACGGCCCGTGCTGCGGGGTCGAGAAGGGCCCAACGGCCCTGGGCGCGGACCCCGCCGGACCCATGGCGCCCCGCACGGATCGGCAGAACGCTGGAAGAGCGGAACCATCGGCTCCGTCACCCGAGAGGAGCGGACACGGCATGAAAGCGCTCACCTACCACGGACCCGGCCGCCGTACCTGGGGCGATGCGCCCGACCCGGTGGTCCGCGACCCGGAGGACGCCGTCGTCCGGGTGGACGCGGTGACCATCTGCGGCACCGACCTGCACATCCTCAAAGGCGACGTCCCCGAGGTCACCGAGGGCCGCGTCCTCGGCCACGAGGCCGTCGGCACCGTCGTCGAGACAGGTCCGGGCGTGCGCACCGTCGCGGCCGGCGACCGCGTGCTGATCTCCTGCATCTCCGCCTGCGGCCGCTGCACCTACTGCCGCGCCGCGAGCTACGGCCAGTGCACGGGCGGAGGCGGCTGGATCCTCGGCCACCTGATCGACGGCTGCCAGGCCGAGTACGTCCGCACCCCCTTCGCGGACACCTCGCTGTACGGACTCCCCGACGGCGTCACCGACGAGGACGCCCTGCTGCTCGCGGACATCCTGCCCACCGCCTACGAGGTCGGGGTCCGCAACGGGCAGGTCACCCCGGGCGACACCGTCGCGATCGTCGGCGCGGGCCCGATCGGACTCGCCGCGATCCTCACCGCCCGGCTCTACAGCCCGGCCCGCGTCATCGCGATCGACCTCGCCCGGACCCGCCTGGACGCTGCGGAGCGCTTCGGCGCCGACACGGCGCTGACCGCGGCGGAGGCCACCCCGGAGGCCGTGCGGGCGCTGAGCCGCGACGGTCTCGGCGTCGACGTCGCGATCGAGGCGGTCGGCGTGCCCGGGACCTTCGAACTGTGCACGAGCCTGGTGCGCCCGGGCGGCCGGGTGGCCAACGTCGGCGTGCACGGCAAGGCGGCGACGCTCCACCTGGAGGACCTCTGGATCCGTGACGTCACCATCACCACCGGTCTCGTCGACACGCACAGCACCCCGATGCTGCTCGACCTGCTGGCCGCCGGCCGACTGGACGTCGGCGGTCTCGTCACCCACCGCTTCGGCCTCCACGAGATGCAGGACGCGTACGACGTCTTCGCCGACGCGGCCGACACCGGTGCCCTCAAGGTCGCGCTCTTCCGGGCGTGACCTCATCCGCACCACCGAGGAGCACCAGTCATGTCCGCCCATCCCGACGCCGAGGACATCGCCCGCCGCATCACCGATCGCTGCCGCCAACTCGGCCTGAGCGAAGGCGTGTTGTGTCGCCGCGCCGCCATGGCGCCGTCCTACCTGCGGCTGCTCATGCGGGCCGGACCGGAGTTCGATCCGGACGCGTTCGTCCGGATCGCCACGGCGCTCGGGACGACCTGGCCGGAGCTGGCCGCGGGCGACCGCCCCGACGCCCCGCCCGGACAAGCGGGGCCGCAGGGGCATCCCCTGCTGCGCCGCCTCACCGGGCCGGAGTGCTGGGAGCTCCTCGGCACCCACGGCGTCGGCCGGATCGGCCTGTCCGGCGGACCGTCGCCGGACGTGCTCCCGGTCAACTACGCGGTGGACGCCCGGACGATCGTCTACCGCACGTCCCCCAGGGGCGCCGCCGCCCCGCCCGAGGGCACCCCGGTCTCGTTCCAGGTGGATCACATCGACGACCGCCACAGTCACGGCTGGAGCGTCCTCATCCACGGCGAGGCGCACCGGGTCGACGATCCGGACGAGGAACGGCGCCTCGCCGCACTGCCCGGCGCCGTCCCGTGGGCCGGTGGCTCCCGCCCGCTGTGGGTGCGCGTGCGGCCGGGCGAGGTGACCGGCCGCCGGATCGGCACCGGGTGATCGCTCCTCCGGCCTCCGCACCGCGTGCCGGGCGGTGCCGCAGCCGCGGCCCGCCCGGTCAGTTCCGGGCCTTGTCCAGCGCGCTCTGCAGGGACTGGGTGTAGCCGTCGCTGGTGTAGCTGGCACCGGAGACCACGTCGATGTCGGCGCTCTGCGCCGCGATGGCCTCCTTGTTGAGCACCGGCAGGGCGTACGAGTTGATCGAACGGTCGCGGCCGCTCTCGGAGGGGTACTGCACCACGTCGATCCGGGTGATCTTGCTGCCGCTGAGGGTGACCCGGACCTGCACCGGCCCGTAGCGGGTGTCGACCGCGTCGCCGGTGATGCTGCGGGTCGCGCCGGCGCCGGCACTCGCAGTGGCCGCCGGGCCTGCGGCGGACGTCGGCCCGTTGCCCGCGAGCCCGGTCGGGTCGGAGCTGATCGGTTTGACGCCCGCGGTTGTCACCCCTGCGTGGGGTTCCAGCGACAGCAGCAGCACGATCCCGGCTGCGGTCGCCGAGGCGGTGACGACGGCCCTGCGCATCTCGAAATCTCCTCTGCACTCGGAACTCAGAACTCGGAACGCGGAACTCAGAACGCGAACGACTCGTGGTGGATCCGGGACCGCGGCACCCCGGCCGCCCGGAGCGCCCGAACGGCGTCCCGTGCCAGTTCCTCCGGTCCGCACAGGTAGACCTCGTGCCGGGCCAGGTCGGTCACCAGCCGGGACAGCGCCACCCCGAGATCGCCCACCTGCGCCCGGGAGCCCACCAGGTGGTGCACCCGGGCGCCCCGGGCCGCGGCGACCGCCCTCAGCTCGTCCTGGAACAGCAAGTCCTGTGGCCGCCGGACGCGTTGGACCAAGGTCACCTCGCCCGGCAGCGTCTCGAAGAGCGCACGCAGCGGCGTGATCCCGACACCGGCCGCGAACAACAGCACCTTCCGCCTGCGTTGCAGCCGCCCGGTGAACGCCCCGTAGGGGCCCTCGGCCCGCACCCGGGTGCCGGGTCGGAGCCGGGCGACGGCCGCGCTGTGCCCGCCCAGGTCCTTCACGGTGAAACGCAGGTACTCCGGGTGCGGCGGCGCGGACAGCGAGTAGGGGTTGGCGGCCCAGCGCAGGCCCGGTGCCTGGAACTGGAGGCGGAAGAACTGGCCCGACTCCGCCCCGAGTTCGTCCAGCCGCTCGCCCGTGAGGAGCAACGAGACCACGCCCGGAGCCTCCCGGCGGACCTCCGCGACCCGCAGCCGGTGCCTGCGGTCGCGCAGGTACGGCACGGCCAGGCGGCACCAGCCGACCAGCAGGGCCGTTCCGCCGTACAGCAGGTACCAGAGTGCGCGGCCGGGGCCGTCGCCGAGGTCGGCGCCGTCGCTGAGCTGGTGGGCGAAGCCGAGGGCGACGGCGAGGTAGGTGGCCAGGTGCAGGTAGTACCAGGCCTCGTAGCTCAGCCGGCGGCGAGCGGCACGGGCCGAGACGATGCCGGTGCCGAACACCAGCAGCGTCGCGGCGGTCGCCTTCAGCATGTCGGGGAAGTGGAGGACCATCTGCACGCCCTCGCCGACCACCCCGCGGCCGTCGGTCAGGGCGTAGCCCCAGATGACGGTCGTCACGTGCGCCGCCACCAGGCCGACCAGGTACCGGCCGCCGAACGCGTGCCAGCGGGCGAGCCGGTCGGCGCCCACCCCGCGCTCCAACAACGGGATCCGTGCCATCAGGAGCAGCAGCACCGGCGCCGCGTATCCGGCGAGCAGACCGGTGATCCGGCCCGCGCCGGTCAGCCACCCGGCTGCGCCGTTGACCCCGGCGGTGTCCCGCCACCACGGCGCGAGCACTCCGAGCGCACCCACCGCGATCAGTGCGAGCACGGCTGGCGGTAGGAACCGCACCGTGAGCCCGCTCCTCGCGCGCGGTGCGCGGCGGCTCTGGGCGACTGCGGCCAAGACCGGCCCCCTTCCCTCTCGATCGATTTTTCGATCACTGCCCGACCACCTTGGCAGCGCAAGCTCTCAGTTCCCTCTGAGTCCAGCCGCCGCCGACCGAGGCCCGAGGCGTTTTCGCAGCTCAGAGCCGCTCGTCGGGGCCGACCGGGCAGACCGCGTCTCACGGCTTTCTCATGGCCGTCCGCCAGAATGGAGGCCGACCTGACCGCGACCGGCCGACCCGCCCGAGACCCAGGAGCCGCATGGACCGCAGCGCCGATCCGCCCTCCTGGCGGATCCTGGTCGTGGACGACGAACCGGACCTGGTCGACGTGCTCTGCGCCACCCTCCGGTACGAGGGCTGGGACGCGCGCGGTGCCGCGGACGGCGTCGCGGCGGTCGCCGCCGCCACCGAGTGGCAGCCGCACGCCGTGGTGCTCGACATGATGCTGCCGGACCTCGACGGCATGGAGGTGCTGAGCCGCATCCACGCCACCCGCCCCGAGGTCCGGGTGCTCTTCCTGACCGCGAGGGACACCGTCGAGGACCGGATCACGGGCCTGGCCGCGGGCGGGGACGACTACGTCACGAAGCCGTTCAGCCTGGCGGAGGTCGTCGTCCGGCTACGCAGCCTGCTGCGCCGCACCCCCGTGGCCGGGCCCGCCGGGCCGCCGGACGGGGCCCTGACGCTCGGCGACCTGGTCCTGGACGAGCGCGCCCGCGAGGTCACGAGGGGCGGCGAGCCGGTCGAGCTCAGTCCGACCGAGTACGCGCTGCTGCGCTACCTGATGGAGCACCCCCGACAGGTGCTCAGCAAGGCCCAGATCCTGGACGCGGTGTGGTCGTACGACTTCGGCGGTCAGGCGCACGTGGTGGAGCTCTACATCAGCTACCTGCGCAAGAAGCTCGACGCGGGGCGGTCTCCGATGATTCACACCGTCCGGGGTGCCGGCTACCTGATCAAGCCCGCGCGGTGAGGGGCCTGCCCGGCGGCCCGCGGACGCTGCGCGCCCGGCTGATCGCCGGAGTGCTCGCCCTGTTGCTGCTGACGTGCGGCGGGGTGAGCCTCGCGACCACCGAGTTGCTGCGGCACTTTCTGGTCGGCCGGCTCGACCAGCAGATCGCCGCCGCGGGCGCTCGCTACGCCGCCAGTCTCGAACACGCCGGCGGACCGAACGCCGTCACCGACACCCGCGCGCAGGCCCCGGGCACGTTCGGCGCCCGCCTGCTCAACGGTCGGGTGACCGGCGCGGGCGTGGTGGACGGTGACGCCGACGACGCCGACGTGGCGGCCGGCGACCGGCCTGCCGACCTCGACGACCGCGTCGACCTCTCCGCCGCCGACCAGCGGCACCTGGCCGCCCTGCCGCCCGACGGTTCGGCACGCGAGGTCGGACTCGGCAGACTCGGCGACTACCGCGTCCGGGCTGTGGCCGGGAGGGACGGCGACGTGCTCGTCACCGGGCTGCCGATGAGCCCGGTCGAGGCGACCACGAACAAGCTGATCATGCTGGAGCTGCTGGTGCTCGGCGTGGCCCTGACCGCCACCGGGGTCGCCGGCGCGCTCTGGGTGCGGCTGTCGCTGCGCCCCCTGGAGCGCGTCGCCGCCACGGCCGAGCGGGTCAGCGCGCTGCCGTTGGGCCGCGGCGTCGTGACCCTGTCGGAACGCGTGCCCGACGAGGACCCGCGCACCGAGGTCGGCAGGGTCGGCTCCGCGCTCAACCGGATGCTCGGCCACGTCGAGCAGTCGTTGGCCAGGCGCCACCTGGTCGAGAAGCGCCTGCGCGCCTTCGCTGCCGACGCCAGTCACGAACTGCGCACCCCGGTCGCCACCGTCCGCGGCCACGCCGAGCTGGCGCTGCGCCACCCAGGACCGGTCCCGGACGAGGTCCGGCACTCGCTCGGCCGGATCGAGGCCGAGTCGCGCCGGATGGGAGCGATCGTCGAGGACCTGCTGCTGCTCGCCCGCCTGGACGCCGGTCGGCCGCTCGCCGCCGACGAGGTCGACCTGACCCGCCTGGCCCTGGACGGCACGGCCGACGCCCGAGCCGTCGCCCCCGACCACCGCTGGCGGCTGGACCTGCCCGCGCAGCCCGTCCTGGTGCCGGGCGACGCCGACCGGCTGCGCCAGGTGGTGGCCAACCTCCTCACCAACGCCGCCACCCACACGCCCGAAGGCACCGAGGTGACCGTGCACCTGGAGCCGGCCGGGGGACAGGCGGTGCGCCTCGCCGTCACCGACACCGGGCCGGGCATCGACCCGGAGCTGGCCCAGCGGGTCTTCGAACGCTTCGTCCGCGGCGACCGGGCCCGCTCCCGCGCCACCGGCAGCACCGGCCTCGGCCTGGCGATCGTCCACGCGGTCGTCACCGCGCACCGCGGCTCGGTCGAGCTGACCAGCAGCCCGGGACGTACCGTCTTCACGATCACGCTCCCGGCGACGGCCTGACCGGGCGACGATCGTGGCGCCCAGCGGCCGGAAGGCCGGAAGGCCGGGGCGCCGGCCTGAGGCCGAAGCCGCCCGCCTCCGCCGGTCGTTGTGGCGGGAACGGCTGGTGGGGTTCCCGGTGCGGACCTCGTACCGGCTCACACCTGCCGGGCGGGCGCTGCGGCCGCTGCCGGTGGAGTCGTATCGGACGGGGACGGTACCGGCCGCCAGGGCGTGACCGGGGGCGCGATGGGCGAGTGGGAGGGGGCAGGCCGCCACCGCCTGCACCGGACCGGCATGACCGCGGAGGCCCGCCCCTTCCCCCACGCCGTCGCGGCCCTCCTCGACCCGCCACCCCCACCGCCGGTGAAGCGGCGCGGCCTGTTCCGCCGCTGATCCTGGTCCGGCCGGAGGACGAACCAGGAAGACGAACGGCGGGGCGTCCGAGGACGCCCCGCCGCCGCGCACTTCGGCCGACTCAGTCGCCGGCGACGTACACGTAGGTGCCTGGTGCCTCACTGCATCCGCCCAGCAGTGCTTCCAAGCTCACCAGTTGTGCGTTTTCCCGCCAAGCCGGGATCTCCTGAACCTCCGCGCGCGCGGTGGTGCACTGCCGGGAGTCCAGCACGGTGTCCCCGTAGGGATCGATGCCGGCGAGGACGGGGAACTCCACGCGGGGGAGCTCCGTGACGATGTCCATCAGGACGTCGTCCCCGTCATGAAGGGATCCGAGAAGGGTCTTCTCCAACGATTCCCATCGGGTCGGATCGGGCCGTTCGGAATGCCAGAAGACATCCAGTCCCATGGTGATCTCCGAATTGCTGTCAGTAGGGATATGCGGTGACGACCCTGCCGTGGCGTACGACCACCTTGATGCGTGTCTTTCTCGCTCCACTGCTGTTGTGCCCGACGGTCTTGTTGCGGAAATCGTAGATGTGGATGTGTCCGGGCGTGCCATTGGTGTTCGGCTGGGCAGGTGCCTTCTTGATGGCGGTCTTGATCATGCGCTTGATCGCGCGGGGATTCTGGGTGGCGAACTTCGACTTGTAGTAGTACTCCGGAACCGTGAAGGACACATGGCGCGGGAAGATGTGCGTCAGGTATTGGTGCCCGTCGAGGACGGCCCGTGAACAGTTGTGCACCACGACGTCGGCGCCCGCGTCGCTCACCGTGTAGGTGTGCTGGTTGCCGATGTTCAGGTTGACGACCAGCTGCCGGTCCAGGTCGCCGAGGTCGTCGACTGCGGTGACGACCGGCGTGCTGCCGTCGGGCGACCGCAGGCGGTCTCCCGGACGGACCTCCAGCGCCTTCACCCAGCCGCGGCCCTCCACCCAGATCGGGTGGCCGTCGGTGGCCCGCAGCGGATCGGCGGCGCCGTCCGCGCTGGTGCGGATCTCGACGATGTGCCGGGTGCCGTAGCCCGTGATGACGTCCAGTACGGGTTCGGCGGTGGTGGTCCCGGTCCGCGGGTCCGTGGCGGCGACGTAGTCGCCCACCTGGACCGCGCCGATCGGCCGGTAGCTGCCGTCGGCCATGAGCACGGGGGTGTCGGGAGTGAAGGAGTTCCCGATCGGGCAGGCCACGGCCTCGGTGCGCCGGAAGACGGTCCGGGCGACCGAGGCGACCTTACCGGCCCTCGTTGCGATCCTGGTCGACGTGGCGACCGCCTCGACGGCCTTGACCACGGGACCGGCGCCGACGGTCTGGGCGACCGCGGTGACCGCCATCTCCGCGGCCTTCCCCCAGTTGCCGGTGGCCGCGTAGGAGACGGCGGAGACGGTGGCTGCGACGGCGCCGATGGGGCCGGGGATGTAGGAGGCGACTTCGGCGACCTTGGCGACGACCTCGACCGTCTTCTTCAGCCACTTGGGCATGCCCCAGTTGCCGTCGAGGTCGGTGCAGTTGACGGGGTCGCCCGTGCAGTAGTCGTACGGGCTGGCGTTGCCACCGGGTACGGGGTCGATCTGGAGGAAGCGGCCGAGGGCAGGGCTGTAGAGGCGGGCACCCATGAGGATGTCGCCGTCCTGGGCCTCCGCGGAGCGCTCCTTGCCGCCGAGCCAGCCGTAGCGGACCAGAGCCTGGCCGTCCTGGGGGATGCCGAACTCGTCGAAGTCCAGCACGACCGGCTTGGTGAGCGCGGTGTCGGTGGTGATGACGACCGAGCCGAACAGGTTGGTCAGCTGGAGCTGGACGTCACCGGTCCTGCTGGTGGTGGCGGAAAGGTTGGCGTCCGGGCCGGTGACGTTGCGGGTCAGGTTGCCCTGGGTGGTGTCCTCGACGGTCCAGCGGACCATGTCGGAGTCGTCGCCGTAGTGGTTGAGCTTCGACGTGGCGTTGGCCCAGGTGCCGTCGGCCTGCCTCTTGGCGGTGGTGAAGGCGGTCAGGCGGTGCGCGGCGTCGACGGCCCAGTCCTGCTTGGTGTCTCCCTTCTCCTGGGCGGCGACGCGGTCGTTGGCCCAGTAGGTGTTGGTCGCGCCGGTGGCCGTCTTGACCGTGCGGCCGAAGGCGTCGTAGATGAAACCCGGGTCGGTGAGGCGGTCGGCGCTGTCGTAGGTGTGGTTCTCCGCCGTGGCTCCGGCCGTGCTGCACTCGCCGGCCGTCCCGCGCGGGGAGGTCTGCTTGGACAGGCGGTTGGAGTGGGCGTCGAAGGTGTACTGCCGGGTGACGCAGCCGGCGGCGGCCGTGGTCTGCTCGGCCTTCACCAGCCGGCCGAGCCGGTCGTACTGGTAGGAGCGGGTGGCGGTGGAGCTGGTGTCCTTGGCGACCTGGCCCTGGGTGGACATGTCGGTGGTCTGGGACCAGATCACCGCGTTGTCCGAACTGCGGGTGTAGCTGCGGCCGGTGGCCTCGCCGACGGCGTTGTAGGTGTCCTTGCGGACGATGCCGCCGGGGTAGGTCTGCTCGACGAGCTGGCCGTCGGGGTTGTACTTGGCGGTGAACTCGCCCGCCACGCTGTCGTTGACGGAGGTGACCAGGCCGCGGGGTTCCTTGGCGCGGTCGTAGGTGTAGGTGGTGGACCCGGTCGGGTCGCTCACCTTCACCGGCTTGCCGAACCTGTCGAACTCCGTCGTGGTGGTCGCCCCGTCGGCGTCCGTGTAGGAGACCAGCCGGCCGAGGGCGTCCATGACGCGCGTCAGGGACTTGCCGTCGGCGGTGGTCTTCACCGCGTCGCCGGTCGCCGGGTCGTACTCGACGGTGACCTTGGGCAGCGGCTTGCCCTCGTCCGAGGTGATCTCGGTCGAGACGATGCGGTCGAGCTCGTTGTAGACGGTGACGGTCTTGCGGGACTTGCCCGCGTTGGTCTCGGTCGTCTCCTCCGGCTCGTTGAACGCCGAGTAGCGGGTGATCCGCTTGACCGGAAGCGTCGTCGGCATCCGGGTGGCGTCGGCCCCCGTGACGTCGCCACCCGGCAGGGTCGCGCACGGCAGGCCGGCCCACTCCGGACGGTTGGCGCACAGCGCGTCGTCCGGGTTGGCCCCGGCCGTGTAGAAGACCGACTTGACGGTGCCGGCGTCGGCTCCGTTGGAACCCGGCTTGCGGGACTCCAGCGCCCGGCCGGAGGCGTCGAACTTCACGTACGCGGTGAGCTTGGCGCCGAGGGCGTCGGTGGTGACCGAGGTCGCCTTCTTCAGCGTCCAGCCGGACGTGCCGCCGATCGGGGTGTCGAATCCGTGCTTGGTGACGCGGAGTTCGACGTCGGCGGCGTATCCGTCTATGCGGGCGCCGTCGGTGGCGGTGGTGACCAGGTGGTAGGCCTGGCCGTCGGGCTTCCCTTCGTCGTAGGTGTTGGTGTTGTGGTCCCGGGCCACGACCGGGGTGCCGGCCGGGAGCGTCGGGTTGACGGTGGTCTTGGTCAGGGTGACGGTGTCGAGACCGGCGTGGAAGCGCTCGCCGCCGCTGGCCGTATTGGTGTCGACGACGGTGAGCTTGAGGTCGTGGTCGCCCCGGGTGAGGCGGACGGCCTGGCCGACCGTGTACGGGGCGACCACCGGCGTGGCGACGTAGGTGTCGATCGGCTGGCCGACGTTCTGCCCGTCGATCGCGAACTGGACGATGCCGTGGTCGCTGTTCTTGGTCAGCTGGCCCGAGAGGAGGTAGTCGCCGTCCTCGGGGACGCTGACGCGCATGCTGTCGAAGGCGCCCGCCGCAGTACCGCGGATGCCCAGGTGGGCGCCGCCGGACCAGGTGAGGCCACAGCAGTTGTTGTCGACCTGCACCTTGGTGTTGGTGCCGAGCTGCGGGAGCTTCTCGGCCTCGGCGGTGACGGTGACCGGGGCGGTCTGGCCGTCGACCTGCTCGGCGAGCGAGGCGCGGTAGACCGGGCCGAGCGTGTCCAGCACGTCCACGCCGTCCGGCGAGTAGACGGTGCGCTGGTCGAGCAGCCGTGCGCGCGAGGCGGAGTCGGCCGGCAGGTTCAGCTCGGCCGCGTACTTGTCCGCGTCGGGGTGGGTGCCGAGCGCGATGGAGCGGTTGGTCGCGCCCAGATCGCGGACGGTGTGGCCGAAGCGGTCGTACTCCTTCGTGCTGATGTCACCGCCGGGGGTGACGGACGGGGTGGCGGTGTTGACCTCGTTGCCGGAGGCGTTGAGGTAGTGGACGGTGGCCGGCTTGTAGCCGTCCGGGCCCGGCTTGGCGGCCGAGGCGGTGTTGGCGCCCGGGTCGTCCTCGGGGCCGAACACGGCGGTGGCGTCGGTCGGTGCGTCGGTCTGCGCCCACTTGGCCACGTCCGCGCCGGACAGGTCGTACGGACCGCCCGCACCACGCGTCAGCGGCACCTCGTAGACGACGCTGGTCGCGTTCTCACCGCTGACCTGGTCCTTCGAGCCCGGGGCCAGCGCGGCCCGGCGGACCTTGAGCAGTCGGCCCGGGTCCTGGTCGGCCGCGGCCTTGCCGTAGTCGAAGTTCCACGGCAGTTCGCCGGCGGCCTCGATCCCGGTGACCCGGCCGGTGTCGTCGTAGCCATAGGTGGTCTTCAGCGGATTGGCCGGGCGCGGGTCCCAGACCTGCACCAGGCGGCCCTTGAGGTCGTACGCGTAGTGCGCGACCTCGATCGGCTCCTGCTTGGAGGTCGCCGGGTTCCAGGTCCAGACCTTCACGCCGCGGACGCGGTCCAGGTAGTCACCGGGAGCGGAGGAGGTGGCCGTGGTGGCCTTGGCGTAGTCGTACTCCATCACCTCGCAGCCGCGCGGCAGCGGGTCGACGGTGCACCCGTTGGCGTCGTCCACGCCCGGCTCGACGGCCGGGATGATGCGCTTGACCAGCGAGCGGCCGTCGGTGGTGTCGTACTGGTAGCGGGTCGTCGACGCGGCCTGGGGACCGGTCTCGCTGACGACCTGGTAGATGCTGGATCCGGCCTGGCGGGCGAAGACGGTCTTGGAGCCGTCGAGCTCGCTCAGCTCGTAGGTGGTGCCGGCGGTCTGGATGTCCCAGATCTGGTTGGGACCGGCCCAGCAGACCCAGATCGAGGCGCCCTTGTCGGCGTCGAGGCACTTGCCCGAGTGGCGGTTGGACACCGCGCCGTTGGTGTGCAGCTCCCACTGCTGATTGTCGCCGCCGTTGCAGCTCCAGAGGGTCAGCGGGGTAGCGTCGTTGACCTGGCCCCACGGGTTGTCGAGGCAGTAGCCGAGCAGGCGCAGCGTCAGATCGTCGCCGCGGGTCCACTGCTGGTTCGCGGCGCCGGTGCACGGGGCCGGCTGGAGCCGGGAGCCGTTTCCGGCGGCGCCGTTCGGCACCTCCAGGCACTGGCCGGTCGTGGACAGGACGATCGCGCCCGACTTGGCCGCGACGGGCTTGAGTGTCAGCCCCTCCGCGCCGGGCTCGGGGAAGAACGTTCCGTCATTGCCCCTGGCGAAGGTCAGCGAGATGTCCTCGTTGCCCTTGATCTCCACCAGGTCCGACTGCGGGAAGGACAGCGCCCGGTAGTCGTCACCGGTCCCCGCGTCCGGCCCGCCGGCCCACTGCGGGCCGAAGGGGGCGACGATCTCCTTCATGGACAGGTCGTCGAAGAAGACCTGCTTGCCCGCGGCGGTGAAGCCGTTGTAGAGGCGGAAGAAGGCCTCGGTGGCGTCGGCCGGGACCGTCAGGTCGACGGTCAGCTGCTGCCAGGCGTCCGTGTAGGCGGCCTTCTCCGAGGTGATCTGGCTGTAGCCCGCCGGGGTCTTGACGAAGCCCGCCAGACGCAGGCCGCGGTCACCGAAGTCCGGGTTCAGGCCGGTGGCGCCGGGGACGAAGATCCAGCCGGTGAGCCGGTAGGTCCGGCCGGGCTTCATACCCAGGGACAGCGAGTGGTCGTCCGGGCCGACGCTGGCGAAGGAGTCGAGCTGCCCCTTGGAAGTGACCAGCAGGGAGTCGGTGGAGCTGTCGTGCCCGCGCGCGGTGGAGCGGGCGAGGTCGGCCTGTCCGGGCGCGAACCCGGTGGTGTCCGTGCTGATCTGGCGCTGGTTCACGGTGAGGCGCTCGCCCTGGGGCTGCCAGCCGCGCGCGAGGTCGCGCGAGGAGGCGGTGCGCTTGACCGAGAGCCCGCGCTCGTTGGCGTCGGTGACCTCGGTCGAGTAGTTGCCGGTGAGCAGGTTGACCCCGCCGGGGCCGATCTTCTCGGTGGCGGCGCCGTCGGCGTTGCGGTCGACCGTCATGGTGTTCCAGACGGTGGCGTAGCCGGCGCCGGAGCCGTCCTCGGGGAAGAGGAGGGCGCGGACCTGGACGACGCCGCCGACCTGGCCGAGCGTGTCGAGGACGTTCCAGTTGGCATGCGGTCCGAGGTCAGCCAGGCGCGGCTTGTCCTCGGTGACGGCCGTGTTGTCGGCCTTGGTCAGGTTGGCGCGCGGGACGTTGTACTCGGTGGCTCCGGGGCCGCGGCGGTACTGGTAGACGACGCGCTTGAACTGCGTCTGCGCGTCGACGGCGAGCTTGACGCGCTTGGCGGCCTGGGTACCGTTGACGGGCGAGCTGATGCCGGCCTGCCCGACCTGGAAGGTGTACGTCGCGGGCGGGGACAGGTTGCCCGCGCGGTCCTTGGACTGGACGGACAGGACGCGCCGGCCCTCAGTGGCCGGCGTGATCGACAGGGTCAGGGCACCGGTCGCGTTGGCCGTCACCGGGGTGCCGCCGTCGAGGTTGTAGACGTAGGCCGTGGTGTCGTCGGTGCCCGGGGCGGGCGAGAACGTGAACGAGCCTGCCTGGTTGGCGGTGCCGTGCCACAGGCCGTCGGCCGGGTAGTCCGCCGAACTCACGAACGGCGTCCCGGGCTTGACGGTGTCGGCGATGACGTTGGTGGTCACCCAGCCGGAGCGGGACTTGCCGTCGTCGAGCATCGCCGAGATCGAGTACTGCACGCCCTCGTCCAGCCGGGCGATGCCGTAGTCCGAGGGACGCACGGTGGCGATCGCACCGTTCGGGGTGTCGCGCACTACGGTGCCGATGAACGTGCCGCCGCGCCACAGGTCCATGTAGACCTTCAGCGGGTCCCCGTCCGGGTCGGCCGCCTGGACCTGGAAGCGCGGGTTGGCGTCCGAGGTGTAGCGCGGGTTGCCCTGCTGTGAGGGCAGCACCTCGACCGAACCCGGAGTGGCCGGGACCGTGTTGTAGGTGATCGACACGAACGGCGGCCAGTAGCCCTCGGCGGAGGTGAACCGCTTCCAGGACAGGCTGCTCGACTCGTCGGCCGCCTTGAGGGCGAAGCCGTAGTCGTTGTAGCCGAACCCGGCGAAGTACCGGATCATCTCGGTGACGTCGGCCTTGGCCCAGAACGTGCCGTCCGGGGCGTAGCAGTCGTGGCTGTCGCCGTCGTTGGCGATGTCGTAGGTGTCGTTCGAGGTGGCCCACTTGCGGTCGAGCGCGGGCTGGTTGCCCCAGCGGGTCCAGCTCGCCGCACCGCCCGCGTTCCAGACCTCCCACTGCTTGGGGACGCAGGAGGAGGAGTGGTAGTTGGCGAGGTTGAGCGTGGCACTCAGGATCTGCTTGCCGTTGAACGGGCCGCCCGGGATGGTCAGGAACGACCGCGCGACGGTCTTGCCGTCGTAGCTGCCCAGCTTGAGGTCCGTCGACGCGGAGGCGTCGATGTTCTCGTTGGTCTGCACGTAGGTGTCGAACGTCGTGCCGACGTTCACCACCGGGTCGATGGTGACCGGGAACTGAGTCTTCCCGTCCGTGAGGAACGCCGCGTCCGGGGTGAACACCAGCTCGGTGTCCGCGCCCTGGCCGCGGAGCTCCATCGTCACCGCGCCGCGGTTCAGGTGCTCCTGCGAGGCCGGGTCGACCGCTGCGTCCCACATGACGGGAGCCGGGATGCTGACGGTGACCTTGCCCGAGGCCTTGTCGAGAAGCTGGATCGAACCGTCCTGCTGCGGGGCGACGTTCAGCCCCGTGGTGTCCAGAGGGATCGTCACCGTGCCGGTCTGGCCGATGGCGGCGCGGTCCTTGACGACGAGGAACTGCTCGAAACCGGTGCGGGTGGCTTCGAGGACCAGGTCCACGCCCGGGCGGGCGTCGACGTAGGTCGCCTTGTTGCCCTCCAGCTTGGGCTTGGGCAGCTTGCCCAGCCAGCCGAACTTGACCTGCTGCTCACCGGCGCCGATCTTGGCCAGTTCGTGCTCGGCCGGCTTCTGGCCGGCCGGCTGCGGGGCCGCCGCCGGGGCGGCGATGCGGGCCGCACTGCGCGAGGCCCGGTCGGGAGCGGTGGCACCCGGCAGGCTGTCGCCGACCGTCACACCCGCGTCGCCGCCTTCGAAGACCACCCCACCGGGGTGCGCCTTCGGTGCGACCTTGCCGTCGGGCGTCTGCACCAGCGTCGTGTCGACGGGCACCCAGGCCTCGCCGACCTTCATCCGGATCGGACCGGTCGAGCGGTCCGAGGTCAGCGTGCCGTCCGGGTTCGCCCACAGGGTGGTGAACTCGGTGCGGGCGCCGGTGACTTCGATCCGTCGCCGCTGCAGGCGGGCCGCGATCAGCGCCGACGCCTCGTTGGGCGCCTCCGCGGGCGCGGCGGCCGTAAGCGCGGGCGGCGTGGGCGCGGCCGCGGCCGGAGCGGCCGTCACCGCGTCCACCACCACGCCGGCCTGTATGAGCAGGCCGAGCGTCAAAACCGCCGAAATCCGGCGCATCCGACGCGTTGAGAAGGCCCCGCCCGCAAATGCGGACGAGGCCCGAGACTGTCGTGACATCAAGACTCTCTCAAGAAATGGCTAATGACTGGCATCTATCATTCGAAGCCGAAGGACAATCTCTCATTCCCAGGAAGCTCTCATGCCACGTTCATGATGACGATTCTGCAACGGTTGATCATGGAGTGGAACCGAGGGGATCCGGACCTACCTGGCCGACTTCCACCGCATCCTTATGACTGCACCCCGGCCACCGCCATCGCCGGGCCGGTCGGCAAAGAGGGCCGGGGTGAGGCCTGGTACTCCGGGTCTTGAACCCGGCGGAGTGTTTCCGGCGCGGAGCATGCCCCGCGCCCTCCATCAGCCACGTCGCTGGAGACTCAGTGGGTTACCGCCAGACCCGCGGCCGCACGCCGCGCCGGGCCCTCGCATTGCTCACTGCGGCCTTCACCGCCTGCGCCGCCGCCGTGTTCGTCGACGAAGCCGGGCACTCGATGAGGCGTGTGCTTCGAGAGCTCCGGGCACCGCTGGGTTCGGCAGGATGATCTGCGGGACGGATTCGGCGGGGATTGCCGCAGGCCGTTCCCACGGGGTTCGATGGCTGCCATGGCCACCACTCGCCCGGTCCTGTACCTGTTCGGCTCCGCCGCCGCGCCCGTGCTGAACGCGGCTCAGCTCGTGCGGCAGGCCCAGTTCAGGGGGTGGGACGTCGCGCTCGGGCTCACCCCGACGGCGGCGTGCTGGCTCCAGGACGAGATGTCCAAGCTGAGGCGGCTGACCGGCCATCCGGTGAAGTCCGTCTATCGCCGGCCGGGCGACCCGGACCTCCTGCCGCCCGCCGACGCGGTCCTGTTCGCGCCCGCCACGATGAACAGCATCAACAGCCTCGCCCTCGGGATCACGACCTCCTGGGTCGTGGGGTACGCGGCCGAGGCGATCGGCAAGGGAATCCCGGTGACGGTGGTGCCGTGCCTGAACACGGCCCTCGCGGCGCACCCCCAGTTTCCGCGCAGCGTCGAGACGTTGCGCGGGGCCGGGGTTCGGGTGCTGCTGGGCGAGGGGGGCTTCGTGCCGAACGATCCGGGCGAGGAGCGACCGGAGGCGTACCCGTGGGAGGCCGCGCTCGCGGCTGCCGAGGAGTCCATCGAGCGGTGACACTCAGTCGTGCGTCTACCGCCCGGGAGCGGTCTTCGGCGGGGTGTCCAGTACGCGGAAGGAGATGCCCGCCGCGATCAGTCGGTCGATCAGCGGCCTGCCCATCGCCACTGCCGTGGTCAACTGCCCCGCCACTGGTGGCAGGTCGTCGTAGGCCAGGCAGAGCGCCGACTCGGCCAGCATCTTCGCCGTCTCCTGGTAGCCGGGATCGCCCCCGGACACCTCGGTGAGGAGCGTCCGCCCGCCCTGCGCCCGCGCCGCGAAGCGGACGGCGAACCAGGAGCGCGCCCGCTGTTCCGCGCTCGGGCCGTCGCCGGGCTTGCGCAGCCGGCCCAGGGCCCGGCGCAGCGTGGGCAGTTGGGCGGCGACGGCGAGAGCCGCCACCGTGGCGACACCGGCGAGGGCGACCGGCAGCCGTCGCACCGCCGCGTAGTGCGCGTAGGCGAAGTCCGGGCCGTACTCGTCCAGTGCGGCGGCCGAGCGGGACACCACCTGCGGGTCGATCGTGGGCATCGGCACGGCCCACGCGCGGGCCGCCCGCGACCGGTGGGGCCGGCCGGCCGGGGTGCGGACGAGCCGTCCCTTCGGCCGGGGCTCGACCGCGCGGCGCGCGCGGGCGGCCCGGGCCATCGCGCGTGGACGGGAGAAGGCCGTCATGACCGAGGCGAAGGTGCCGCCGGAGATGGTGCCGCCCGCGCGGACGAAGCCCTCGACCGCGACCCGGTCCGCCGGGCCGCCGCGGTGGAGCAGTTCCTCGACGGTGAACAGCACACCGAGGTCGTGCGGTACGGAGTCGAAGCCGCAGGAGTGCACCAGCCGCGCGCCGGTGGCCACCGCCCGCTCGTGGTACCGGAGGTACATCCGGTCGACGAACTCCGGCTCGCCGGTGAGGTCCACGTAGTCGGTGCCGCTGTCCGCGCAGGCCGCCACCAGGGGCTCGCCGTGCCGCAGGTACGGGCCGACCGTGGAGATCACCACCCGGGCGGAGGCGGCCACGCCGTTCAGCGCCGTGCGGTCGGCGGCGTCGGCGATCAGCAGGGGGAGGCCGGCGCAGCGCGGATCGATCCGCGCCAGCCCGGCCCGGACGGCGGCGAGCTTGCCCTCGTCCCGTCCGGCGAGCGCCCAGCGGCACCCCTCGGGCGCGCTGCGGGCCAGGTACTCCGCGGTGAGCCCGCCGGTGAACCCGGTGGCACCGAACAGGACGAGGTCGTACGGGCGGGGCTCGGCCATCAACAGTCCCTACTCGCGGGTAATCGACGGCGCCACGCTAGGAGCCCGGCGTGGCAGTGTCAACGACCCCGGCCCCGGTCTTCCCTCGCGGCGGGCGTGGCACTACTTTGAACGTGTTCAATTGCGTCCTCGGGGGGTATGGGATGACCGACGAACCGTCGCTTCAGCAGGCTGCTCCTGTTGGGGCCGAGCCCGACCGGGGGTCGGGGGAGCGGGACGCCGGAGGCCGGCCCAGCTCCCGTCTGCTCGTGGCCCTGGCCGTGGTCGCGTGGGTACCGGTGGCCGTCCGGGGCCTGCACGACGGGGCGGGCGCGGGGTACTGGGGCCTCTTCTCCGCGCTGATCGGGACGACTGCGTCGCCGCTGGCGCTGCCGGGTGGGCCCGTGTTCCGGAACGCCTGTCTCGCGGTCGGTTGGCTGCAGTTCGGCATCGAGATCGTGCTGTCCGTACCGTTCATGCTGCTCGCGGTGCCGTGGTTCGTCTTCGTCTTCCCGTCCGGCGTCGTGCTGCTGCTCGCGAGCCGGCGCGGCCGCGGTACGGTCGGAACGGCGGTGCCGGTCCTGCTCGCGGCCTGCCCGATCCTGCTCCTGGCCCACGGCGAGTGGACGCGCCTCGGCTAGCCGGCGCCATGCGGTGAACGGTCACCGACGGCGCATTCGACCAGGTCGGCGATATTCGCGGAGTTCCTTCGGACCGGCCCTTCCGCGTCAATTCAGGGTGTCCCGGGAATTCGTCGACCGTTCGTCGGGTGGACACGGCAACGGGCTCGCGCGGGCTTGTGGCCTCCCGGACCACCGATCGGACGATGCGGCAATCCGGCTCGATCGCCAAGGATATCCGCCATGGACATTCCATTCCCTGTCCCGGAGGCCTGAACGCGTGGTCGACCATTTCCGGGCGCGTTCTGCCGGCGTCGCCGGACTCCTCTTCACCTGCCACGGCATCGCCTCGCTCTTCGGCCCCTCCGGCGGTGCCGCGGGCGCCCACGGCGGAACGCTCCACCCCGGGACCCGGCCCGGCGGGGGCCGCCGCGATCCAGCTGGTCGGCGGCGCGCCGGTGCTGCCCGGCCCGTTCACCCGGCCCGCGGCCGTGATCTGCTCCGGCTCCACGGCGCACGCGCACTTCCCCGTCCACGAGCACAGTGGCCCTGTCGCCGATCGAGGACGGCGGCGAGCCGTCGGCCCTCCACTGCCGGATCCTCCTGCTGATCGCCGCTCTCGGTCCGGGCCGGCGGGCCGTCGACGAGGTGCTCCGCGCCGGCCGGGCCCGGCAGGTCGCGGAGTCCGGTGCCGAAAGGTCCGCGATCGCCGGCCGGGGCGCCCGGCGGTCACCTGTCCGGTGGCGGCGGCCGGGTGTCCGGAATCGATCGGTCCGTCCGCCGGTTCCACGGCGCCGTCGAACGCTGCTTCGACCGGCCGATCCATGGTGCGGCCTGGTCATCCGCCGCTCCGAGGCCGCGGACCCATGTCCTGAACGCGCTGTCGCCGGTGGTGGCGGGAGGCCTCCGGATCGTCGGTGCCGACGGCCGGGAGAACCCCCCGTCGTCACTGGTCACCCCGTACGTCGGCGGCTCCGGGGCGCCCTCCGGTGGCCACCGTCCGATAGATCAGGATTCAGCTCTCGTGCACGTGTTTCACACATCCCCCACTTTGGGCGGCCCCGATGCTCTACATTGATGTGCA
Organism: Kitasatospora sp. NPDC048722; assembly: GCF_040650235.1. Lineage (NCBI taxonomy): Bacteria > Bacillati > Actinomycetota > Actinomycetes > Kitasatosporales > Streptomycetaceae > Kitasatospora > Kitasatospora sp. NPDC048722. The sequence goes on from NZ_JBEZGX010000034.1 coordinate 68,302, forward strand.
CTTCGCTCGGTTCGACGCGGGGCGACGATCGATGATCTACGGGTCCGGCGCTGCGCACGGCCGGTAGCCGCGTTCCCGGCGGCAGTCGTGGGGCGGCGAATTCCCGGCGCCCGGAAATCGGGCCTCGAGTGTGGAGAGCGACCGCCGACGGATTCCCGTCCATTTCGGGATTCCGGTGGGACGTGCGAGTCCGTCGGTGTCTTGGGGAATGTACACGTAGCGCTGCAGGAGCCGATTTCGCCATGCCCGGGGGCGGGACCTCCCGGGGGTAGGAACAGCGCGGCACGGGAGGCGGCGGGGCCTCCCGCGAAGGGGAGGAATCAGGTGCGGGAGGTGCGAGCCTCCCGGGGGGAGGAATCGTGTGGAGCGAGCACGTCGAACCCACTGGTGACCTGGAAGGGGCCGTCGAGCAGGGGGAGGGGGAATTAGTCCGCCCGTTCCAGGCGGTGCGGGGGCGCCCGGTGAACGGGAGGATCGGGCGGCCCGAGAGCGACTGGGAGCAGCAGTACCGCCGTACCGTGATCATCGCTGACACCGTGACCACCGCCTTCGTCGTGGCGGCGATCGGCGGCTTCTTCGGGGTCAGGGACGCGGCCAACTGGCACGAGAAGTGGGGGATCCTCGCCTTCGGTACCGAGCTCCTGGTGCTCGCGGCCCTGGCGACGACCCGGTCGTGGGCGCCGGCCGTGCTCGGCCAGGGTGCCGAGGAGTTCCGCCGGCTCGGACGTGCGCTGTTCGCGGCGGCCGTCGTCCTGTCGCTCGGCGGGATCGCGCTCACCTCGACCAACATCAAGCTCTGGATCTTCGTCGCGATCCCGGCGATCACGGGCGTCACCATGACCGAGCGGTACCTGCTGCGCCTGTGGCTGCACAAGCAGCGGAAGGAAGGGCGGTGCCTGCGCCCGGTGCTGGCCGCCGGGAGCCCGGCCACCATGCGCGACCTGATCGCCCGGACCCGCAGGTTCCCGCACCTCGGCTGGCGGGTGGAGGCGGTCTGCACGCCGTACGCCCTCGGGCTGGGCGGTGACCGGCTGGACGGTGTGCCGGTCGTCGGCCGGCTGACGGACGTGGCCAACCACGTCCGCCGTGACGGCTACCGGGTCGTCGCCGTCACCCCGGACCCGTACTGGACGCCGGACCGCCTGCAGCGGCTGGCCTGGAAGCTCGAGGGCAGCGACGCCGAGATGGTCGTGGCCCCCGTGCTGATGGAGGTGGCCGGACCGCGGCTGCACGTCGACGCGGTGCTCGGGATCCCGATGCTGCGGGTCAGCATGCCGACCTTCACCGGAGGCCGGCGGGCGGTCAAGGAGGTCGTCGACCGGCTGGGCGCCGCGGTCCTGCTGGTCCTGTTCGCGCCGCTGATGCTGCTCGTCGGGCTGCTCGTGCTGGCGGACAGCCCGGGCGGGGCGTTCTACCGGCAGCACCGGGTCGGCAAGGACGGCCGCGAGTTCACCCTGGTCAAGTTCCGCACCATGGTGGCCGGGGCGGACCGGGCCAGGGCCGAGCTGGCCGACCGCAACGAGGGCGCCGGCCTGCTGTTCAAGCTCCGCCGGGACCCGCGGGTGACCCGGGTGGGCGGGGTGCTGCGCCGGTACTCGCTCGACGAGCTGCCGCAGCTGCTCAACGTGCTCACCGGGTCGATGTCGCTGGTCGGGCCGCGGCCCCCGCTGCCGGAGGAGTCCGCCGCGTACGGACCGGACATCCGGCGGCGACTGCTCGTCAAACCCGGGCTCACCGGCCTGTGGCAGATCAGCGGGCGCAGCGACCTGCCGTGGGAGGAGGCGGTGCGGCTGGACCTGCGGTACGTGGAGGACTGGTCGCTCGCCCTGGACACGGTGATCTTGTGGAAGACGCTGCGGGCGGTGCTCCAGGGGCAGGGGGCGTACTAGCCGCGAGAGGCGCAGGGGGAGGACCGGCGCGAGGGACGTCGTCGGATCGGCACGGCACGTGGACGGCAGGCCCCACCGGCCTGTCCGAGGGGAGGAACGGGTCATGAGGGTCAGCGTCCTGGGGCTCGGCTACGTGGGCTGCGTGTCGGCCGCGTGCCTGGCCAGCCTGGGGCACGAGGTCATCGGGGTGGACGTCAACCGGGTGAAGGTCGACCTGGTCAACGACGGCAAGGCGCCGGTGGTCGAGGAGCGGATCGGCGAGCTGATCGCCGAGATGGTGCGGACCGGGGCGCTGCGCGCCACCACCGACGTCCGCGAGGCGGTCGTGGGCAGCGAGGTGTCGCTGGTCTGCGTGGGCACGCCGTCGGAGCCCAACGGCGGTCTGTGCACCACGTACCTGGAGCGGGTCACCGAGCAGATCGGCGCCGTGGTGGCCGAGCGGGGCGGGCGGCACACCGTCGTGTTCCGCAGCACCATGCTCCCGGGCACCTGCCTGAACCTGCTGGTGCCGATCCTGGAGAAGCACACCGGCGGCACGGCCGGGACGGACTTCGGGGTCGCGGTGAACCCGGAGTTCCTGCGCGAGGGCACGAGCGTGCGGGACTTCTTCGACCCGCCGAAGACCGTCATCGGCGAGCTCGACCCGGCCAGCGGGGACGTGGTCGCGGCGCTGTACGAGGAGTTGCCCGGCGAGGTGTTCAGGGTGCCGGTCCCGACGGCCGAGGCGATCAAGTACGCGGACAACGCGTTCCACGGCCTCAAGATCGGGTTCGCCAACGAGTTCGGCGCGGTGTGCCGGGCGCTCGGGGTGGACTCGCACCAGGTGATGGACGTGTTCCTGGCCGACCGCAAGCTCAACATCAGCTCCGCCTACCTGCGGCCCGGCTTCGCCTTCGGCGGCTCCTGCCTGCCCAAGGACCTGCGCAGCCTGGTCCACGCGGCTCGGCGGGCCGACGTCTCGGTGCCGATCCTCTCCCACGTGCTGGCCTCCAACGCCGATCACCTCCAGCGCGCGGTGGAGCTGGTCGAGCGCACCGGCAAGCGCCGGGTGGGCCTGTTCGGCCTGTCCTTCAAGCCCGGCACGGACGACCTCCGCGAGAGCCCGCTCGTCGAGCTGGCCGAGCGGCTCTTCGGCAAGGGGTACGACCTGCGGATCTACGACCCCAACGTGAACCTCTCCCGGCTGCTCGGCGCGAACCGCGAGTACATCGAGACCCGGCTGCCGCACCTCGCGCAGCTGCTCGCACAGTCCGTCGACGAGGTGCTCGACCACGCCGAGGTGTGCGTGGTCGGGACGAAGGACCCGGCGGTGCTGTCCGCGCTGCCCCACGGCGACGGGCCCGTGATCGTCGACCTCGTCCGTCTCCCCGACGCCGAGGCGCGCCGGGCCGAACCCGGGTACGCGGGCCTTGCCTGGTGACGCGGCCGGCGGCGACGGGCGGGGCCGTCGCGCGCTGGTCCTGGTGGAGAACCTGTCGGTGCCGTTCGACCGGCGGGTGTGGCAGGAGTGCACGACGCTGCGCGACGCCGGCTGGACGGTGCACGTCATCTGTCCGCAGGGCACCAAGCGGGACACCGAGCCGGAGGCGGAGATCGACGGGGTGCGGATCCACCGCTACCCGTTGCGCGCGGCCACCGGCGGACCGGCCGGCTACCTGCGGGAGTACGGAACGGCGCTGTGGCACACGGTCCGGCTGGCCCGCAAGGTCGGCCCGGTCCACGTCGTCCACGCCTGCAACCCGCCCGACCTGCTGTTCCTATCGGCCCTGTGGCTGAAGCGGCGCGGCGCGCGGTTCGTCTTCGACCAGCACGACCTGGTGCCCGAGCTGTACCTGTCCCGGTTCGACCGCGGCGAGGACCTGCTCTACCGCGGCGTGCGCGCGCTGGAACGGCTGACCTACCGGGCCGCGGACGTCGTGCTCGCGACCAACGAGAGCTACCGGGACGTCGCGCTGCGCCGCGGCGGTCTGCGCCCGGAGGACGTCTTCGTGGTGCGCAGCGCGCCCGACACCGAGCGGTTCCGGCCGGTGGAGCCCGAGCCGGAGCTGAAGCGCGGCAAGCCCCATCTGCTGTGCTACCTCGGCGTGATGGGCCCGCAGGACGGCGTCGACTACGCCCTGCGGGCGCTCGCGAAGCTGCGCGACGAGCTCGGGCGGAGCGACTGGCACGCGGTGTTCGTCGGCGGCGGCGACACCTTCGACGAGATGGTGCGGCTGTCCCGGCGGCTCGGGCTCTCGGAGCAGGTGGAGTTCACCGGGCGTGTCCCGGACGCCGACCTGGTGCGCTACCTGTCCACCGCGGACGTGTGCCTCTCGCCCGACCCGCGCAATCCGCTCAACGACGTGTCGACCATGAACAAGGTCCTGGAGTACATGGTGATGGGCCGGCCGATCGTCTCGTTCGACCTGCGGGAGGCACGGGTCTCCGCCGGCGACGCCGCCGTCTACGCGCCCGCGAACGACGAGGCCGCGTTCGCCCGGCTCGTCGCTCTGCTGATGGACGATCCGGAGAAGCGGGCCTGGATGGGCAAGCTCGGCCAGGAGCGGATCAACGGGCCGCTCGCCTGGCGGAACTCCCAGCGTTCGCTGCTCGACGCCTACGCCGCCGCCTGCCGCCCGCTCGTGAAGGGCAGCCGAACCCCGGGCCGTCGGGCAGGGAGAAGGCCTCGGCGTTGAGCGACGAAACGATACGTCTGGTCACGGTCGGCCGGATCCTCCGACGGCGGTGGCGGCTCCTGGCCGTCCTCGCCGCCGTGGGTGCGCTCGTCGGGTACGGCACGTCCCTGCTGTTCCCGCCGCGCTACACGACGTCGGCGTCGGTCCTGCTCCCGGGCGTGTGGCAGGACCGCGAGCTGCTGACGCAGGCGCAGATCGCGACCAGTTCGGTGGTGGTCGACCGGGCGGCCGCCACGCTGGGCTGGACCGGGGTCACCGGCACCGAGCTCCAGGACCGGGTGAGCGCCACGGCCGCCGACGGGAACATCATCAGGATCTCGGGCACGGCCGAGACCCCGGAGCGCGCGCAGCAGCTCTCCGACCAGGTGGCCCATCAGTTCGTCGCGTTCGCCTCGCACGTCGCCGGCGACAGCACCGAGCCCGAGGCGGCGCAGCCCGAGGCGCTGCGCCAGCTGGTGCTCCAGGCCGGCCGCAGCATCAGCGACCTCGCCACCGCGGCCGGTCCGGGCCAGACCGTCGAGAGCGTGCAGACCCGCACCGAGCTGGCGAAGCTGCGCACCGCGCTGCAGGACGCCATCAAGAAGCTGGACCAGGTCGACCCGGCCGCGAACAAGGCCAACATGGTCGTCATGGGGTCGGCGCCCCGGCCGTCCGGCGAGGCGCCGCCGACGAGGATCGAGCTCATCGCGGCCGGGGCGCTGCTGTTCTTCCTGGTCGCGGTCGTCGGCCACCTCGCCGCCGGGCGGACGAGCCGTCGGCTGCGCACCGAGCCGGAGATCGCCGCCGCGCTGGGCTCGGCGTCCCTCGGCACCGTCGACGTCCCCGGTGACCGGACCGTGCACCGGTCCGGAGGTCGTGGCCCGCGGGCCTGGGTCCGCCGGCTGCTGGGCACGGACGTCCGGTGGGACCTGCCGGTCCCGCGGGTCTCCGGCGACGAGGCCGGCCGGCAGCTCCGCTACCGGCGGGTGTGCGCCCGCCTGCGGGACCAACTGCCTTCCCCCGGGCGGCTGCTGGTCGTCGTCCCGGAGGGCGACGAGGCGGCTCGCCGGGCCGCCGGGCAGCTCGTCGCGGAGGCGGGGGACGCGCCGCTGCTGCGGGCGGTGGACGTGCCGGTGTCCCGGCCGCTGGTGCCGGACCACGACGACGAGTCCGGGGCGGTGGTCGTGCTCAGCGCGGGCAACTGGACCGCCGGGGAGCTCGCGGGCATCGCCGGGGCGTGTGCGGACGCCGGGCACGAGGTCGTCGGAGTCGTCGTCGCCGAGACGGTCCTGGCCCGTCCGGCGCGCTCCGCCGACCGCCGGCCGGCGGGCGCCGTGCCGGTGCCCGCCGTCGGTGACGACGCGAGAAGAGGCCCGGAGTGACGTCGAGTACGACGCCGGAGCCGTCGGCCCCCGCCCCGCTGCTGGACCTGCAGTCGCTGGTGGTCGCGGTGCGCAGGCGCCGCCGCCTGTGGTGCGTCATGGCACTGCTCGGCCTGCTCGCGGGCGCGGCGCTGGCCGTCCTGCGGCCGCCCGCGCCGAGTGCGACGGTCACGGTGCTGGTCGCGCACCAGGCGGACCAGCCGAACGACCCGGGGACGCTGATCCGCACCGACGCGGCGCTGCTGCAGACCACGGGGATCGCGGGCAAGGCCCTGCGGGCCCTCGGATCCTCGGAGAAGCCCGAGGACTTCATGCGGGACTACACGGGCACCGGCCTGACCAACAACCTGCTGCGGATCGACGTGACCGGGCGCAGCGACGCGGAGGCGGTGGCCCGGGCCCAGGCGCTGGCCGACGCGTTCGTCGCGGACCACGTGCGGCGCATCCAGGAGGCCGCGGACGCCGAGGCCAAGGCCCTGCTCGACCAGCGCGACCGGCTGCGCGAGGAGCTCGCCCAGGTCAACAAGGCGATCGGCGACGTCGCGCAGCAGAACGATCCGAAGACGGCGGCGAACCGGGAGTCGCTCGACGCCAGCCGGGCCGAACTCACCTCACGGATCACCGACTTCGGCCAGCGCGCCGCGGAGGCGGGCGTGGGCACGCCCAGGCTCGTCGCCGGCACGCAGATCGTGGACGCCCCGCGCGCCGTGCGGCAGTCGCTGCCGAAGACCGCCGCCACCGACGCCGGGATCGGGCTGGTCCTCGGACTGGTGCTCGGGCTCGCGGTGGCCGCCGTCGGCGCGGTGGTGGCGGACCGTCCGGTACTGCGCCGGGAGATCGCGGAGAACCTCGGCGCCTCGGTCATCGCGGAGCTGCGCGGCGTGCCCCGCAGGTCCGTCGGGCGGTGGCAGCGCCGGCGGACCCGGGCGGCCCGGACCCGGCTCACCGCGACCCTGGTCCGCAGCGTGCGCGGCTCGGCGGACGCGGTGTCGCTGCTGGAACTCGGCTGCGCGCGTACCACGAGCGTGATCGCCCTGGACCTCGCCGGCGAACTGGCGGCGGAGGGGCCGGTCGTCGTCGTCGACGGGCTGCCCGGCCCGCAGCTCGCCAAGCGCCGTGCCAGGCCGGGGGAGCCGACCGTCGTCGTCGGCGAGCGCGCCGGGGCCGTGCCGGCCGATGAGCGCCGGCTCGGCGTCGGTTCGGTGGCGCCCGGCACGGCGTGGACCGACCTCCGGTGCCTCGGCACCCGGACGGTGCTCGTCGTGCGGGCCGGGCACGGCAGCGCCGCCTGGCTGCACACCGTCGCGCGGCAGCTCGCGGACCAGGGCATCCCGGTGATCGGGGTGGTGCTGATCGACCCCGACCCGCGGGACCGGACCGACGGCACCCTCTGGGACGGGCCGCACGCCGCGCCGCGCGGCCGGCCCTCCCGCCCGCCCCGGCGGAGCCGGGCGGCCCGCCGGCGGACGGAACGACAACCGACGTGGACCGCACCGGTCCCCGACAGCGACCAGGAGGCGGGGTAGGACATGTGCGGCATCGCGGGAACGTACCGGTGGCCGGACGGGAAGGCCGTGACCGACCTGATCACCGACACCCTCGCCCACCGGGGTCCGGACGGCGCCGGCCGCTACGGCCACCCGGTCGGCGACGGCGACGTGCAGCTCGGGCACCGCCGGCTGGCCATCGTCGACCTCTCCGGGACCGGCGCCCAGCCGATGGTCTCGGACGGCCTCGTCCTGACGTACAACGGCGAGCTGTACAACGCACCCGAGCTGCGCGCCGAACTGACGGCCGCCGGGGTGCGCTTCCGCGGGACCTCCGACACCGAGGTGCTGCTGGAGGCCTGGCGGCGCTGGGGCACCGACTGCCTGCCCCGGCTGCGCGGCATGTTCGCGTTCGGGATCTTCGACGAGCGGACCGGCGAGCTGGTGCTCGTCCGCGACCAGCTCGGCATCAAGCCGCTGTTCCTGGTCCGGCGCGGCGGGGGCCTGGTGTTCGCCTCCGAACTCAAGGCGCTGGCCGCCGCCACCGGCGGGTCGCTGGAGGTGGACCACGCCGCGCTCGTCGCCTCCCTGCTGTACTACTGGGTGCCGGACTCGCGGTGCGCCTTCCGCGAGGCCGAGAAGCTGCCGCCGGGCAGCTGGCTGCGGTGCACGCCCGACGGCCGGATGGAGCGCGGCCGGTACTGGCACCTGCGGGACGTCGCCGCCGAGGGCCGGGAGCGGGCCCGCGCCGGTGAGCGGCCGGACCTCGCGGCCATCGTCGAGGAGTCGACCCGGCGTCACCTGCTCTCCGACGTGCCCGTGGCGACCTTCCTCTCCGGCGGGCTGGACTCCAGCTACCTCACCGCGCTGGCCGCCCGCGACCGGCCCGGCATCTCCGCCTACACGATCGGCTTCCGCGCCGAGGACGCCAGGTTCGAGGCGATGCCCGACGACCTCCGCTACGCCCGCCAGGTGGCCGCGCGGTTCGGCGTCGACCTGCACGAGATCGAGATCGCCCCGGACGTGCTCGATCTGCTGCCGAGGATGACCTACCACCTGGACGAGCCGATCGGCGACCCCGCCGCGATCAACACCTTCCTGATCTGCTCGGCCGCGCGGGAGGCCGGGGTCAAGGTGATGCTCTCGGGGATGGGCGCCGACGAGCTGTTCGCCGGCTACCGCAAGCACCTGGCCAACCGGCTCGCGCTGCGCTACCAGCGCGTCCCGCGGCCCCTGCGGCGCGGCCTGTCCGCGGCCGTGGACCGGCTGCCGGTCGCCACGGCCAACCGCGGACTGCGCTCGGTGCGGTTCGCGAAGCGGTTCCTCTCCTTCGCCGACCTGCCGGAGGAGACGGCGTTCCGGCGCAGCTACACGATGTACGACCGGGCCGAACTGCTCGCCCTGGTCGACCCGGACCTGGCCGGGACGGTCGACGACGTGCTGACCGAGCACGCGGACGTCTACGGGGACAACGACCTCGACGACTTCGTCAACCGCATGTGCCTGGGGGACGCGCGGATGTTCCTGCCGGGCCTGAACCTCGCCTACACGGACCGGTCGAGCATGGCCGCGTCGACCGAGGTGCGGGTGCCGTACGTGGATGTCGAGGTGGTGCGGGCGGCGTTCGCGGTGCCAGGCGAGCGCAAGATCGTCGGACGGCAGGGCAAGGCCGTCCTCAAGGAGGCGGCCACCTCCGTCCTGCCCCGGGAGATCGTGTACCGGCCCAAGGGCCTGTTCAGCGCGCCGCTGCGGGCCTGGATGAGCCGGGACCTGGCGCCGCTGGTGCGCGAGGTGGTGAACGACGGCGTACTCGTCCGGTCGGGCTTCCTGCGCCGGGACGCGCTGGCGCGGCTCGTCGCCGCGGACGCCGCCGGGCAGCAGGACTACTCCAAGCACCTGTGGCACGTGCTGACGCTGGAGTACTGGTACCGCGGCGCGACCTCCGGGTAGGCCACGGCGAGTATGTGACGGTGTGTCATACGGCGTGGAAGACGGCTGAGGAACAAGGGGACTTCGGGTGAAACAGGTCGTGCAGAACTACAAGAGCGGCGAGCTGTCGGTGCTCGACGTGCCGGTGCCGGGCTGCAAGCCGGGCGGCGTGCTGGTCCGCAGCGCCTTCTCGCTGATCTCCACCGGCACCGAGCTCATGAAGGTGTCCGAGGCCGGGATGTCGATGCTGGGCAAGGCCCGCTCCCGGCCGGACCAGGTGGCCAAGGTCATGCAGAGCGTGGCCACCAACGGGCTGCCCGCCACCTACCGCAAGGTGATGGGCAAGCTGGACTCCTACACGCCGCTGGGCTATTCGCTGTGCGGGGTGGTCGAGCAGGTCGGCGCCGGGGTCGACGACGTGAAGGCCGGCGACCTGGTGGCCTGCGCCGGCAACGAGCACGCACTGCACGCCGAGCTGAACTGGGTGCCGAAGAACCTCTACGTCCCGGTGCCGGACGGCCTCGCGCCGCGGCACGCGGCCTTCGGCACCGTCGGGTCGATCGCGCTGCAGGGCGTGCGCCAGGGCGAACCGCAGCTCGGCGAGGTGGCGCTGGTCATCGGCCTCGGGCTGATCGGGCAGCTGGTGGTGCAGCTCCTCACCGCCTCGGGGGTGCGCGTCGTCGGGGCCGATCCCGATCCGGCGCGCTGCGAACTCGCCGAGCGGCTGGGTGCCGTGGCCTGCGGCGATCCCTCCTCCGCGGCCGTGGCGGGCGCCGTCGCCGAGCTGACCGGCGGTCACGGCGTGGACCAGGTGTACCTGGCGGCCGGCGGCGGGAGCAACCAGCCCGTCGAGCTGGCCGCCGCGCTGGCCCGGGACCGGGGCCGGGTCGTCGACATCGGCAAGTGCCGCCTGGACCTGCCGTGGAACGCGTACTACGAGAAGGAGCTCGACGTCCGGTTCTCCCGCTCGTACGGCCCCGGGCGCTACGACCCGGAGTACGAGCTGGAGGGGCGCGACTACCCGATCGGCTACGTGCGCTGGACCGAGCGCCGCAACCTCGCGTGCTTTCTCGACCTCGTCTCCCGGGGCCGCGTCGACGTGGAGCCCCTGATCTCCCACATCGCCGACTTCGGCGACGCCGTCGAGACGTACCGGCGCCTGAAGGACGGGGACTTGAAGGCCGTGGCCGTGCTCTTCCGGTACCCCGAACCCGAGGTGGAGGGGGCGGCCGGAGCCCCGGTGGTGGCGGTGCCCGCGGTGCGTGTCGAGACCAGGGCCCCGGGCCGGCCGTCCAACACACCGGTGCGGCTGGCGTTCGTCGGCGCGGGGAACTACGCGACGTCGATGCTGCTGCCGCACCTGGCCGGGCGCGACGGCGTGGCGTTGTCCACGGTGGTCACGACGACGGCGCTGTCGGCGGCCAACGCGCAGCGGAAGTTCGGCTTCGCCCGGGCGACCACCGATCTGGACGGCGTGCTCGGGGACCCGTCCGTCGACGCGGTGTTCGTGGTCACCCGGCACAGTTCGCACGCCGACCTGACCCGGCGGGCGCTGCTGGCCGGCAAGGCGGTGTTCGTGGAGAAGCCGCTGGCCCTGACCGAGGACGAACTGGCGGGTGTGCTCGCGGCGGTGACGGAGTCCGGCAACGACCGGCTGCAGGTGGGCTTCAACCGCCGCTTCTCGCCGCTGCTGCGGGAGGCCAGGGCCCGGTTCGGCGCGCGGAGCGGGCCGGCGAGCCTGCGCTACCTGGTCAACGCGGGCCGCCTGCAGCACGGCAGCTGGTACCTCCGGCAGGGCACCGAGGGCTCGCGGTTCGCCGGCGAGGGCGGGCACTTCATCGACACGGCGAGCTGGCTGCTGGAGGCCGACCCGGTCTCGGTGTTCGCGGTCGCCGCGCCCGGCAACGACGACCTCCAGGTCGTGCTGCGCTACCCGGACGGCTCCACGGCCACCATCAGCTACGTCACCACCGGCGCCTCCGGCTTCCCGAAGGAGACGCTGGACCTCGTCGCGGACGGCAAGGTGCTGAAGCTCGACGACTTCGTCCGGGCCTCGGTGTACGGCCCGCAGCGGTGGGTCAGCTCGCGGCTGCCCAAGGCCAGGGACAAGGGCCAGTCCAACGAGCTGGCCGCGTTCGTCAGGGCGGTGCGGACCGGCGGCCCGATGCCGGTGCCGCTGGAGTCGCTGGTCGCCACCACGGCGGCCACCCTCGCGGTGCGGACCGGCCTGAGCGGCGGTGCGCCGGTGGCGCTGGAGCGGGCGCGATGACGATGAGCGCGGGCTGGTACCTGCGACGGTTGTCCCGGATGGGGCCGCGGGAGGTCGGCGGCCGGGCGGGCGACGCGGTGCGCCGGCGGCGCTGGCGCTCGCAGCCGCCGCCCTGTCCGGAGGCGACCGGCGCCCGGTTCACCGCCGTGCTGCCCGCCGGGGCGGTCGCCGCGGTGGCGCCGCAGGCCGTGAAGCGCCTGGTCGCCGAGGCGGACCGGCTGATGGACGGGTACGCCGAGTTCTTCGGGGTGGACCGCGACGACCTGGTCGACCCGGACTGGTGGCGCGACCCGAAGACCGGGCGCCGGGCCCCGGCGGACTACGCCTTCGACGTGCCGTACCGCGACGAGGACGCGGTCGGGGACATCAAGCAGATCTGGGAGCCGTCCCGGCACCAGTACCTGACCGTGCTCGCCGCCGCCTACGCGCTCACCGGGAACGAGCGCTACGCCGAACGCGTGGCCGCGCACCTGCGGTCGTGGTGGGCGGCCAACCCGCCGCTGCGCGGCGTGCACTGGATCAGCGGCATCGAGCTCGGCATCCGGCTGCTGTCCTGGGTGTGGATCCGCCGGCTGCTCGAGGGCTGGCCGGGCGCGGCCGGGCTGTTCGAGGGCAACCCGGTGGCGCTGGAGCAGATCTGGCACCACCAGCGCTGGCTGGCCGCCTTCCCCAGCCGGGGGTCCTCGGCGAACAACCACGTCATCGCCGAGGCCGCCGGGCAGTTCGCCGCGGCCTGCGCGTTCGGCTGGTTCCCCACCTCGGAACGCTGGCGGTCCGACGCGCTGCGGTCGCTGGAGCGGCACCTGCGCGGGAACACCTTCGCGTCCGGCCTCAACCGCGAGCTGGCGACCGAGTACCACGGGCTCGTGCTGGAGCTGGGCCTCGCCGCGCTGGCCGAGGCGGACGCCGCCGCCGTGCCCGTCCCGGCGTCCGTGCGGCTGGTGCTGCTGCGGATGGCCGACGCCCTCGCGGCCGTCGTGGACAACCGGCTGCGGCCGCCGCGCCAGGGCGACGCCGACGACGGGTACGGCCTGGTCCTGGACGGCCCCGGCACCGACCGCTGGGCCTCGCTGCTGGCCACCGGGGACGCCGTGTTCGGCCGGCTCACCTGGTGGCCGGCGGTGACCGCCGACGACGTGCGCACCCCGCTGCTGGCCGCGCTCATCGAGCCGTACGAAACGGACGCCGGCGCCGACAGGCGCAACGTCACCCGCCCGGCACGCCGGCCGGGCCACTTCGCCGACGCCGGCATGACCATCCTGCGCGGCCCGGAGGAGATCTGGTGCCGCTGCGACGGCGGGCCGCACGGCTTCCTGTCCATCGCCGCGCACGCCCACGCGGACGCGCTCTCCGTGGAGGTCCGGCACGACGGCGTCGAGGTGCTCGCGGACCCGGGGACCTTCTGCTACCACGGCCAGCCCGAGTGGCGGCGGTACTTCCGCTCGACCCTGGGCCACAACACCCTGGAGCTGGACGGCGGCGACCAGTCCGTCTCCGGCGGCCCGTTCCTGTGGACCCGGCACGCCCGCAGCCGCGTCCTGGCCGCGGACACGTTCAACGGGAGCGTGGCCCGCTGGAGCGCCGAGCACGACGGCTACCAGGGTTCGGTGCACCGCCGCCGGGTGGAGCTCACCGCCGCGACCCGGGAGCTGCGGGTGGTCGACGAGGTGCGCGGCCCGCGCCGCGCCGTGCGCCTGGCGTTCCACCTCGGCCCGGCGATCGCCGCCGACCTGACGGGGAGCCGGGCCCTGCTGGCCTGGACCCGGGACGGCGAGGACCGCTGCGCGGTGCTCGACCTGCCCGGGCAGCTGTCCTGGCGGGCGCACCGCGGCGAGACCGACCCGCCGCTGGGCTGGTACTCCGCCGGCTTCGGGCGCAAGGAACCCTCGACCACGCTCGTCGGCACCGGATTCGCCGACGGCACCGAGGGGTTCACCACCGTGCTCGGATTCCAGGGATAGGGGAGCGGGAGGGTGGGGATCAAGAGGCTGCACTGGGGGGCGCTGGCGCTGGCCCTGCTGCTGGCGACCGGCTGCACGAGCGGCGCGGACACCTCGCCGCAGCCGACCGCCACGCCGTCCGGCCCCGTGGCCGCGGCCCAGGTGTGCGCCCACCCCGGGGACGGTCCGGCGACCGCGCCCGCGGGCGCGGTGACGGTCGACCCCGCGGTGGTCGGCGACCTGGCGGCGAAGACCAGGAGCAGCCCCCCGAACACCACGTTCTGGCTCCAGCCGGGGACGCACCGGCTCGAACCGGACCGGTACGCCCAGGTCGTCCCGAAGGAGGGGGACAGCTACGTCGGCGCGCCGGGCGCGGTGCTCGACGGCCTGAAGACCAACCAGTACGCGTTCGGCGGTGCCGCCGCCGGCGTCGCCATCCGCTACCTGACCGTGCAGGGCTTCACCGCGCCGCAGAACGAGGGCGTGGTCAACCACGACTCGGCCGACGGGTGGGTGATCGAGCACGCGACGATCCGCGACAACTCCGGCGCCGGACTGATGGCCGGCGCCCACCAGCAGGTCCGCGCCAACTGCCTCCAGAGCAACGGGCAGTACGGCATGAACGCCTACAAGTCCGGCGCTCCCGTCGGCGGCCTGGTCGTCGAGGGCAACGAGATCACGGGAAACGACACCGACCGGTGGGAGCAGCGCCAGCCGGGCTGCGGCTGCACCGGGGGCGTCAAGTTCTGGGCCGTCAACGGCGCCGACGTGCGCGGCAACTGGGTGCACGACAACCGCGGCCCCGGGCTGTGGGCGGACACCAACAACAACGACTTCCGCATCGAGGACAACGTGCTGGAGGCCAACGACGGCGCCGCGCTGATCTACGAGACCAGCTACAACGCCGTCATCCGGAACAACACGATCCGGCGCAACGACGTCGTCGAGGGCCGCCGGTCCGCCGACCGCGGCGACGACTTCCCGTACGCCACCGTCTACCTGTCCGAGTCCGGCGGCGAACCGCGGATCCCCGCCCGCACCGACAGGATCGAGATCTACGGGAACGTCCTGGAGGACAACTGGTCCGGGATCACCCTGTGGGAGAACGCCGACCGGTTCTGCAACAGCCCGGCCAACACCTCCTCCGGCGACTGCACGCTGCTGGTGGGGAACACCGCCAGCTGCGCCCAGCCGGCGATCGCCGGCCCGCCGCTCTTCGGCGACTGCCGGTGGAAGACCCAGCGGGTGGACATCCACGGCAACCGCTTCGTGCTGCACCCGTCCGCCGTCGGCTGCACGGTCAAGTGCGGACGCATGGCGGTGCTGGCCAACTACGGCACCTACCCGGACTGGTCGCCGTACAAGGGCCAGCCGGTGGCCGAGGCGATCACCGGCGGCCAGCAGAACCGCTGGCACGACAACGCCTACCTCGGACCGTGGAGCTTCGTCGCCCACGACCCGAGCCGCACGCTCGACTTCGGGCAGTGGCGGGGCGAGCCCTACCAGCAGGACGCGGGCAGCACCTTCCAGCCCCAGGCCGGTGGTTGAGGTGCGCCGGGACCCCACGCACGGCGGGACACCGGGCGAACCGGACACACCGAAGGCCGTCGGGGCGGTCTGGGCGCTGCTGATCCTCAACACGCTCGGCTCCGCCGGGGCGCGGACCGTCATCCCGCTGCCCCGCTCCCTCATCCAGATGGCCACCATGGGCGCGCTGGTCTCCGCGTTCGCGCTGGCGCTCGTCCTCAACCTCCGGCTGCGGATCCGGCCCAGCGCCTACCTGTTCCTGCTGACCCTGTTGCTGGTGCTGAGCGTGATCTCCAGCGCGCACCTGGAGTCCGGCTTCGGCGCGCTGTTCCGCTGCGCCCGGCTGGCGCTCTTCGTCGGCACGCTGTGGCTGCTCAGCCGGTGGTGGGACGGCGGTGAGACGTTCGTCCGCCAGCACATCCGGGCGTACTCCGCGGTGCTCGCGTCGGTGGCCGCCGGCCTGGTCGTCTCACCGGGCGCGGCCATGCCCGACCTCTACGGCGGGCGGCTGGTCGGCGCGCTGTGGCCGCTCACCCCGCCGCAGATCGGACAGTACGCGGCGGTGATCATCGGGCTCACCGTGCTCCTCCTCCTGGGCGGCCGGACCACCCGGGGCAGTGCGGCGGCCGTCGTCGTGCCGTCCCTCGTCCTGCTCGCGCTGACCCACACCCGGACGGCCACGCTCGGCCTGATCCTCGGGCTGGCCCTGGCGACCGGCTCGCTCGTCCTGACCAGCGCCGCCGCCCGCCGGTTCTTCGCCCGGGCGGTGCTGTGCGCCGCCGTGGCCGCGGTGGCGCTGGGCTCCCTGCTCCAGGCGTGGTTCCTGCGCGGACAGAGCCAGGAGAACTTCTCCAGCCTCACCGGCCGGGCCAAGGTCTGGGACGCCCTGCTGGCGGCGCCCCGGACGGCGACGGAGCAGCTGTTCGGCGCGGGCCTGGGCGACAAGTCGTTCGGCGGGCTGCCGATCGACAACAGCTGGCTGGCCGTCTACAACGAACAGGGCCTGACGGGCGTCGCCATCGTGGCGGCGATCATCATCGTGCTGGGCGGCGTCGCACTGCTGCGGCCGCCCTCGCTGCCGAGGGCCTGCGCGATCTTCCTGATCGGCTACTGCGCGATCGCGTCGTACACCGAGGCCGGACTGGGCGACGCCTCGCCGTACCTGCTCCATCTGACCGTGGCCGCCGCGCTGTTGGCGCCACCCGCCCCGGCCGCGCCCCTCGCGGCACCCGTGCCGCACCGAACCCGGAGATCGGAGGTGACCTGATGCACGTCCTCGTGGTGCACAACCGCTACTCCTCGGCGCAGCCGAGCGGGGAGAACAAGGTCGTCGACCAGGAGGTGGGACTGCTGCGCGGGGCCGGCCACCGGGTCGAGCTGTTCGAGCGGCGCAGCGACGACATCGCGGCCCGGTCCCTGCCGGGCAAGATCGCGGTGCCGCTGCTGGTGCCGTGGAACCCGGCGGTCCGCGCGGAGCTCGCCGCCCGGCTGCGCCGCGAGCGGCCGGACGTGGTGCACGTCCACAACGTCTTCCCGCTGCTGTCGCCCGCGGTGCTGGCCGCCTGTGCCGACGCCGGCGTGCCGGCCGTCGCGACGCTGCACAACTACACCCAGGTCTGTCCGCCGGGCACGCTGCGGCGGGACGGGCGGCCGTGCACCGAGTGCGTCGGGGCGTCACCGCTCCCCGCCGTCCGGCACGGCTGCTACCGCGGCTCCCGGCTGGCGACCGTGCCGCTCGCGGTCGGCCTGGCGGTCAACCGGCGGCGGTGGTGGTCCGGCGTGGAGCGGTTCTTCTGCATCTCGGCGGCGCAGCGCGACGTCCTGGTGCGGGCCGGCCTGCCGTCCGGACGGCTGGCGGTGAAGCACAACTTCGTGCCCGAGCCGGGCGTGCGCCGCACGGGTGCGGGCGAGCACGTGCTCTACCTCGGCCGGCTCGCGGAGGCCAAGGGCGTGCGGCTGCTCATGGCCGCGTGGGACGCGATCGCCGCCGACGGCGGTGTGGGCGTGCCGCTGGTGATCGCCGGCGCGGGACCGCTGGAGCAGGAGGTGGCGGCGTGGGCGGCGGGCCGGGACGACGTGCGGTTCGCCGGCCTGTACGACACCGACCGGTGCCGGGAGGCCGTCGCGCGGTCGGTCGCCGTGGTGGCGCCCTCGACGTGGCTGGAGGCGTTCGGCCTGGTGGTCGTGGAGGCGATGGCGGCCGGGGTCCCGGTCGTCGCCGCCGGTCACGGCGCCTTCGTCGAACTCGTCGAGGACGGCGTGACCGGGCTGCTGCACGAGCCCGGCGAGGCGGCCTCGCTCGCGTCCCGCCTGCGCCGGATCGCGGTGGAGCCGGACCGCAACCGGGAGATGGGACTGGCGGCCCGGCGCCGTTACGAGCAGGGGTTCAGCCCGGCGGTCGGGCTGGAGCGCCTGGTGGAGGGGTACCGCACCGCGATCGCGGGTCGGTCCGGCGGCGCGGAGGGCGCGCCGCCGCAGGGAACGGACAACGCTGGCCCGCGGCGGGGCACCCGCGCGGGCAGGAATGGGGGCAGTTGATGGCACGATGCCGACTGTGCGGCTCGGCGGCGCTGACGAGCGTCGTCGACCTGGGGGCGACTCCGCCGTGCGAGAGCTTCCTCGCCGCGGACGAACTGGACCGGCCGGAACCGACGTACCCGCTGCACCTGCGGGTCTGCACCGACTGCTGGCTCGCGCAGATCCCGCCGTTGATCACGCCGGAAGAAACGT
This sequence comes from Kitasatospora sp. NPDC048722, assembly GCF_040650235.1. NCBI lineage: Bacteria > Bacillati > Actinomycetota > Actinomycetes > Kitasatosporales > Streptomycetaceae > Kitasatospora > Kitasatospora sp. NPDC048722. Next base: position 86,109 of record NZ_JBEZGX010000034.1, read on the forward strand.
TCACTCAGTACGCCTACTTCTCCTCCTACTCCACCTCCTGGGTGGAGCACGCCCGGACGTTCGTCGACGGCGCCGTGCGGCGCCTGGGCCTCGGCCCCGACGCCTTCGTGGTCGAGGTCGCGAGCAACGACGGCTACCTGCTCCGGCACGTGGTGGACCGGGGGATCCGCTGCCTCGGCATCGAACCGTCGGTCAACGTCGGCGCCGCGGCGCGCGAGGCGGGCGTGCCCACGCTCACGGAGTTCCTCGACCGGGCCACCGGCTCGGCCGTCCGCGCCGAACACGGCCCGGCGGACCTCGTCGTGGCGAACAACGTGTACGCGCACATCCCCGACGTGGTCGGGTTCACCGCGGGGCTGCGCGCCCTGGTCGCCGACGACGGCTGGGTCTCCATCGAGGTGCAGCACCTGCTGACCCTGATCGAGGAGAACCAGTACGACACGATCTACCACGAGCACTTCCAGTACTACACGGTCGCGTCCGCCGCCCGGGCGCTGGCGAGCGGCGGACTCGCGCTCGTGGACGTCGAACTGCTGCCCACGCACGGCGGCTCCATCCGGCTGTGGGCCCGGCCGGTGGAGGCGGCCGGCGAGCCGACGCGGCGGGTGGCCGAGGCACTGGACCGGGAGAAGGCCGCCGGGCTCCAGGAGCTGTCCGGGTACACCGAGTTCTCCGCGCGGGTGGCCAAGGTGCGCCGGGACCTCCTGCGCTTCCTCGTCGACGCCGCCGAGCGCGGTGAGATGGTTGTCGGCTACGGCGCCCCGGGCAAGGGCAACACCCTGCTCAACCACTGCGGCGTGCGGCCCGACCTGCTCCCGTACACGGTCGACCGCAACCCCTACAAGCACGGCAGGTTCACCCCGGGCACCCGCATCCCGATCCTGGCGCCCGAGCGGATCGCCGCCGACCGGCCCGACTACGTCCTCGTCCTCCCGTGGAACCTCCGCGACGAGCTGATCGAGCAGCTGTCCTACGTCCACGAGTGGGGCGGCCGGCTGGTCTTCCCCGTCCCGGAACTGAGCATCGTCGAGGTGAAGCCGTGAAGGTCGTCCTGTTCTGCGGAGGTTACGGGCTGCGCATGCGCAGCGGAGCGTCCGACGACGTGCCCAAGCCGATGGCGATGGTCGGTCCGCGGCCGCTGATCTGGCACGTCATGCGCTACTACGCGTACTTCGGGCACACGGAGTTCATCCTGTGCCTCGGGTACGGGGCCCACCACATCAAGAACTTCTTCCTCAACTACGAAGAGACGACGTCCAACGACTTCGTGCTGCGCAACGGCAGGACCGAGCTGCTCTCCACCGACATATCGTCCTGGACGATCACGTTCGCGCAGACCGGCATCGAGTCACCGATCGGCGAGCGGCTGCGCCGGGTGCGCCACCACCTGGACGGCGACGAGATGTTCCTCGCCAACTACGCCGACGTGCTCACCGACGCCCCGCTGCCGGAGATGATCGAGCGGTTCTCGCAGCGCGACGCCGGCGCCTCGATGATGGTGGTGCCGCCGCAGTCCTCGTTCCACTGCGTGGACCTGGGCGAGAACGGCCTGGTGGGGGGCATCACCGCGGTGAGCGACATGCCGCTGTGGGAGAACGGCGGCTACTTCGTGCTGCGCCAGGAGGTCTTCGACCACATCCCGGAGAACGGGGACCTGGTCGCCGACGGCTGCGCCCAACTCGCCAAGCGCGGACGGCTGGTGGCACACCAGCACCGCGGCTTCTGGAAGCCGACCGACACCGTGAAGGAGCGGGCCGCGCTCGACCTCGCCTACGCCCGGGGCGACCGCCCGTGGGCCGTGTGGGAACGGGACGGCGCGAACGCGACCGGCGCCGGGGTGAGGACGGCGTGATCCGCCTCGGCGCAGGGCGCCTGGAGCGGATCGTCGCCGTGGGGGCGCACTGCGACGACATCGCCATCGGCGCCGGCGGCACGCTGCTGACGATGTGCCTCGCGCGGCCGGGCGTCCGCGTCGACGCGCTCGTCCTCTCCGGCGGCGGCAGCGAGCGGGAACATGAGGAACAGGCCGCGCTCGCCGCCTTCTGCCCGGGCGCCGACCTGCGCCTGACCGTCCTCAAGCTGCCGGACGGCCGGCTGCCCGCGCACTGGGACGAGGCCAAGGCCGCCGTCGAGGAACTGCGCGGGCGGACCGAGCCCGACCTCATCCTCGCCCCGCGCACCGACGACGCCCACCAGGACCACCGCGGCCTGGCACAGCTGCTGACCACCGCGTTCCGCGACCACCTCGTGCTCGGCTACGAGATCGTCAAGTGGGACGGCGACCTCGGCCGTCCCACGGCCTACCAGCCGCTGTCCCCGGAGACCGCCGAACAGAAGGTGCGGCTGTTGCAGGAGCACTACCCCTCGCAACGGCACCGCCCCTGGTACGACCGCGAGGCCTTCCTCGGGCTGGCCCGGATCCGCGGCATCGAATGCCACGCGCGCTACGCCGAGGCCTTCGCCGCCACCAAAGTCACGCTCAACCTCGGCACTCTCAACCTGGGGAGTTGAACCATGCGCGTACTGCTGACCGGACACCAGGGCTACCTGGGCACCGTGATGGCCCCGGTCCTCGCCGCAGCCGGACACGAGGTCGTCGGCCTCGACGCCGGCCTGTTCGCGGACTGCGTCCTCGGTCCGAAGCCCGCCGACCCGCCGGGAGCGCGGGTGGACCTGCGTGACGTCACCGCCGACCACGTGGCCGGCGTGGACGCCGTGATCCACCTGGCCGCGCTGTCCAACGACCCGCTGGGCTCGCTCGCGCCGGACCTCACCTACGACATCAACCACCACGCCTCCGTCCGGCTGGCCGAGCTGGCCCGTGACGCCGGGGTGCGCCGCTTCCTGTACGCCTCGACCTGTTCCGTCTACGGCGCCGCCGGAGGCGACGAGCTGGTGACCGAGGACGCCCCGCTGCGCCCGGTGACGCCGTACGCGGAGTCCAAGGTGCGGGTGGAGGACGACCTGCACGCCCTGGCCGACGGCGACTTCAGCCCGGTGTACATGCGCAACGCCACCGCCTTCGGCTACTCGCCCCGGCTGCGCGCCGACATCGTGCTGAACAACCTGGTGGGCCACGCGCTCCTGTCCGGCGAGGTGCTGGTGCTCTCCGACGGCACGCCCTGGCGCCCGCTGGTGCACGCCGCCGACATCGCCCGTGCCTTCGCGGCCGCACTGACCGCACCGCGCGACGCCGTGCATGACCGGGCGTTCAACATCGGCAGCGAGGTCAACAACGTCACCGTCGCCGAGATCGCCGAGCAGGTCGCCGAGGCGGTGACCGGCGCCCAGGTGGTGATCACCGGCGAGAACGGCGCCGACCCGCGGTCGTACCGGGTGGACTTCTCCCGGTTCCGCGCCGCGCTGCCCGGCTTCGACTGCGAGTGGACGGTGAAGCAGGGCGCGCTCGAACTCGCCGACGCCTACCGAACCTTCGGCCTGACCCGGGAGGACTTCGAGCGGCGCTTCACCCGGCTGGCCGTGCTGCGCGAGGCGTCCGGCGCGGGGGCCGTCGACGAGACCCTGCGGTGGCGCCGGTGACCGGGGCCGGCGAGGAGATGCACGCCCTGGTGGAGCGGCTGTACCCGCTCTGCCGGAGCATCACCGGCGACGGGGTGCGCGCCACCCTGGAGATCGTCGGCGAGTACCTTCCGCTCCAGGTGCACGAGGTGCCGACCGGGACGCAGGTGCTCGACTGGACGGTGCCGCAGGAGTGGAACGTCCGCGACGCCTACGTCGCCGACGCCGCGGGCAACCGGGTCGTCGACCTCGCCGCGTCCAGCCTGCACGTGCTCGGCTACAGCGTGCCGGTGGCGGCGACCATGCCGCTGTCCGAACTGCGCGGACACCTGCACACCCTTCCGGACCACCCGACCTGGGTGCCGTACCGCACCAGCTACTACGCGCCGGACTGGGGGTTCTGCCTGTCCCAGGAGACCCTGGACGGGCTGCCGGACGGCGACTACGAGGTGCGCATCGACTCCACCCTCGCGGACGGCCACCTCACCTACGCCGAGCACGTCGTCCCCGGGCAGGTCGCCGACGAGGTGATCGTCTCCTGCCACGTCTGCCACCCGTCGCTGGCCAACGACAACCTGGCGGGCATCGCGGTGGCGACGTTCCTGGCGCGCGAGCTGGCGCAGCGGTCGCCCTACTACACCTACCGGTTCATCTTCGCCCCCGGCACCATCGGGGCGATCACCTGGCTGGCCCGCAACGCGGAGCGGATCGACCGGGTCAAGCACGGGCTTGTGCTGGCCTGCGCGGGCGACCGGGGCCGGCTGACGTACAAGCAGAGCAGGCGCGGCGACGCGGAGATCGACCGGGTGCTGCGGCACGTCCTGCGTACCTCCGAACGACCGCACGACGTCGTCGAGTTCACCCCGTACGGCTACGACGAGCGGCAGTACTGCTCGCCCGGGTTCGACCTCGGCGTCGGCTCGCTGAGCCGGACGCCGTACGCCGGCTACCCCGAGTACCACACCTCGGCGGACAACCCGGACTTCGTCGCCCCGGAGGCGATGGCGGACACGCTCGCCGTCTGCCGCGAGGCCTTCGCCGTGCTGGACCACAACCGGCGGTACGTCAACCTCAGCCCCTACGGCGAACCGCAGTTGGGGCGGCGCGGACTGTACGACTCCCTCGGCGGGCGCAGCGACGCCAAGCAGGCCCAGATGGCGATGCTCTGGGTGCTCAGCCTCTCCGACGGCGAGCACGGCCTGCTGGACGTCGCCGAACGGTCCGGGCTGCCCTTCGACGCGGTCGCCGCCGCGGCCGGCGCCCTGCAGGGTGCCGGGCTGATCAAGGCATGACGCCGATGACCACCGAAGGAGTGGAGACGGCGGCGGCCCCGTCCGAGGAGGCCCCGAAGGCCGCGAAGCGGGGCGTCGTCGGCCGGCTGTCCTGGGGACTCGCCGACCAGGCGGCCTCCAGCATGACCAACTTCGCGGTGGGCATCTACGTGGCGCGCGAGCTGGGCGTGACCGCGTTCGGCGTGTTCAGCCTGGCCTGGCTGACCTACGGTGTGGTGCTCAACGTCGCCCGCGGGCTGGCCACCGACCCGCTCGTGGTGCGCTTCAGCGGCGTGCCGGAGGCGTCCTGGCGCGCGGCGGCGGCCCGTTCCTCGGGCGCCGCGCTCGCCGTGGGCGCCGTCCTCGGCGCCGTGTGCCTGCTGGTCGGGATCGGCGTCGGCGGCCGGGTGGGGCCGGCGTTCGCCTGCCTCGGCGTCGTCCTGCCCGCGCTGCTGCTCCAGGACGCCTGGCGGTTCGCCTTCTTCGCCGCCGGCACCGGGCGCAAGGCGTTCGCCAACGACCTCACGCAGGGCGTCGCGCTCGTCCCGGCCATGGTCGTCGCGGCCCGGGTCGGCAGCGTGTCCGCCTTCGTGCTGGCCTGGGGCGCCTCGGCCGCGGTGGCCGCGGGGTACGGCTGCGTCCAGTCCGGCATCCGGCCCCGGGTGCGCCGGGCCCGGGGGTGGCTCCGCGAACAGCGCGACCTCGGCTCCCGGTACCTGGCCGAGAACGTCAGCCTCAGCGGCGCGAGCCAGCTGCGGGCCTACGGGCTCGGCGCGATCGCCGGGGTGGGCGCGGTGGGTGCGGTGCGCGGCGCCGAACTCCTGCTCGGCCCGTTCCTCGCCCTGCTGATGGGGCTGTCCCTCGTCACCGTCGCCGAGGCGGCCCGGGTGCTGCGTCGCGCACCGGAACGGCTCGGCAGGTTCTGCCTCCTGCTGGGCGGTGGCCAGGCCGCCGCCGCGCTGCTGTGGGGCGCGGCGCTGCTGCTGGTGCCGGACCGGGCCGGCGAGCTCGTCCTCGGCGGCGTCTGGCACTCCGCCTCGCAGCTCGTCGTGCCCGCCACGCTCGGCGTCGCGGGGGCCGGCCTCGGCAGCGGCGCGGCGGCCGGGCTGCGCGCGCTCGCCGCCGCCCGGCGCAGCCTGCGCTGCCAGCTGTTCGCCTCCGCCTGCTACGTCGGCGGCGGCCTCGGCGGGGCGGTCGCGGCCGGCCCGGTCGGCTCGGCCTGGGGCGTCGCCGCCGCGACCGCCTGCGGCTCGGCCGTGTGGTGGCTGCACCTGCGGACCGCCCTGCGCGAGCGCCACCACGACCCACTCCCTCCCGTCCCCGTCCCCGAAGTGAGGACGCCTTGACCGCCCATCCCCGGCTGAGCATCGGCCTGCCCGTCTACAACGGCGAGGAGTACCTCGCCGAGTCGCTCGACGCCCTCCTCGGCCAGACCTACGAGGACTTCGAGCTGGTCATCTCCGACAACGCGTCGACCGACGCGACCCAGGACATCTGCCGCACCTACGCCGCCCGGGACCCGCGCATCCGTTACCTCCGGCTGCCCCGGAACATCGGCGCCGCACCGAACCACAACCACGTCTTCACCGAGTGCCGCGGCGAACTGTTCAAGTGGGCCTCGCACGACGACCTGTACGCCCGGGACCTCCTCCTGCGCTGCGTGGAGGCGCTGGACGAACGGCCGGACGTGATCCTCGCCCACTCCGGCCAGGCCGTCGTCGACGGCGACGGCCAGGTGAAGGTGCCCTACGAGTACGGGCTCGCCACCGACTCCCCGCACGCGCCCGAACGCTTCCGCAGCCTCCTGTTCGAGCCCGGCGGCGACGACTTCTACGGGGTGATGCGGGCCGACGTGCTGCGCCGGGTGAAGCCGCACGACAGCTACCACCACGCGGACCGCACGTTCGTCGCCGAGATCACCCTGCACGGGCGCTTCCACCAGGTGCCGGAGCTGCTGTACTTCCGCCGCGACCACCCCACCCGCGCCGAGCGGGCGAACCCCTCCAAGCGCTCCCGGTGCGTCAACCTGGACCCGCGCCGGGCCGGGCCGCTGCACCCGACGCCCCGGCTGCTCGCCGAGTACGTCTGGGGCTTCGCCTCGGCGGTCCGGCGGGCGCCGCTGTCGGCCGCCGACCGGCGCGCCTGCTACGGCCACCTGGCCGCCTGGATGACCAGCCGGGTCCGGCCGGGCGCCGGGGAGCGGGTCGAGGACCGCGCCCCGGCCGACCCGGCACTGCTCACGGTCTCCGTCGACGCCCTCGTCGCCGGACGCGAGGGGCGGCGGGCGTGACGGCCGTGCGGGTCGGGGTCTTCGGCCTGCTCGGCTCCGGCAACCTCGGCAACGACGGGTCCCTCGAAGCCGTGCTCGGCCACCTGCGCACCGAGCACCCGGAGGCCGCCGTCGACGCGATGTGCGGCGGGCCCGAGGTCGTCACGGCCCGCTACCGGATCCCCGCGACGCGACTGCACTGGTACCGCGGGGAGTACCGGACCGCCTCGCGGGCGGGCGCGGTCGCGGCGAAGGCCCTGGGCAAACTCGTCGACGCCGTGCGCACCGCCGCGTGGGTGCGCCGGCACGACGTGGTGATCGTGCCGGGCATGGGCGTCCTGGAGGCCACGCTGCCGCTGCGGCCGTGGGGCTTCCCGTACGCGCTGTTCCTGCTCTGCGCGTCCGGCCGGCTGTTCGGCACCCGGGTGGCGCTGGTCGGCGTCGGCGCCGCGCCCGTCGCCGACCGGCCCACCCGGGCGCTGGTCCGCTGGTCGGCGCGCCTCGCCGCGTACCGGTCGTACCGGGACGAGCTGTCCCGCGACGCGATGCGGGCGATGGGCGTGGACACCGCGCGGGACGAGGTCCACCCGGACCTCGCCTTCGCCCTGCCGACACCGGTCGCCCCCTCACCCGGTGCGCCAGGCGTGGTCTGCGTCGGCGTCATGGACTTCCACGGCGGCAACGACGACCGCGCCCGCGCCGCGGAGATCCACCGGCGCTACCTCGACGGGACGACCCGCTTCGTCCGCGCGCTCGCCGAGGACGGCAGGCCGGTCCGGCTCCTCACCGGCGACGACGTCGACGCGACGGTGGTCGCCGCGATCCTCGAAGCGGTGGACTCACCGCTGGTCACCGCCGCCCGAGCGGCCTCGCTGGCCGACCTGATGGAGGAGACGGCGGCGGCCGACGCCGTGGTGGCGACCAGGTACCACAACCTGGTCTGCGCGCTGAAGGTCGGCACGCCGACGCTCGCCCTGAGCTACGCGGCGAAGAGCGACGCGCTCATGGAGCAGATGGGGCTGGGCACTTACTGCCACCCGGCGCGCGAGGTCGACGCCGACCGGCTGATCGAGCAGTTCCGGGAGCTGGAGAAGCGCTCGACGGAGCTGCGGCAGACCCTCGCCGAGCGGAACCTGGCCGTGGCCCGGCGCCTTGAGGACCAGTTCGGCGAGCTGACCGCGGACCTCTTCCCGAGGACCGACCACGTTGTGAGGGAGGCGCCGTGAAGGCGACCCAAGTCCCGGCGATCGCCGGCGCGTACCTGTTCGAGCCGACGCCGCACACCGACGAACGCGGCTTCTTCTGCCGCACCTTCGACGCCGAGGTGATCCGCTCGGTGGGCCTCGACCCGGACGCCTTCGTCCAGCACAGCGTCTCCCGCTCGGTCGGCGGCGTGCTGCGCGGCCTGCACCTGCGCTCCGGCGCCGGCGAGGCCAAGCTGGTCCGCTGTTCCCACGGGCGGGTCTTCGACGTCGTCGTCGACCTGCGGCCGGACTCTCCGACCTACCGGAACCAGGCCCACTTCGAGCTGTCCGGCGAGACGCAGGCGAGCGTGTACATCCCGGCGGGGTGCGCACACGGCTTCCAGGCGCTGACGGAGACCACCGACGTCGCGTACCTGATCGACCGCCCGCACGATCCGTCCGAGGACGTGACGATCGCCTTCGACGACCCGGAGCTCGCCGTCCCCTGGCCGCTGCCTCCCACGTCGGTGTCCAAGCGGGACCGGGAGGCGCCGAGCCTCGCCGAGGTCCTGCGACAGAAGGAGAGCTGAGGCCCGCGTGGACACCGAAGTCACCGAACCCGCCGAGGAGTTCGCCCTGCCGCGGTCGCGGGCGGCGAACGAGAGGCTGCACGCCCTGATCCCCGGGGGCGCGCACACCTACGCCAAGGGCGACGACCAGTACCCCGAACACCTGGCTCCGGTCATCAGCCACGGCCGCGGCGCCCACGTGTGGGACGTCGACGGTAACCGCTACGTGGAGTACGGCTCCGGCCTGCGCTCGGTCAGCCTCGGCCACGCCCACCCGCGCGTGCTGGAGGCGGTCCGGCGGGAACTGGACCGCGGCAGCAACTTCGTCCGGCCGTCCGTCGTGGAGGCCGAGGCCGCGGAACGCTTCCTGGAGACCGTGCCGACCGCCGAGATGGTCAAGTTCGCGAAGAACGGCTCCGACGTCACCACCGCAGCGGTGCGGCTCGCCCGCGCCGTCACCGGGCGCCCTCGGGTGGCCGTCTGCGGCGACCACCCGTTCTTCTCCGTCGACGACTGGTTCATCGGCACCACGCCGATGTCCGCCGGGATCCCGGCGGCGATCACCGACCTCACCGTGGCGTTCCCCTACGGGGACCTGGCCACGACGGAGGAACTGCTCACCAGGTACCGGGGCGAGGTCGCCTGCCTGGTCCTCGAACCCGCCGGACACGCCGAGCCGCCGCCCGGGTACCTCGCCGGCCTGCGCGAACTGGCCGACCGGCACGGCTGCGTGCTGGTCTTCGACGAGATGATCACCGGCTTCCGCTGGTCCGAGGCGGGCGCCCAGGGCCTGTACGGCGTGGTGCCCGACCTCTCCACGTTCGGCAAGGCGCTGGGCAACGGATTCGCCGTCTCCGCGCTCGCCGGACGGCGCGACCTGATGGAGTGGGGCGGGCTGCGCCACACCGGAGACCGCGTGTTCCTGCTGTCCACCACGCACGGCGCGGAGACGCACTCGCTCGCCGCCGCGATGGCCGTCCAGACCACCTACGCCGAGGAGGGCGTCACCGCCCGGCTGCACGTCCTCGGCGAGCGCCTGGCCGCCGGGGTCCGCGAGGCCGCCGCGGGCATGGGCGTCGGCGACCATGTCGTCGTCCGGGGCCGGGCCAGCAACCTGGTCTTCGCCACCCTCGACGAGAACCGGGAGCCCTCGCAGCGGTACCGCACCCTGTTCCTGCGCCAGCTCCTCGCGGGCGGTGTGCTGGCCCCGTCGTTCGTGGTGAGCGGCGCGCTGGGCGACGCCGACATCGACCGCACCGTGGCCGTGGTGGCCGGGGCGTGCGCCGTCTACCGCAAGGCGCTCGACGCCGGCGACCCCACCCCCTGGCTGGGCGGGCGGCCGGTGAAACCCGTCTTCCGCCGCTTGGTGTGACGCGGCGTCACGGACGGTCGCGGCGGAGCTGGTCGGCGGCCCGGTCGACCAGCCACGCCGTCGCCGGCATGACCGCCAGCGCGGTGCACCAGCCGCCGAGGACGTCGGTCGGGTAGTGCGCACCCAGAGCGACCTGCGCCCACCCCATGACGGCGCCGGCGACCAGCGCCGCGGCGACCACGAACAGGGTGCCGGCCGCCCTGCGGGTCGCTGCCATGGCCACCACGAGGGCGAGCGAAGTGGCGAAGGCGGTGTGCCCGCTGGGGTAGGACAGGTTGTCGCCGTGGATGGTGCGTCCCGCCAGGTGCTTGAGCAGCGTCGCGGTGCCCACGGCCAGGCCGACGCCGACAACGACGAACACCGCCGCGCGGGGACGCCGGAGCAGCAGGCAGCCCGCCAGGATCGGCACGACCAGGGCCGCGGCTCCGAACGGCTCGCCCAGGGAGTCCATGGCCAGAGCGACGGACCGCCACGGCGGTTCCACCCCGTACAACGCCTCCGCCAGGCGAGCGTCCACCCCGCCGGGCTCGCCCTCCCCGGCGTAGCGGACGCCGAGGACGGCGACCACCAGCGCCGCGAGGACCGCCACCAGCCCGAGCACGACGGCATGACGTGGGTGCTCCGGCAGGAGGCGCGGTTCAGACATCGGTCCCGGTTCAGACATCGGTCCCGCAGTTCTCCTCGTCCCGGAGGTCGACGAGGCGCGGATCGTCGAGGACCCGCCTCAACTCCGCCCGGGGAAGCCTCAGATGGCCCGCCGCATGCCTCGCGTCACCGGCGAGGCAGAACGCCGACCGGATCTCCGCCTCCCAGCCCCCCGGGTCCCGCTCCCGCCGTGCGGCGAGCTCCGCCACGCGCGCGTCCCGGACCGCGAGCGCTTCGTCGACGAGTTGCTCGCGCACGTCCGGGCGCTCGCGCACCGTCTTCGCGGACCACCAGTAGGGCCGGTCCTCCTCGGGCCGTACGTCCTCGTACACGGCGGCCAGCCCCAGCAGTTCGATCGGATTGTCCGCCCAGAAGGTGAACCCGTCCTTCTCGGCGAGCCAGGCGTCCAGCCCGTCCTCGTCCTCCTCGTCGGCGAGCTTCACCTCCAGGTGGTAGCCCTGGCGGCGCAGGAGCTGAAGGCATGTATCCCAGACGTTGGCGTGACTTCCCAGCGAGGCCATGCGGCCACCCTAGTGCCGTGGCCGGAAGCGTGGTGTCTCCAGGCTCTCGGGACGGCCGACGACTCTCTCCGCCTCAGGGTCCTGGGGTCCGCGACGCCGTATCCGAGCGTGGACAACCCGTGCTCCGGGTACCTGGTGTCCAGCGGGGGCACGCACGTGTGGGTGGAGGCGGGCAGCGGCGCGCCGGGTCCGTTGCAGCGTCACGTCTCGCTGGGCGAGCTGGACGCGATCTGGATCTCGCACCTGCACGCCGACACCGCGCGGATCTGCTCACCGCCCACTACGGCGCCCTCTACGCGGACGGCCGGCTCACCGCGCCGATCCCCCTGCGCTGTGCGAGGCCGACAGCGCGGAGGCTCCCGCCGATGGGGACCAGGTGCACCACACCCCCGAGGACGCCGCGCCCGGACCGCCGGCGCGGCCCGGGCCGCGCCGGCTGATCGGCACCCGTGTCGGGCCGGTCGCTGACGCCGGGGCAGGCGGTGACGCGTGCCCCGGCGCACGTCGACGGCCCCGTCGACCACGCCGACCCCGGATCGACCTTCGACATCGGTCGATCGGCCGACGGACCCTGACGCCCGAGGGGCCGGGCGTTGCATCAGACGGGGACGTTCCTGATGACCGCCCCGGTCAGCGGCGAGAGCCGGTCGGACAGCGCGCCGAAGTCCGCGGTCCGGCCGTCGGACCACTGGGCCATGCCGACGAGCATCCCGTGCCCGTAGGACGCGAAGTTCTGCACGAGGCCGCTATCGGAGGGCAGTTGGCGCAGACCCGAGTCCTTGGGCGGGACCTGGACGGCGACCTGGTAGGACTCGGGGCTGGAGGCCAGCACGTTGATGAGGTGGACGCACTCGAGCGGGTCCTTCATGGCGAACAGCGCCAGGTCGTACTGGTTGCCCTCGGCGTCCTTGTACAGCGCCAGGTCGACGCCGAAACAGCCGTGCCCCTGAGTGATCAGCCCGGCGAGGGTCGGCGCCACGGTGTCGGAGCCGGTGCAGCTCGGGTTCGCCACCTTCGCGACGAGTGTGTACCCCTGCACCTGCGCCGGGAAGACGGACAGCGGGATGGCCGACGCCGGAGCCCCGGCCGGTGCCGCCGCCGCGTGCTCCGAAGGGGTGGACGCGGCCGTCGTGGCCGGCGCGGGTGCGGGCGCGGCGGCGGGCGACCGGTCGGACGGCCGGAGCACGTACGCCGTCGCGCCCGCGGCCACCAGGAGGGCGGCGGCCACGGGAAGGACCAGCCGCCGCGAGCGCCGCGGCTTCGCCTGCTCGGCCTGCCGGGCCCGTTCGGCGGCGCTCGGCTCCCGCACCGCGTTGTTCTTCTCAAACTCCCTGACGAACTCGTCCCACAGTTCGTCACCGGATTCACGCATAGTCACAGCGCCAGACCTTAGTGATCACCGCCACCGCTGGGAAGTCGCATCCCGGGGTTCTCCGGGGCCGGCCGGGGCTGTCCGGGTCCGCGCCGGTGCCGAGCGGAGGAAACGTCACCGAACCGTGATGGTCGGGGAACGGGCTCCCGCCTTCTCGAACATCCCTAATGTCCGTCTTCGGAATGACGGTTTTAGGCTGGTTCAGCAGCGTTTCCCGCAGGGTGCTTGACGGTGAGTCAGGACTTCCGTGGGGGTGGTCGCATGCTTTGACGTACCGGATTTCCGGTGGATAGCGTCCACTTGATCTTTTCTTTGCCAGCTCGGGGGTGCTGGGTGTCGCCCGGGTGCGTCCTCTTCCAGGAGTCCCTGTGCGTACCGTTCGAAGCCCGGCCCGGCCCCTCGTCGGGGCCTCGGCCACACCCGCGGTGGCCGCGGCCGGCGCCGGAATTCGGCCCGAACGCGGTGAGACCCCTGGAACACCGCCTCCGAGCTCACCGACGGACGGCAGCCGGGCCGAACGGGCCCGGATTCGGTGGAATTTCCTTTTCCGCGCGGCACATCGCGCCACGTCGTGCGCTTCCTTCCTCCCATTGAACTTCCGGCCCGTCGATGCGTGACCGTGGCCGGTCAGATGGCACTTCGGTGCCCGGAACACGAAAGAGATGACGAAGCTCCCATGAGGATGTCACTGACATCACGGGCCCGATCACGGCTTGCGGCCGGGTTCGTGGCCGGCAGCCTGCTGACCGGGCTGCTGACGACTCGCGCGGTCGCGGCGGACGTGCCGACGGCGACCGCGGCGAACCCGGACCGGGTGAAGGCGGTCGCGGCCTGGCAGGCCGGTGGGCCGGCCGTGCGCCACGCGGCCGAGACGGCGCTGACCGGCGGCAGCGACGACCTGACCGCGTTCGTGACCACAGGCCGGGCGGTCGCGGCCGACCAGGACCTGAGGGCGAAGGTCGAGGCGCTCGTCGCCGCCTCGGGCCCCGGGGTGCGCGACGCGGGAACGGCCGCGCTGAAGGGCTCGGCCGAGGACCTGAGGAAGTTCCTCGACGGCGGCGCCAAGAAGCCGTACGAGGACGACCAGCGGGTCCGGCTGTCGCAGATCATGGCGGCCGGAGGCCCCGGTGTGAAGGCCGCGGCGGCCAGGGCCATGGACGGCACCCTGGACGACGTCGAAAAGTTCCTGAACGAGGGCCAGTTCAAGGCCAGGGACGACGACGACCGCGTCCACCTCTCGCAGTTGATGGCCTCCGGCGGGCCGGAGGTCAAGAAGGCCGCGAACACGGCGCTCAACGGCTCGATGGACGACGTCCAGCAGTTCCTCCAGTACGGCTACCAGACGGCTGCCGCCCACGACCAGGAGACGCTGACGGTCTCCCAGCTCGCGGACCTCACGAAGAACGCCTCCGCCCAGGCCGGCCAGCAGGCCCAGACGGCCGTGGACGCGGCGGGCAAGGCGCTGGACGCCACCAGGCTGGCGAAGGAGGCCTCCGAGCGCGCCGCGAACGAGACCAAGGCCGCCCAGGGTTCGGCCGGGCAGGCGTCGAACGCCGCCGGCCGCGCAGCGGACGCCGCGACCCGCGCCGCCGCCGCTGCCCAGACCGCCTCCGCGGCGGCGAAGGCCGCGAACGAGGCCTCGC
>NZ_JBEZGX010000035.1:0-99959 GCF_040650235.1 Kitasatospora sp. NPDC048722
GCCGACACCCCCGTCATCACCCTCGACGCCCGCCGCCGCGACAGCGCCAAGAGCGCCCTCATCACCCTCGTCGAACACGCCCTCCTCGCCCGGCTGCGGTAGCGGACGCGCCCGTGGCCCGCGGATCGAACCTCCACGGGCCACGGGCGGGTTGACGGATGGTCACTCGGTGGGCTCCACGCCCGCCCGGATCAGGCCGTAGGTGTACGCGTCCTCCAGCGCCAGCCAGGAGGCGGCGACGACGTTGTCGGCCACGCCGACGGTGGACCACGTCGACGTGCCGTCGGTGGACTCGATCAGCACCCGGGTCTTGGAGCCGGTGCCGTGCTGGCCCTCCAGGATGCGGACCTTGTAGTCGACCAGTTCCAGCTTGGCCAGCTGCGGGTGGATGCCTTCGAGCGCCGTGCGCAGGGCCTTGTCCAGCGCGTCGACCGGGCCGTTGCCCTCACCGGTGGCGATCCGGCGCACGCCCTTGGCCCACAGCTTGACCGTCGCCTCGTTGCCCGTGAAGCCGTTCGGGCCCTGCTCGCTGATGGTGCGCCAGGACTCCAGCGTGTAGAAGCGCTCCCGGCTGCCGCGCACCTCGTCGCGCAGCAGCAGCTCGAAGGAGGCGTCCGCGGACTCGTACGTGTAGCCGAGGTTCTCCTGCTCCTTGACCCTGGCGACCACCCGGCCGGCCAGGTCGCGGTCGGTGGAGAGGTCGTAGCCGAGCTCCTTGCCCTTGAGCTCGACCGAGGCCCGGCCGGCCATGTCGGAGACCAGCATCCGCATGGTGTTGCCGACCAGCTCGGGGTCGATGTGCTGGTACAGGTCCGGGTCCACCTTGATCGCGGAGGCGTGCAGCCCGGCCTTGTGCGCGAAGGCGGAGTAGCCGACGTACGGCTGGTGGGTGGAGGGGGTCAGGTTCACCAGCTCGGCGATGGCGTGCGAGATCCGGGTCATCTCGGCGAGCCGGCCCGCGGGCAGCACCCTGCGGTCGTACTTGATCTCCAGCGCGCCCACCACCGGGAACAGGTTGGCGTTGCCGACCCGCTCGCCGTAGCCGTTCGCGGTGCACTGCACGTGGGTGGCGCCGGCGTCCACCGCGGCCAGGGTGTTGGCGACGGCGCACCCGGTGTCGTCCTGGGCGTGGATGCCGACCCGGGCGCCGGTCGAGGCGATCACGTCGGCGACGATGTCGCGCACGCCGGCCGGCAGCATGCCGCCGTTGGTGTCGCACAGCACGACGACGTCGGCCCCCGCGCGGTGCGCGGTGCGGACGACGTCGAGCGCGTAGTCGCGGTTGGCCCGGTAGCCGTCGAAGAAGTGCTCGCAGTCGATGAACACCCGGCGGTCCGCGGCCCGCAGGTACTCGACGCTGTCCCGGATCATCTCCAGGTTCTCGTCCAGGGTGGTGCGCAGGGCCAGTTCGACGTGCCGGTCGTGCGCCTTCGCGACCAGGGTGACGACGGGGGCGCCGGAGGTGACGAGCGCGGCCAGCTGCGGGTCGTCGGCGGCCCGGCCGCCCGCCCGGCGGGTGGCGCCGAAGGCGACCAGCTGGGCGTGTTCGAGCGTGAGCTCGGCGGCGGCGCGGGCGAAGAACTCCGTGTCGCGCGGGTTGGCCCCGGGCCAGCCGCCCTCGATGAACCCCACCCCGAAGTCGTCCAGGTGCCGGGCAATGGCCAGCTTGTCGGCCACCGTGAGGTTGATGCCCTCCCGCTGCGCGCCGTCGCGCAGGGTGGTGTCGAACACGTGGAAGCTGTCGTCGGTACGGCTGACCTCGGTCATGACCCCTGGTTCTCCGTTCGGGGAGGTTTCGTACTGCTCTGCCGGTTTGTCGTCCCGGCTCCACTGTCCAGCATCCCGCGCGCGGCCCCGGTGTCCCCGAGCCCTTCGTGGGGGCTCTCGGCCGGTCCGGGGCTGTGCTCAAGGGGCGTTGCCCGAAAAGCGAAAAGACCCCTCGCGGGTGCGAGAGGTCTGCGCGCGGGTCTGGACGCTGGTGGTCGCTCCGCATCGGGTCCTGCGGGAGCGGTCACTGCGGACCGGCGCGCCTGCTGCTAATAATCAGCGACAGCGAGGACACGCTGGCAGTCTGGCACACCCTCCGCGGTCCGGCCCGCACGTCTCGCGATGCGAAACGGTGCAGGCCGGAGGCGGCGGGACGGCCGCGGAAATCAGACGATCTTGTGCAGCCAGCCGTGGGTGTCGGGGCTCTGGCCGCCCTGGATGGCGAGCAGGGCCTTGCGCAGCTCCATGGTGACCGGGCCGGGCTCGCCGGTGCCGACGGTCCAGTCGGCGGCGGCGGACTTGACCGAGCCGACCGGGGTGATGACGGCGGCGGTGCCGCACGCGAAGACCTCGGTCAGGGTGCCGTCGGCGTTGGCCTGCTGCCACTCGTCGGTGGAGATCTTCCGCTCCTCGACGGCGTAGCCGAGGTCGCCGGCCAGGGTCAGCAGCGAGTCGCGGGTGATGCCGGGCAGCAGGGCGCCGGACAGCTCCGGCGTCACGATCTTCGCGTCCTCGCCCTCGCCGAAGACGAAGTAGAGGTTCATGCCGCCCATCTCCTCGACCCACCGGTGCTCGGCGGCGTCGAGCCAGACCACCTGGTCGCAGCCCTTCTCGGCGGCCTGGGCCTGGGCGACCAGCGACGCGGCGTAGTTGCCGGCGCACTTGGCGGCGCCGGTGCCGCCGGGCGCGGCCCGGACGTACTCCTTGGACAGCCAGACCGAGACCGGCTTGACGCCGCCCGGGAAGTACGCGCCGGCCGGCGAGGCGATGATCATGAACAGGTAGGAGTTCGCCGGGCGGACGCCCAGGCCGACCTCGGTGGCGAACATGAACGGCCGCAGGTACAGGCTCTGCTCGGGCTCGTTCGGCACCCAGGCCTGCTCCTGCTGGACCAGCAGCTCGACGGCCTCGACGAAGGTCTCGACCGGCAGCTCCGGCATGGCCAGGCGGCGGGCCGAGGCCTGGAAGCGGGCGGCGTTGGCCTCCGGACGGAAGGTGGAGATCGAACCGTCGGCCTGGCGGTAGGCCTTCAGGCCCTCGAAGATCGCCTGGCCGTAGTGCAGGGTCATGTTCGCCGGGTCGATCTCCAGCGGCGCGTACGGCGCCAGCTGGGCGTCGTGCCAGCCCCGGCCCTCGGTCCAGCGGACGGTGACCATGTGGTCGGTGAAGACGCGACCGAACCCGGGGTTGGTCAGCCGTGCCTCGCGCTCCGCGTCGGACAGCGGGTTGGCGGAGGGCTTGAGGTCGAACGTGATGGGCGCCTGGGTGGGCGTGCTCATGGCTGTGTGTCCTTCACCGTGGGGTTGGTTCGGGCCGCCACCGCCGGCTGAGCGTCGCTGCGGGCGGATGAACGCCCGAACGTACGCACAACGGCACGGCCCACTGTCGATACTCGCATCCAGAGGGCCGTGCCGAACAGTCGCCTGTCGCTTGGGAAGCTGCAAGCTGCGGTTATGTGCTCCGGCCCCGCGGCCGGAGTCCCTTGTGGGGGTTGCGGCCCGTTCTCGGCCGGAACTCCGCTGGTCGGATCCGGCCCCCTCAGCCGGATACTCGGGCGGCGAGCGCGTCGCCGACCTGGGAGGTGCTGCGGGTGCCCGAGCGCTCGGCCAGGTCCGCGGCGACCGCGGCCTCGACCCGGGCGGCCTCGGCGGCCAGGCCCAGGTGGTCCAGCAGCATGGCGACCGACAGCACGGTGGCCGTCGGGTCGGCCTTGCCCTGGCCCGCGATGTCCGGCGCGGAGCCGTGCACCGGCTCGAACATCGACGGGAACTCCCCGCCCGGGTTGATGTTGCCGCTCGCCGCCAGGCCGATCCCGCCGGTCACGGCGGCGGCCAGGTCGGTCAGGATGTCGCCGAACAGGTTGTCGGTGACGATGACGTCGAAGCGCTCCGGCTGGGTGACGAAGAAGATGGTCGCCGCGTCGACGTGCAGGTAGTCGGTGGTGACCTCGGGGAACTCCTCGCCGACCTCGGCGAAGATCCGCGTCCACAGGTGGCCGGCGTGCACCAGCACGTTGTTCTTGTGGACCAGGGTGAGCTTCTTGCGCGGCCGCGCCTGCGCCCGCCGGTAGGCGTCGCGCACCACGCGCTCGATGCCGAAGGCGGTGTTCAGGCTGACCTCGGTGGCCACCTCGTGCTCGGTGCCGGTGCGCAGCGAGCCGCCGTTGCCGACGTACGGGCCCTCGGTGCCCTCGCGGACGACCACGAAGTCGATCTCGGGCTGCCCGGCCAGCGGCGACGCGACGCCCGGGAACAGCCGGCCCGGCCGCAGGTTGATGTGGTGGTCGAAGGCGAACCGCAGCTTCAGCAGCAGCCCCCGCTCCAGCACGCCCGACGGCACGCTCGGGTCTCCGATGGCACCGAGCAGGATCGCGTCGTGGCCCTTCAGTTCGGCCAGCACGCCGTCCGGCAGCGTCTCCCCGGTCCGGTGGTAGCGCCGGGCCCCGAGGTCGTACTCGGTGGTCTCCAGCTTCACCTCGGCGGGAAGCACGGCCTTGAGGACCTTGAGCCCTTCGGCCACGACTTCCTGGCCGATGCCGTCACCGGGAACAACTGCGAGACGAATCGTGCGAGACATGCTCGGACCCTACTCCGGTGTCCCAGGGACTGACACCTCGTGTCCACGATTCGGACGCGTACGGGTGACGGCGGGCCTGCCGCGGCGCCACGCCACCCGTTCGAGGGGGCGCGGGTGCCCCAGGACGCGCCGGGGGCGCGCTTAGTGTGGCGAGGATCGGGAGTCCTCGCGGAACGGGGTACGGCGCAGATGGGCGAGTGGCGGCGGGAGGGCGGGGTCTGTGCGGGGGCGGCCGGGCTGGCCGTGGGTGGGTACGCGCTGGCGGCGGGGATGCGCGGGGGCTGGCCGCCCGGGGCGGACGACCTCGCGGTGCCGTTCCACACCCACCTGTGGGACCTCGTGCACGGGCGGGCCGCCGGGGACCTCCTGTTCAACTGGAACAGCGGGTACGGGGTGCCGTTCCTCGCCGACTTCTTCGCCTACCTGATGAACCCGTTCTCCTGGCCCGCGGCACTCCTCCCCCGCGCCTGGGGCCACCTCGCGGTCTTCCTCGTCACCCTCGCGAGCATCGGCCTCGGCACCGCCCTGATGACGCACGTCCTCGGCCGCCTGCACCCGGGCCCGCGCCGGCTGCGCGCGCTCACCGCCGTCGGGTACGGGCTCTGCGCCTGGGTGCTGGCCGTCGGCGGATCGGCGCCGCACTGGCTGTGGGGCCTGGTCTCGCTCCCGCTGCTGTGCCTGGCCGGCGACTGGTGCCTGCACGAACGCCGCTGGGTGCTCGGCTCACTGTGCGTCGCGTTCGCCTGGGCCGGCAACCTGTACACCGCCGCGATGGCCACCATCACCGCCGGACTCGTCCTCGCCGTACGGCTGCTGGCGACCCCCCGGACGTTCCGCCACCGCGTCCGCACCACCGGCCGGGCCGTCACGATGGCCGTCGCCGGGGTCCTGCTCGCCTCCCCCGTCCTGTTCGTCGCCGTCCGGGCCGCCCGCGCCGCCCAGCCGGAGTCGCCGGTGGAGCCGCTCGGTCCGGACGGCTTCGGCGGGCACCTCGCCCGGCTGCTGCCCGGCACGCACGGCAGCGCCCCGCTGCCGGACGTCGCCATCGGCCTGTTCGGACTGCTGCTGGTGTGCGGGCTGCCGTTCAACCGGCGGGTGCGGGTGCGCGAGCGGGCGGTGTGGTGCGGCGCGCTGGCGCTGGTGGTGCTGAGCTTCGTCTGGACGCCGACGGTGTTGGTCTGGCACGGCCTGGCGATCCCGGCCGGCGGGCCGTACCGGGCGGCGTTCGCTCTGAGCGGGCTGCTGGTGCTGGCCGCCTGGGTGTCGCTGGCGCACCGGCCGGATCTCCCCACGCTGCTCGCCGGGGCCGCCGTGGTCGCGGTGATCGCCGGGCTGGCGGCGGGCCGGCACTCCGTGCGGCCGTCCACCTGGGTGCTGCTGGCGGTCGGCGGGGCAGTGCTGCTCGCCGCGCTGTGGGCGTTGGAGCGGTGGCACGCGGACCGGCGGGCCGGCGCCGCCCTCACCTGGGTGCTGGGCGGCGCCGTGCTCGGCAACGCCGTCTGGTCCGGCTACGCGGCACTGGCCCCCGGACCGGAGGGGACGGCCTCCGGCGCGGCGGTGCGGGCCGCCCACGCGGCGGTCCGCCGGGCCGAGGACTGGCCCGGCGGGCGCAGCGACCCGGGCCCGCACGCCTTCACCCCCAACGACCCGCTGCTCCTCGACGGCCAGGGCGGCGGGTACTTCAGTGGCTACCTGCCGACCGCCGCCGCCCTGCTCCTGCACGACCTCGGCGCGGGCTGGACGGCGGGCGGGCGGAGCACCGCCAGCGTCACCGACCCGGTCGGGCAGGCGCTGTTCGCGGTCCGCGCCCACCTGGACGACGGCCCCCCGCCGGACGGCTTCGCCCCCGGCCGGGCCGCCGCGCCGCCGCTGGTCACCGTGCTGCCGGCGGGCCACCGGGTGGACACCACCTCGGTGTGGTCGCGGCAGGAGTCGCTGCTCGGCGGCCCGGTGTACGACGCGCCGGTGCCCGTCCCGGCGGGCGGCCCCGCGCCGACGCTGCACGGCAGCAGCGGCTGGTCGCTGCCGGGCGGCGGCGCGGCGACGGAGTTCACGGCGGCGTGCACGCCCGGCGGGACGGCGTTCTTCCACGGCGTCTGGTACCGGGGCACGGTCAGCGGCCTCGGCACCACCTACCGCAGCGACGGCGACCAGCCGACCACCGCCGTCCCGGTCCACCGGCTGGGGCCGGTCCCGGCCGACGGGCTGGTCCGGGTGGCGCTGCGGTCCGACGGGGTGAGCCAGGTCCCGGCCCGCCCGATCGGCTGCCTGCGGCCGGGCGCCCTGGAGGCGGCCGTGGCCCGGCTGACGGCGACCGGAGCGACCCGGGTGACGGCCGCCGGCCACACGCTCACCGCCGTCCTCCCGGCCGGCTCGACGGGCACGGCACTGCTGTCCGTCCCGGCCACCGAGGGCTGGACCTGCGCGGCCGGCGGCGGCCGGTCCACGGTGCCCACGCCGGTCCTGGGCATGATCGGCGTCCCGCTGGACGCCGGGGCGGACCGCGTCACCTGCGCGTTCCGGCCGCCCGGCCTCACCGAGGGCCTGGTCGTCACGTCCGCGACCACGGCGGCCCTCGCCCTGGTCGCCGTCTTCACCCGCCTCTCCCGCCGCCGCCCGCCGCACACCCCGCGCCGCGTCCGCCGCCGGGAGGCCCGTGCGGCGCAGGCGGGCTGACGACACGCGGAGGGGCGGCCCGCGCGCGTCGTGCGGGCCGCCCCTCGCTGCGCCCGGGGGTCAGGGAAGCGCGACCACCTCCGCCCGCCGGGCACCCGGGTTGAAGTGGTGGAGCAGCAGGACCGAGGACGTGTCGCCCGCCGCCCGGTGGACGTCGAGGACGGTGCCGGGCTGCGCCGGGGCCGCGATGGCGGCCGGTCCGGCGAGCCCGGCCCGGACCGTGACGGCCGGGTGGAGCACGTCGACCGCGACGGTCGGCCGCACGCCCCGCAGGCCGATCGACCCGAAGGCGTCGGCCGGGTCCGGCTTGCCCTGGACGGCCGGGCCGGTCCACACGCCGTACCGCACGACGCCGTGGCCCTCCCCCACCCCGGGGAGGGCGGCGATCCGCACCGGCAGGACCAGCACCTCGCTGTCCAGCAGGGCGGTGTCGACGTCGCCCCAGCGGGCGTTGAGCGGCTGGACGTCCAGTTCGGCGCCGGTGCGGGCGTCGAGCGCGCGGGCGACCAGCACGTCGCTGCCGCGCTGCCGGTCGGCCTTCACGATCACGTCGGCGACGCCGTCCCCGTCGGTGTCCAGCGAGACCCGGACCCCGTAGAGGCCGACGGGTGTCGTGGCGGGAGCCCAGAGCCGGGCGCCGAAGTAGAGCGTCCCGGAGTCCGCGGCGGCGCCGACGGCCCGCAGGTTCGCCGCCCGGTCGCCGGGGTGTTCGACGCACACGTCCTCCGGCGCCGGGGCGTCCCCGCCCGGCTTCTCGGGCACGATGCCCGAGCCGGGCCGCAGCTCGGCGCCGCCGCCGGGCGGGCAGTCGGCCCAGCGGGCGCCCTCTCCGCCGAGGGCGAAGGCGCTGACGAGTCCCGGCCGGTCCCCGGGGGCGCTGCTGCCGCCGAGCACCAGCAGGGTGCCGTCCCGGGCGGTGCGTACCGGGGCGGAGGCGGTGAGTCCGGTGGCGGGCCGCGGGGCCGCGAACACCGGGACCCTCAGCTCGGGCAGGGCCGGGTCGGTGACGGGGCTGAGCAGGACGCGTCCGGACAGCTCGCCCCGGTAGGAGCGCGCCTTGCCGCCCTGCACGGCGTCGAGGGTCGGGTCCGGTGCGCGTCCCAGCTCCCCGGGGACGCTGAGCGTCACCCGGACGTGCGCGGTGCCGCCCGCCGGGACGTCGACCCGCTCCGGCGCCACCTCGTAGTGCGCGCCGGGCAGTTCGGTGGCCGCCGCGTACCCGGTGCGGTAGCTCAGCGGCGCCGCCGAGTGGTTGCGCACCTCGATCTCGCGCCGCAGCGCCGTCGGGCCGCCGACCTCGACCGGACCGAAGGAGACGCCGACGGAGCCCTCGACCGCGCCCTCCCCGGAGGCGTAGGCGACGGCCGGGGTGCGCACGGCCCGGTCGACCGCGGCCCGGCCGGCGCCGGTGCGCTCGGGGCCGTAGACCGGGCTGCCGCGGTCCGCGTCGAGACGGGTGTCGACGGAGGTGTTCATCAGCGCCGCCTTGACCTCCTCGACCGGCCAGTCCGGGTGGGCGGCGCGGACGAGGGCGGCGAGCCCGGCCACGTGCGGCGTGGCCATCGAGGTGCCGTCCTCGCGCTGGCCGCCGCTGCCGCTGCCGGCGAGGGCGGACCAGATGCTCTCGCCGGGGGCGGCGAGGTCGGGCTTGACGACACCGGGCAGGCCGATGCCGCGCGAGGTGAAGTCGGTGAGGGTGTCGGCCCGTTCGGGCTGGAGCTGGGAGACCGAGCCGTGCAGCGGGTTGCCGGGGGCGGCCAGCCGGACCTCGGCCCCGCCGGCCGCGGCGGCCTGCCGGAGGCGCTCGCCGTCGGCGCGGGCCAGCAGGGCGACGGGGATGCGGTCGTTGCCGGCGATCTCGGGCAGGTGGTCGGTGTCGGCGGCGTAGAGGGCGCCGATCGCGCCCGCGTCGGCGGCGTGGTCGGCGCGCGGGCCGGAGTTGCAGGCCCGTTCGGACTCGCGGCTGGCCCAGGCCAGCAGCGCGACCTTGCCCGCGAGCCGCTGCCGGTCGGTCGCGCTGAACGCGGCGCAGCCGTCGGACTGGTCGACGGGCAGGGCGAGTCGGCCGTGCACGTCGGCGGTGGACCAGCCCTGGTAACGCTCGCTCCAGTGGGCGGGGACGGCGCCGGCGAGGTCGGCGGGGGCGAGCACGGTGATGCCGTCGGTGTCGGCGTGCCCGTGCACGGAGGCGGCCACGGCGATGGCCCGGGCGGCGGTGCCGGGGCTGCCGCTGATGCCGTAGACGTCCCCCTCGTTGCCGGCGGCGGCGACCACGACGGTGCCGAGCGCGGCCAGGTGGTCGACGGCCACCGCGTCGGCGTCGTCGGGGCTGCCGAAGCGGCTGCCGAGGGAGAGGTTGACGACGTCCAGCCGGTCGCCGAGGTCGCCGTCGCCGTTGGGGTCGGCGGCGAGGTCCAGGGCCTGGGCGAGGCGGTCGGTGGAGCCCTCGCAGCCGAACACCCGGATCGCGTACAGCTGCGCGCCGGGGGCCGCCCCCGGGCCGATCTTGAAGCCGGCCGGGTCGAGGCCGGCCCGGTAGGGCCCGGTGTAGGTGCGGCCGTCGGCGGTCACGCCGAGGCCGGCCGCGGTGCCGGCCACGTGGGTGCCGTGGCCGTTGCGGTCGCAGTCGATGGGGTTGTCGCTGGGGTGCGGCACCGGCTGGTGGTGCGGGGAGGACGGGTCCGGGTCGTAGTCGTCGCCGACCAGGTCCTTGCCGCCGATCACCTTGGCGGTGGGGAACAGCGCGGCCGGGGCGGGCTTGCCCCGCTCGACCGACCGGTAGGCGGCCTCGGTGCCGGGGCCGCCGAAGTCCGCGTGGGTGTAGTCGATGCCGCTGTCGATGACGCCGATCCGCACGCCCTTGCCGGTGTTGCCGTCGCCCGCGGCGCCCTCCCACACCTGCGGGGCGCCGGTCAGCGGGACGGAGTACGCGTTGTCGCGCTGCTTGCGGACGATCGGGTGGACGGCCCGGACGCCGGGCAGGGCCCGCAGCGCGGCCAGCCGGTCGGCGGGCGCGGTGACGGCGAGGCCGGTGAGCAGGGTGCGGGTGCGGTACAGCTCGCGGGCGGCGGGAACGGCCCGGTGGACGGCCGCGGCGGCCCGGTCCAGCGCGTCGCCGGCCCTGGCCCGCTGGTCGGCGCCGGCCCGGGCGGCCGCCCGGCGGACCTCCTCGGGGGAGCGCCGGGCCCGCCGGGAATCGTCGGCGGCGCGCCGCCAGGCGGGGCCGGCCGCCTCGGTGCCGAGTTCGAGCAGGACGGACGCCGCGCGGTCGGACCCGGGCGGGTCCGTCGGCGGACTGCCGCCGGCCGGCGCGGCGGCGAGCGCGGCCGGGCCGACCAGCAGGGTCAGGGTGACGCCGATCCGGGCGAGCGAACGGCGGACGGTTGGCAGACGCACGTGGGCCCTCTCCCCCGGCAAGGGGGACGGATCCGCACACCGAGGAGGTCGCTGACGCCCGCCCGCGCGGGCGTCGATCACCCTTCCGGGGGCCCCAAATTAGGATGATCGCGCCGGCCGGTGCGAGCACCGTCCCCCGGACGGAGGCAAGGTGCACTCTCCGGGGTGACCGTCCGTCAGGCCGTCCGGCCCATTTGGCGGATGAACGCCCGGACGGCCCCGCCGGTCAGCGGTGGCCGGTCACGCCGCCGTTGTCACGACGGTCCAGCGAGCGCTGCAGCGCGGCGGCGGCGAAGGAGTTCCGCTCGGCGGCCCGGCGGCGGCGCGGGGCGCGGACGGGGGTGGCGGCGGGGGCGGCAGAGACGTGGCGGTCGGCGGTGGAAGGCATACCGGACTCCTTGGAAGCGGCGCGCAGAAGCACGACTTGGTGAGGGGAGGGGTACGCGCAGAGGCAGGGATCGCCTGCCCGTGAAGGCGCACGCACACACGGGCCGCGCGCCCTGGCTACAGGGGCGGCACACCGTATGGCGCTTCCACCGTACGACCCCGGCCCGGCCGTGTCTGCACGAATACTTGGATTTCCTAGTATATGAGACGGGAGTCACCCGGACGCACGCGAACGGGCCCGGACCGCCGTCGAAACGGAGGTCCGGGCCCGGTGCGGAGCCTCGGGAGGGTCAGCCCAGGTCGACCGACCGCGCGAAGCGGGCGCCGATCTCGGCGGCGATCGCCGACAGCACGTCCTGCGGGATCTCGCTGTCGACGGTGAGGGACGCGAGCGCGCCGCCGCCGTCCCGCGCGACCTGCATGCCGGCGATGTTGATGCCGGCGTCGCCGAGGTGCTTGCCGAGGACGCCGACGACGCCCGGACGGTCCTCGTACTTGAAGAAGGCCATGTGGTCGGTGAGCGCGACGTCCACGTCGAAGGCGTCCACGCCGACGATCTTCTGGGTCTGCTTCGGGCCGGCCAGCGTGCCGGAGATGGCGATCTCCTCGCCGTCGGCGAGCGTGCCGCGGACCGTGATGACGTTGCGGTGCTCGGGGCTCTCGCTGGAGGTGGTCAGGCGCACCTCGACACCGCGCTCCTGAGCGAACAGCGGGGCGTTGACGTAGGACACCGTCTCCGCCACGACGTCCTCGAACACGCCCTTCAGCGCGGACAGTTCGAGCACCTTGACGTCGTGCTGGGTGATCTCGCCGCGGACCTCGACGTCGAGCCGGACGGCGACCTCGCCGGCCAGCGCGGTGAAGATCCGGCCGAGCTTCTCCGCGAGCGGAAGGCCCGGGCGCACGTCCTCGGCGATCACGCCGCCCTGGACGTTGACGGCGTCCGGTACCAGCTCGCCGGCCAGCGCGAGGCGCACCGACCTGGCGACGGCGATGCCGGCCTTCTCCTGCGCCTCGTCGGTGGAGGCGCCGAGGTGCGGGGTTGCGACCACGTTGTCGAAGGCGAACAGCGGGGAGTCGGTGCACGGCTCCTTGGCGTACACGTCGAGGCCGGCGCCGGCGACCCGGCCGTCGCGCAGGGCGCTCGCGAGCGCCTCCTCGTCGACGATGCCGCCGCGGGCGGCGTTGACGATGCGCACGGTCGGCTTGACCTTGTGCAGCGCCTCGTCGCCGATCAGGCCGATCGTCTCGGGGGTCTTCGGGAGGTGGACGGTGATGAAGTCCGAGACCTCCAGCAGCTCTTCGAGCGAGACCAGCTTGACGCCCATCTGCGCGGCGCGGGCGGCCTGGATGTAGGGGTCGTACGCGACGATCTTCATGCCGAACGCGGACATCCGCTGCGCGACCAGGACGCCGATCCGACCGAGGCCGACGACGCCGAGGACCTTCTCGCTCAGCTCGACGCCGGTGTACTTGTTGCGCTTCCACTCGCCCTGCTTGAGCGCGGCGTTGGCCGGCGCGATGTTGCGGGCGACGGAGATCAGCAGGCCGCAGGCGAGCTCGGCGGCGGTGACGATGTTGGAGGTCGGCGCGTTGACGACCATCACGCCGGCCTTGGTGGCGGCGGAGACGTCCACGTTGTCGAGGCCGACGCCGGCCCGGGCGACGACCTTCAGCTTGCGGGCGGCGGCCAGCGCCTCGGCGTCGACCTTCGTCGCCGAGCGGATCAGGATCGCGTCGACGTCGGCGATCGCGGTGAGCAGTTCGGTGCGGTCGGCACCGTTGCAGTGGCGGATCTCGAAGTCGGGACCGAGGGCGTCGACGGTGGCGGGCGACAGCTCTTCGGCGATCAGAACGACGGATTTGCTCACGACAGTGTGTCCTTAACTGTCCGGTTCCCCGGCGCACGAAGGTGGCGTGTGAGGGCTGGGGAAGGTGGCATGCCGCGTAGGTAGACGCACGACGCTGTGGGCCTGACGCGCACTCGGAAGTGTATCGACGGGCGGAGTACGGGGCTGCTCCCGTCCGGCGAAATCACCCGGACGGGAGCAGCCTACTTGTACAAGCCCCCCGCGGGATCAGGGTAGGGGGCACGAGCGGACGGGACGGGTCAGGCCTTCTCGTCGACCCAGCTCATCAGCGAGCGCAGCTTCTTGCCGGTGGTCTCCAGCAGGTGGTCCTCGTCGGCCTTCTTGTACTCGTTGTACTTGGGCAGACCGGCCTTGTACTCGGCGATCCAGGTGTTGGCGAAGGTGCCGTCCTGGATCTCGGCGAGGACCTTCTTCATCTCGGCCTTGGTGGCGTCGGTGATGATGCGCGGGCCGGTGACGTAGTCGCCCCACTCGGCGGTCTCGGAGACCGACCAGCGCATCTTCTCCAGGCCGCCCTCGTACATCAGGTCGACGATGAGCTTCAGCTCGTGCAGGCACTCGAAGTAGGCGATCTCCGGCTGGTAGCCGGCCTCGACCAGGGTCTCGAACCCGGCCTTCACCAGGGCGGCGGTGCCACCGCAGAGGACGGCCTGCTCACCGAACAGGTCGGTCTCGGTCTCCTCGGTGAAGGTGGTCTTGATGACGCCGGCCTTGGTGGCGCCCAGGCCCTTGGCGTAGGACAGCGCCAGGGCGAAGGCGTTGCCGGTCGCGTCCTGCTCGACCGCGACGATCGCGGGGACGCCGCGGCCCTCCTCGTACTGGCGGCGGACCAGGTGGCCCGGGCCCTTCGGGGCGACCATGCAGACGTCGACGTCCGCCGGGGGCTTGATGAAGCCGAAGCGGATGTTCAGGCCGTGGCCGAAGAACAGGGCGTCGCCGGACTTCAGGTGCGGGGCGATGTCCGCCTCGTAGACGTCGGCCTGGATCGGGTCCGGCACCAGGATCATGATGACGTCGGCCTCGGCCGCGGCCTCGGCGGGGGTGACCACGCGCAGGCCGGCCTCCTCGGCCTTGGCACGGGACTTGGACTCGGGCTTGAGGCCGACGCGGACGTCGGCGCCGGAGTCGCGCAGGGACAGCGCGTGGGCGTGGCCCTGGCTCCCGTAGCCGATGACCGCGACCTTGCGGCCCTGGATGATGGACAGGTCGGCGTCGTCTTCGTAGAACAGCTCGGCCACGGGGGCACATCTCCTTGCGTCATGGGTGCCGGGTACGCGGTGCCTACCGTATTCGCACCCGGCGGGGTGTGGGGTCTTTGTTCAGCGTGTGAGAAACGCCGGTTACGCGCTGCGGTCCAGGGCGCGGAGCGAACGATCGGTGATCGAACGGGCACCGCGCCCGATGGCGACCAGGCCGGACTGGACCAGTTCCTTGATGCCGTACGGCTCCAGCATCCGGAGCATGGCCTCCAGCTTGTCCGAACTGCCGGTGGCCTCGATGGTCACCGCATCGGGCGACACGTCGACGGTCTTGGCACGGAACAGCTGGACGATCTCGACGATCTGCGACCGG
Organism: Kitasatospora sp. NPDC048722; assembly: GCF_040650235.1. NCBI lineage: Bacteria > Bacillati > Actinomycetota > Actinomycetes > Kitasatosporales > Streptomycetaceae > Kitasatospora > Kitasatospora sp. NPDC048722. Next base: position 14,466 of record NZ_JBEZGX010000035.1, read on the forward strand.
GTCTCGTTGTCGGCGCGGACCTTCACCAGGACCAGTTCCCGCTGGATCGCAGCGGCCTGGTCGAGTTCGACGATCTTTATCACGTTCACGAGCTTGTTGAGCTGCTTGGTGACCTGTTCCAGCGGGAGGTCCTCGACGTTGACCACGATCGTCATCCGGGACACGTCCGGGTGCTCGGTCGGGCCGACGGCGAGGGAGTCGATGTTGAAGCCCCGACGGGAGAACAGCGAGGCGATGCGGGCGAGCACGCCGGGCTTGTTCTCGACCAGGACGGAGAGGGTGTGCTTGGACATGTCGTTCCTCAGTCGTTCTGGATGGGGACTTCAGTCGAGGTCGTCGCCGAAGTCGGGGCGGACGCCCTTGGCGAACTGGATCTCGTCGTTGCTGGTGCCGGCCGCGACCATCGGCCAGACCATGGCGTCCTGGTGGACGATGAAGTCGATGACGACCGGGCGGTCGTCGATCGCCATCGCCTGCTCGATGACCGAGTCCAGGTCCTCGGGGCGCTCGCAGCGCAGGCCGACGCAGCCCATCGCCTCGGACAGCTTGACGAAGTCGGGGATCCGGGTGCCGCCCTGCTCCGGCGGCTCGACGCCGTCGTGGCCGGGGCCGGCGTGCAGCACGGTGTTGGAGTAGCGCTGGTTGTAGAACAGCGTCTGCCACTGGCGGACCATGCCCAGCGAACCGTTGTTGATGACCGCGACCTTGATCGGGATGCCGTTCAGGGCGCAGGTGACCAGCTCCTGGTTGGTCATCTGGAAGCAGCCGTCGCCGTCGATCGCCCAGACCACGGCCTCCGGACGGCCCGCCTTGGCGCCCATCGCGGCCGGGACCGCGTAGCCCATGGTGCCCGCGCCGCCCGAGTTCAGCCAGGTGGCCGGCTTCTCGAAGCGGATGAACTGCGAGCTCCACATCTGGTGCTGCCCGACGCCCGCGGCGTAGATGGCGTCCGGGCCGACGATCTGGCCGATCCGCTCGATGACCTGCTGCGGCGAGAGTTCCCCGGCCGGGGCGGGCTCGTAGCCCAGCGGGTAGGTCTTCTTCCACTCGTCGAGCTTCTGCCACCACTCGGTGTAGTCGCCCTTGTGGCCGGCGTCGAACTCGGCCTGGACGGCGACGATCAGGTCGGCCAGCACCTCGCGGGCGTCACCGACGATCGGCACGTCGGCCGGGCGGTTCTTGCCGATCTCGGCCGGGTCGATGTCCGCGTGGACGACCTTGGCGTACGGGGCGAAGCCGTCCAGCTTGCCGGTGACGCGGTCGTCGAAGCGTGCACCGAGGGTGAACAGCAGGTCGGCCTTCTGCAGCGCGGTGACGGCCGGGACGGTGCCGTGCATGCCGGGCATGCCCAGGTGCTGCGGGTGGCTGTCGGGGAAGGCGCCGAGCGCCATCAGGGTGGTGACGACCGGGGCGCCGGTCAGCTCGGCCAGGATCCGCAGCTCGGCGGTGGCCTGCGCCTTGATCACGCCGCCGCCGACGTAGAGCACCGGGCGCTTGGCGCCCACCAGCATCTTCGCGGCCTCGCGGATCTGCTTGGCGTGCGGCTTGGTGACCGGGCGGTAGCCGGGCAGCGAGGTCTCGACCGGCCAGCGGAAGGTCGTGGTGGCCTGGAGGGCGTCCTTGGCGATGTCGACCAGGACCGGGCCGGGGCGGCCGGTGGCGGCGATGTGGAACGCCTCGGCGATCACCCGGGGGATCTCGGCGGGGTCGGTGACCAGGTAGTTGTGCTTGGTGATCGGCATCGTGATGCCGCAGATGTCCGCCTCCTGGAAGGCGTCGGTGCCGATCGCCTTGGAGGCGACCTGGCCGGTGATCGCGACGACCGGGACGGAGTCCATGTAGGCGTCGGCGATCGGGGTGACCAGGTTGGTGGCACCCGGGCCCGAGGTGGCCATGCAGACCCCGACCTTGCCGGTGGCCTGGGCGTAGCCGGTGGCGGCGTGCCCGGCGCCCTGCTCGTGGCGGACCAGGATGTGGCGCACCTTGACCGAGTCCATCAGCGGGTCGTAGGCGGGCAGGATGGCCCCGCCCGGGATGCCGAACACGGTGTCCGCGCCCACGGCTTCGAGCGAGCGGATGAGCGACTGGGCGCCGGTCATGGTCTCGACGACGTGCTGGGGAGCGGGAGCGTGGGCGGCCGGGTTGTCCCCGCGGCGGGGGGATGCGGCGTGCTCGGTCATCTGCCTGTCTCTTCTCGGGTTTTGCCGGCCCGGTGGTGCGGGCCCCAGGTGCTTCGAGGGTGGGGTCCCGGTTCGGGCCGATCGCCGGCTCTGCCTCAATCGTCCCGCTTTTCCCCGTTTCCGTGGGGTTCGCGGAGCGGTTGGGGCCAGGGGTCTTGCGTGGGTGGAACAGCGTCAGTGCAACAAAAAACCCCTCGTGCCAAGGGCATGCGAGGGGTGGCGCGTCGGTCTGTCACAAGCGGGGCGTGCGTGCCCGCTCAGCCGACGCGCCCGCCAAGTACGAGAATTCGGGTGCGCATGGCAACGACCTTCCTCCCGTCCGGGGGCGCGTGTCAAGCAGGTGGGACAGCCGTCTCGCCATGCGGACTCCCTCCCGGACCTGCCACGGCCCGGTGTTCGGGCAGGTCGCAGGCCCCGTGGTGATGTACGACACGCCCTCCCTGGGACTCCTCGCGGCCACTCGTCCGGGTGTCCGCGGCCAGGTACGCCCGGCGGGCCGACAGCGAGCCGAGCGGCCTCGGCAGGGGGTAGCCGCGGCGCACCAGCGCGCGGCGCAGCCGGGGCTCGTCCAGCGGCGGGGCGAACGCCGAGCCCTGGCCCTGGCGGCAGCCGAGCTCCTGCAGGACGGCGATCTGCCGGGGCAGGTCCACCCCCTCGGCGCCGGTGAGCAGCCCGAGGTCGCGACCGAGGCGCAGCGAGTGCCCGGCCAGGGTGCGGCTGATCGCGGACTCGCCGAGGTCCTGCACGAGGCTGCGGTCCAGCTTGAGACCGTCCAGCGGCAGCCGGGCGAGGGCGCCCAGCGAGCCGCTGCCGGCGCCGTAGCCGGCCAGGACGGTGGCGACCCCGAGCCGGCGCAATGCGGCCAGGCGGCGGCCCAGTTCGTCGGCGAGGGCGTCCGGGCCCATCCGGGCCACCTCGATCACCAGCTCGCCGGCCGGCAGCCGGTGGTCGCGCAGCGCGGCCGCGACGGTCTCGTACAGTCCGGGCGAGCACAGTCGCTCGACGGAGAGGCGGACCGCGACGGGCACCGGCGCGGGGCCGGTGCGGTTGCGGGAGGGCAGGCCGCGCCGGGCTGCGGCGGCCGCCACCGCCTCGTGGATCAGCCAGCGGGCGAAGCGGGTGGCCGCGTCGCCGTGTTCGGCCGAGCGCAGGAACTCGGCGGGGGTGAGCAGCAGGCCCTTCGCCGAGCGCCAGCGGGCCTGCGCCTCGACGCCGGCCACGGCCCCGCTGGCGAGGTCCACCACGGGCTGGTGGAGCAGCGTGAAGCCGCCCTCGCGGACGGCGACCCGCAGCCGCTCGTCGAGTTCGGTGCGGCGCTCCAGGTCGGCCCGCATGGCGGGGCTGTAGAGCACCACCCGGCCCTTGCCCTCGGACTTGGCCCGGTACATCGCGAGGTCGGCGTTGCGCATCAGCTCGTCGGCGCCGGTGCGCGGGTCGGCGGCCGGGCCGCGCTCGGGGGTGCCGAAGGCGATGCCGATGCTGGCGGCGACGGCGAGTTCGGCGCCGCCGATCCAGTACGGCTCGGACAGCGCGACCCGCAGCCGCTCGGCGAGCTCCTGGACCTGGAGGCGGCCGAGCGGGCCGCACACCAGCGCGGCGAACTCGTCGCCGCCGAAGCGGGCGACGGTGTCCCCGCAGCGGACGGCGCCCTGCAGGCGGCGGGCGGCCTGCACCAGGAGCTCGTCGCCGACCTGGTGGCCGGCACTGTCGTTGACCGCCTTGAAGCCGTCCAGGTCGAGGAAGAGCACGGCGATCCCGGCGCCCGACTCGCCCCGGCCGCCCTGCCGGTCGCGGGTGCCGAGGGCGGCCCGCAGCCGCTGGGTGAACAGCGCCCGGTTGGGCAGGTCGGTGAGCGGGTCGTGGAAGGCGTTGTGCTGCAACTGGGCCTGGAGCATGACGCGTTCGGTGACGTCCCGGCTGTTGAGGATCAGCCCGTCGCGGTGCCGGCTGACGGTGGACTCGACGTGCAGCCACTCGCCGGCACCGGAGCGGATCCGGCACTCGACCCGGGCGGACGGTTCGGCGGTGCCCGGCGAGCGGTGCGCGGTGAGGCGGACCCGGGCGAGGTAGCGGCGCACCTCACCGAGCACCCGGTCGACGTCCTCGGGGTGGACGAGGTCCAGCAGGTTGCCGCCGACCAGTTGCTCCGGGTCGCGCCCGTAGACGCCGAGCGCGGCCGGGGAGACGTACGAGAGCACGCCGTTGGCGCCGGCGATCATGATGACGTCACTGGAGCCCTGCACCAGGGAGCGGAAGTGCGCCTCCTTGTGGGCGAGTTCCTGGGCGAGCGAGAGGTTGTCGAGCAGCATCACGCCCTGGCGCAGGATGAGCGCGAGGCCGACGGTGCAGGCGGCCGCGGCCACCACCCGGTCGAGCTGGCGCCCGCCGAGCGCGTTGTACAGGATCCCGGCGGTGCACACCGCGGCGGCGGCGTACGGCGTGAGCGCGCTGAACGTGGTGGCCACCCGGCGGCGCGGCAGGCCGCCGGCCGACGGGTGCTCGCGCAGCGGGCGGCGCCAGCGCGGCGACCACGGCGCCCAGGCCAGCAGCAGGCTGCCGGAGAACCAGCCGGCGTCGAGGAGCTCGCCGGAGTGGTAACTGCTGTGCAGCGCCGGGGAGGTGAACAGGGCGTCGCAGATGACGGTGACGGCGAGTGCCATCATCGCGGTGTGCACGGCGGCCCGGTTGCCGTCCCGGCCGCCGAAGCGCAGCCCGACCACCAGGCTGACCAGCAGGATGTCCAGCACCGGGTAGGCCAGCTTGAGGGCCAGGGTCAGCACCGAGCCGCCCTCGCCGGCGGCGATCCGGCCGAGCGCCAGGCTCCAGCTGAGGGTGAACAGCGAGCCGGCGATCAGCCAGCCGTCCAGCAGGAGGCACAGCCAGCCGGCCGCGGAGCGCGGGCGCTGGGCGAGCACCAGGATGCCGGTGATGGAGAGCGGGGCGAACAGCAGGAAGGCGTAGGCGGCGAGCGAGTCCTGGGGCAGGGCGGTGCGCTCGACGAGCTCGTACCAGCCCCAGGTGCCGTTGCCGAAGGCCACCGTGAGCGAGGAGAGGCCGAACAGCAGCCAGGCCGGACGGGCGTGGCCGCCGACCGTGCAGCCGTAGACCAGGCAGGACAGCGCGGCCGCGAGGGCCGCCGCGGCGAGCCCGAAATCACCCATGAAGACCGCGAGTTGATGGGAGCCCCAGCCGGTCGCGGCGCCGCACGCGTAGCTGAGGCACAGGGCGCCGAGCGCGAGGCCGGGCAGGGCGCGGCCCTCCCGCAGGCGGCGCAGCGGGCCACGTCTCGTGATGGGCGCGTCGGTGGCCGGCACGCCCGGCCGCTCGGCCGCGGGCAGCACCGTATCGGTGGAGCTCACTTGACCTCTCCCCCTCCGGCCCGGGACCCGGCGCCCCGGCCACGGGCCACCGGCCGCGCGCCGCTTCGCCGTACGCGGTGACCTGGCGCCCCGTCAGGACGGCGGCCCAGGGGGCGGGCGACCTTCCGGTCGCCGCACCGCACCGATGCTCCCGATCGGGACCCTACACCAATTCCGTCACTCAATGACACGCACACTGAACTTAGAGTAATGGCGCGGAGGTGGGGAAATGCACCCGGTTCCGGCGGATCGGCCCGGTTGGCGGCGGCGCGCGGGCGGGGGCTCACGCGGCGCGCACGGGAGCATGCGACGGCGCCCACCGGCCCGGGGCCGGTGGGCGGGGTCCGCCGGCCGGTCCCGGACCGGGGGCGCGGGTCACCCGGTGGCGGTGGCCAGGTCGTCCGGGAAGAGCCGCAGCCGGTGGGCCAGCGCGGCCGCCTCGCCACGGCCGCCGACCGCGAGCTTGCCGAGGATGTTGGACACGTGCACGCTCGCGGTCTTCGGGGAGATGTACAGCTCCTCGGCTATCTGCCGGTTCGTCCAGCCGCGCGCGAGCAGCCGGAGCACGTCCCGCTCACGGGGGGTGAGCCCGAACGACTCCCCCGCCGGTGCGGCCTGCCCCGCGGGGGCCGCCGCGGGAGCGGACGGCGCCGGCGCCAGCCCGGCGCGGTCGGCCAGGCCGGTGATCTCGGCGACCAGCGGGCGGTCACCGCGTGCCTCGGCCAGTTCCCGCGCCTCGCGCAGGAGTTCGGCGGCCGCCTCGCGCCGCCCGGCCCGCACCTCGGCCTCGCCCGCCCTCAGCAGGCCGAGCGCCAGCGGGTGCGGCAGGGCCACCGGCCGCAGCAGGGCGACCGCGGCGGCCCACTGCTCCGGGGTGTCGGTGCCCCCGGCGCGGGCCAGCTCGCACTCCAGCAGCCGCGCCCAGCCGTGGTGCAACGGCGCCTTGGGGATGAGCCCGGCCGCCGCCGCGGCGATCCCGGCCAGCACCTCGGCCCGCCCGGCCTCGGCCTCCGGCAGGCCCCGGGAGTCCGCCTCCACCGCGGCCCCCTCGAACAGCAGCGGGTACACGTCGGCCTCGTCGCCGAGCCGCCGGACGTCCGCGAGCGCGGCGAGCGCGGCGAGCAGTTCGGCTCGGGCCTCCATCGGCCGGCCGTTCAGCCAGGCGATCCGCACCGCGAGCCGGCTGATCGGCGCCGAGTGCTGGATCTGGCCGACCCGGTTGGCCTCCCGGGCCCGGCCCATGAGGACCGCCGCCTTGGGCAGGTCACCCTTCAGCAGGGCGATCTCGCCGCGCATCCGCTCCAGGAACTCGGCATGGGCGAGGGTCGCCTCGTCCGGGTCGCAGTCGCCCAGCACCTCGACGGCCTCCGCGAGGCGCCCGAGGTCGATCAGCGCCTCGGCCAGGTTGCCGGTCAGGATGCTGCCGCTGTTGCGCACCAGGCCGTAGCCGGCGGCGTTCTCCAGGCCCTCGCGGGCCATCGCCACCGCCTCCTCGGACCGGCCGAGCCCGCGCAGCACGCTCGCGAGGTTGTTGATGCCGCGCAGCAGCACGTCCGGCGTGCCGACCCGCCGGGAGGCCTCGACGGCGGCCCGCAGCCCCGCCAGCCCGGACTCGGCGTCGCCATCCAGGTCGTACCGCAGGCCGGCGAGCGTCATCCGCGCGTGCTGCTCGACGGCGTGGGCGCCCACCTCGCGGGCGATCCGGATCGCCCGCTCGGCGAGCTCGATGTGCTCGGGCCCCGGGTGCTTGAGCATCGCGACGCCGGCGCCGAGCGCGAACACCTCGGCCTGCACCGCGGAGGGCGGCAGGTGGTCGACCAGCCGGTGCGCGTGCGCGATCTCCTCGTCGTCGCCCGAGCGCCGCAGGTGGCCGAGCATGCGGGCCCGGTTGATCCGGAACCAGGCCGCGCGCAGCGGGTCCACCGTCTCGTCGACCAGCTTGAGCGCCCGCTTGGCCAGGCTGAGCCCGCGCTCGCGGTCGCCGCTGCGCCGGGCGGCGACGACGGCCTCGGCGAGCACGTCGATCAGCTGGATCCGGTCGCAGTCCTCGTCCTGGGGACGGACGTCGCAGGAGCCGGGCGGGTAGGTCTCGGCCCAGTCGTACGGGCGCAGGGTGTGCGCGAGGACGTCCTCGGAGACCATGTCCCACAGTTCGAGGGCGCGTTCGAGCATGCGCAGCTGCTCGGCGAAGGCGTTGCGGCGCCGGGCGGCCCGGGCCGCGTCCAGGGCGGTCGGCAGGGCACGGGCCGGATCGTGCGCGTGGTACCAGTAGTTGGCGAGCCGGGCGGGCAGGGCGTCGCCGGGCACGAGGTGCGGCTCGGCCTCGACGGCGAGCGCGAACTTGCGGTTGATCCGGTGCCGTTCGCCGGGCAGGAGGTCGTCCGAGACGGCCTCGCGGACCAGTGCGTGCCGGAAGCGGTAGCCCTCGCCGTCGCCGTCCGGGCGCAGGATGTTGGCGCCGACGGCCGTGCGCAGGGCGCCGATCAGCTCCTCCTCGTCGGCCATCAGGTCGGCCAGGACGGCGGCGAGCAGGGCGTGCTCGACGTGTGAGCCGCCCTCGGCGGCGATCCGCACCACCTTCTGGGCCTCCTCGTCCAGGCTCTCCACCCGGACCAGCAGGATGTCGCGCAGCGAGTCGGTGAGGCCGGCCCCGCAGCCGTCCTCGAAGGCGGTGGCGAGCTCCTCGACGAAGAAGGGGTTGCCCTCGGAACGGCGGTGGATCCGGTCCACCAGCTGCCGGTCGGGCGCGGCGGTGCCGAGGATGCCGGCCAGCTGGGCGGCTACCTCGCCGCGGCGGAACCGCGCCAGCTCCAGCCGCTGGACGGTGCGCAGCCGGTCGAGCTCGGCGAGGAACGGGCGCAGCGGGTGGCGGCGGTGCAGGTCGTCGGTGCGGTAGGTGGCGACCAGCAGCACGCGGGCGCGGTGCAGGGTGCGGACCAGGTAGGCGAGGAGTTCGCGGGTGGAGCGGTCGGACCAGTGCAGGTCCTCGACGGCGATGACGAGCGTACGGTCCGCGCCGAGCCGTTCGATCAGCCTCGCGGTGTGCTCGAACAGCCGGGCCCGGCCGTACTCGTCGTTGGGTTCGCCGTCGGCGTCGCCGAACTCGGGCAGCAGGCGGGCGAGATGGCCCTCGCTGCCGGCGGCCGCGGCCTCCAGTTCGGGGCCGAGCGTGCGGTGCAGCCGGCGCAGGGCGCCCGCGAGCGGTGCGTACGGGAGTCCCTCGGCCCCGATCTCCAGACAGCCGCCCAGAGTGGTGACCACTCCCCCGCCGTGGCCTGCGCGGTCCAGGAACTCCTCCAGCAGGCGCGTCTTGCCGACGCCGGCCTCGCCGCCGATCAGGACGGTCTGCGGACTGCCGGTGCCGGCCCGGCGCAGCGCGTCCGCGAGCGCGGTGATCTCGGTGCCGCGGCCGACGAAGACGGGACTGACCGACATCTGCTGCATGGAGGCGAGCATGCCATAGGCCGTGGCAGCCGGCCGAGAGGATATCTCGCCCGGCGAACGCCCGGAGGGGGAGGCGCTCACTCGCGCCTCCCCCTCCGACTTCTCCTCGGCACCCGCCGGGTGCCGGTCCGTCAGCACTCCGTCTTCCGCGCGGCGCGGCGCTGGAAGCGCGCGGCGACCGGGCGGCGCAGGCCGCGGCGGGCCTCCTTGGCCTCGCGGACCAGGCGCTGGTGTTCGGCGTGGGCCTGGAGCTCGTGGACCTGCTGCTGGATGAGCTCGTACTCGATCACGGTGTTTCCCCTCGTGGGTTTCGTTCTTCCCTGTTGACCAAGAGCTTCCTCCCCCAGGGGGGTGCCCCACATCGGCAGGCTTCCCGATCTTCGGGGGCCCGGATGCCTTAGATGAGGCCCGTCGGGCACGACAAAGGCCCGGTTCCCTCCCAATCCGGGGGTGGAACCGGGCCTTAGGCCTTACTTAGGTGGCCTTAGACGCCTAAGACACCTTAGGAACTCAGGCAGAGACGCCCAGCTTCTCAAGGATCAGGTCCTTCACGCGGGCGGCGTCCGCCTGGCCGCGGGTGGCCTTCATGACCGCGCCCACGAGCGCGCCCACAGCCGCGACCTTGCCGTCGCGGATCTTGGCGGCGACGGCCTCGTTCTCGGCGATGGCCTGGTCGACCGCGGCGCCGAGCGCGGAGTCGTCCGAGACGACGGCCAGGCCGCGCTTCTCGACGACCTCGTCGGGCTCGCCCTCGCCGGCCAGCACGGCCTCGATGACCTGGCGGGCCAGCTTGTCGTTCAGCTTGCCCTCGGCGACCAGCGCGGCGACCCGGGCGACCTGCGCCGGGGTGATCGGCTGCTCGCTGAGCTCGGTGCCGGTCTCGTTGGCGCGGCGGGCCAGCTCGCCCATCCACCACTTGCGGGCCTGGTCGGCCGGGGCACCGGCCGCGATGGTCTCCTGGATCGGCCCGACCGCACCGGCGTTGAGGACGGACTGCATGTCCTTGTCGGACAGGCCCCACTCGGCCTGCAGGCGGGCCCGTCGCACGCGCGGCAGCTCGGGCAGGGCGGCGCGCAGCTCCTCGACCCACTCGCGCGGGGGGGCGATCGGGACCAGGTCCGGCTCGGGGAAGTAGCGGTAGTCCTCGGCGTTGTCCTTGATCCGGCCCGAGGTCGTGGTGCCGTTGTCCTCGTGGAAGTGGCGGGTCTCCTGGACGATGGTGCCGCCGTCGGTCAGCACGGTGGCGTGGCGCTGGATCTCGAACCGGGCGGCCCGCTCCACGCTGCGCAGCGAGTTGACGTTCTTGGTCTCGGAACGGGTGCCGAAGGTCTCGGTGCCGTTCGGGCGCAGCGACAGGTTCACGTCGCAGCGCATCTGGCCCTTGTCCATCCGGGCCTCGGAGACGCCCAGCGAGCGGATGACCTCGCGCAGCTCGGCGACGTACGCCTTGGCGACCTCGGGGGCCCGCTCGCCGGCGCCGGTGATCGGCTTGGTGACGATCTCGATCAGCGGGATGCCGGCCCGGTTGTAGTCGAGCAGCGAGTGGGTGGCCCCGTGGATGCGGCCCGTCGCGCCGCCGACGTGGCTGGACTTGCCGGTGTCCTCCTCCATGTGGGCGCGCTCGATCTCCACGCGGAAGGTCGAACCGTCCTCCAGCTGCACGTCGAGGTAGCCGTTGAAGGCGATCGGCTCGTCGTACTGCGAGGTCTGGAAGTTCTTGGGCATGTCCGGGTAGAAGTAGTTCTTCCGGGCGAACCGGCACCACTCGGCGATCTCGCAGTTGAGCGCCAGGCCGATCTTGACCGCCGACTCCACGCCGGTCGCGTTGACCACCGGCAGCGAGCCCGGCAGGCCCAGGCAGGTCGGGCAGGTCTGGCTGTTCGGCTCGGCGCCCAGCTCGGTCGAGCAACCGCAGAACATCTTGGTCTTGGTACCGAGCTCGACGTGGACCTCAAGGCCCATCACCGGGTCGTACGACGCGAGAGCGTCCTCGTAGGAGACCAGGTTCATGACGCTCACAGCGTCCCTTCTCACGTAAAGACTTGGGAGGTACGGGCCCGGCCGCCGCTCGCGCGGGGCCGGGCCTGGGCGCTCGGCTAGCCCAGCAGCACGTCGTCGGAGGCGAGCTGCCGCAGCTCGCGCACCAGCAGGGCGGTGCCGGTGATCAGCGCGGCGGCGCCGACGAGGGCGTTGACCAGCTTCAGGGTGTCGCTCTCCTCGCGGGCCTTGCGGACGTCCTTGACCACGGAGATCGCGCCGAAGGCGCTGGTGCCGATGGACAGCCACAGGCCGGGCTTGGTGTGCTTGAAGCCCTTCGCCTTTTCGATCTTGCTCACAGTGCCGGTGCCTCCTCCAGCAGGGTGTGCCCCCACTTGTCGTTGAGTGCGGCCTCGACGGCGCCGCCCACGCGGTACAGGCGGTCGTCCGCCATCGCGGGCGCGATGATCTGCAGGCCGACCGGGAGATTGTCCTCCGGAGCCAGGCCGACCGGCAGCGACATGGCCGCGTTGCCCGCCAGGTTGGACGGAATCGTGCACAGGTCGGCCAGGTACATCGCCATCGGGTCGTCGGCGCGCTCGCCGATCGGGAAGGCGGTGGTCGGCGTGGTCGGCGAGACCAGCACGTCCACCCCGGCGAACGCGGCGTCGAAGTCGCGCGAGATGAGCGTGCGCACCTTCTGGGCCGAGCCGTAGTAGGCGTCGTAGTAGCCCGAGGAGAGGGCGTAGGTGCCCAGGATGATGCGGCGCTTGACCTCGTCGCCGAAGCCGGCCTCGCGGGTCAGCGCGGTGACCTCCTCGGCCGAGCGGCTGCCGTCGTCGCCGACCCGCAGGCCGTAGCGCATCGCGTCGAAGCGGGCCAGGTTGGAGGAGCACTCCGACGGCGCGATCAGGTAGTACGCGGGCAGCGCGAGCGTGAAGGACGGGCAGGACACCTCGACGACCTCGGCACCCAGCTCGCGCAGGAGCTCCACCGACTCGTTGAAGCGCTGCATGACGCCGGCCTGGTAGCCCTCGCCGGCGAACTCCTTGACGACGCCGACCCGCATGCCGCGCACGTCGCGCATCTTCGCGGCCGCGACGACGGCCGGGACGGGCGCGTCGATCGAGGTGGAGTCCAGCGGGTCGTGCCCGGCGATGGCCTCGTGCAGCAGCGCCGCGTCCAGCACGGTGCGGGCGCACGGGCCGCCCTGGTCCAGCGAGGACGAGAACGCGACCAGGCCGTAGCGGGAGACCGCGCCGTAGGTCGGCTTCACGCCGACGGTGCCGGTGACGGCACCGGGCTGGCGGATCGAGCCGCCGGTGTCGGTGCCGATCGCCAGCGGGGCCTCGAAGGCGGCCAGCGCCGCGGCCGAACCGCCGCCGGAGCCGCCGGGGATGCGGGAGAGGTCCCACGGGTTCCCGGTCGGGCCGTACGCCGAGTTCTCGGTGGAGGAGCCCATCGCGAACTCGTCCATGTTGGTCTTGCCGAGGATGACGACACCGGCGTCCTTGAGGCGCGAGGTCAGCGTGGCGTCGTACGGCGGGATCCAGCCTTCGAGCATCTTCGACCCACAGGTGGTCGGGATGCCCTTGGTGGTGAAGACGTCCTTCAGCGCGAGCGGGACGCCGGCCAGCGGGCCCAGCTCCTCGCCCTTGGCGCGCTTCTCGTCGACCGCCTTGGCGGCGTTCAGCGCGCCCTCGGTGTCGACGTGCAGGAAGGCGTTGACCTTCTTGTCGACGGCGTCGATGCGGTCCAGGTGCGCCTGCGCGACCTCGACGGCGGAGACCTCGCCCTTGGCGATGGCGCTCGCGGTCTCGGCGGCGGTGTAGCGGATCAGGTCGGTCATCTCGGTCAGTCCTCCCCGAGGATCTGCGGCACACGGAAACGCTGCTCCTCGGCGGCGGGCGCGCTCGCGAGCGCCTGCTCCGGGGTGAGCGACGGCCGCACCTCGTCCGCCCGCATGACGTTGGTGAGCGGGAGCGGGTGGGAGGTCGGCGGGACGTCCTGTCCGGCGACCTCGGAAACGCGGGCGACCGCGCCGATGATCACGTCGAGCTGCTCGGCGAAGTGGTCCAGCTCTTCGGGCTTCAGCTCAAGACGCGACAGCCGGGCGAGGTGGGCGACCTCCTCGCGCGTGATGCCAGGCATGCAGCGATCCTCAGGGTGAGTTCTGGTGAGACCCGGCGCTGCTTCAGCGGTGCCGGGCCCGGGCAGGAGCAGCCGGCTCGGCGCTCCCGTCCTCGTGGTCTTTGGACCCCATCCTATGGGGCCCGGCCCGGCCACCGGCCAACGAGTAACCGGCGGCGGCGGTTACTGCGGCCTGGTCCGGGCCCAACTCTGCGTCCCCGGCGCGTTGATCTCCATCTGCGCGGCCTGCACGGCCTGCACCACGGGGGGCAGGACGGGCGGCAGGACCGGCGGGAGCGTCGGCGGCAGGACCGGCGGCATCGCCGGCTTGCCGCCCGGGACCTTCTGCACGGCCGGCTTGATGCCGGGCGGCAGCGTGGCGGCCAGCCGCTCCACGGTCGGGCTGCCGGTGCGGTGCACCCGCAGCCAGGCGGTGGCCTGCTCGGGCGGCAGCGCGGCCGACACCAGCCAGCCCTGCACCGCGTCCACCCCCATGCAGTGCAGCCGCTCCCAGGTCTCGTCGTCCTCGACTCCCTCGGCGACCACGGTCAGCCCCAGCGAGTGCGCGAGCTCCACCGAGCAGCGGACCACCGCCGCGTCGTGGTCGTCGGCGACCATCCGGGAGACGAAGGAGCGGTCGATCTTCAGCTCGCCGACCGGCAGGCTGCGCAGCCGCACCAGCGAGGAGTGCCCGGTGCCGAAGTCGTCCAGGGACATCCCGACGCCGTAGCCGCGCAGCTCGGCCAGGGTGTCGGCGGCCCGCCGGGAGTCGTCCAGCAGGAGCCGCTCGGTGATCTCCAGCTGGAGCGCGTGGGCCGGCACCTGATGGCGCACCAGGTGCCCGGCGACGCGCTGCGCGAAGCCCGGGTTGAGCACGTCGCGCGGCGAGACGTTCACCGCGACCTGCACCTGCAGGCCCTGGTCACGCCAGTACGCGAGCTGGCCGACCGCCGCCTCCAGCACGTAGTCGGTCAGCCGCGGCATCAGCCCGCTGGACTCGGCGAGCCCGACGAACTCGTCCGGCGACACCTTGCCCTGGCCCGGACGCTCCCAGCGCAGCAGCGCCTCCAGGCCCACCACCCGGCCGTCGAAGGCCACCTTCGGCTGGTAGTGCAGCTGCACCTCGCCGGTCTCCAGCGCGCGGCGCAGGTCCCCGAGGAGCCCGATCCGGTACGGGGTGTCGGCGTCCTGCGTCTCGTCGTACTGCTCGACGCCGCTGCGCCCGCGCTGGGCGTGGCCCATCGCGACGTCGGCGCGGCGCAGCAGCGACTCGGCGTCCTGGGCGTGCTGCGGGAAGACGCAGACGCCCGCGCTGGCCTCCAGGACGAGCAGCAGCCCGTCCAGCCGGATCGGGGCGGCGAGTTCGGCGATCAGGGCCTTGGCGACACGCTCCAGACAGTCCGGGTAGTTGATGCCGGGCAGCAGGACGGCGAACTCGTCGCCGCCCATCCGGGCCACCATCGGGCGGCCGCGGCGGTAGTGCCGGGGCAGGCCGGCGAACACGTCGTCGATGGACTCGCGGGTGGGCGTGCCGGCCGCGCCGCCGGAGCGCAGGGCGCGGTGCAGCCGGCGGGCGATGTGCACGAGGAGCCGGTCACCGGCAGTGTGGCCGAGGGTGTCGTTGAGTGATCGGAAGCGATCGAGGTCGAGCAGTATGAGACCGACGCTGTAGCCCTGTTCGTGCTCGGCGATCGCCTCCTGGGCGGCCAGCAGCAGGGCCTGACGGTTGGGCAGGTCCGTCAGCGGGTCGGTCAGCTGGTCGCGGGCGCGGTCCCGGGCGATCCGCCACGCCGCGACCAGGACGGCCAGCGGCACCGCGAACAGCGGCAACAGCTCGGGTTCGTACCGGTAGACCAGGACGGCCAGCGGGATGAGCGGCGCGGCTCCGGCCAGCAGCACGCCGAGCAGCAGGACCGCACCCGCCACCCCCTGCGGCGGGCGTGTGGGCGCGCCGCCGGTCGTACGATCCATAAGCCCTGTCCTCCGTCGGGCCCGCCCCGTCAGGCCGCCTTACGGTGAGGCACCGTGCCGGTACCGACTGCTGGCGGGCATGGAGCGACCCCGCGGAGTACCGGCTCAGCCGGTGCCCCCACCCCTGCTGACACTCTGTTGCGCTCCAGGGTATGCCGGGGCCCACCCGGTGGGCAGACTTTCGGACAACCGGAAACGCGCCACCGCGCCCGGGTGTCGCTCAGGGACACTGTGCCCGCTTTCGCCGAACGGCACCCGGTGACGTTGCATCAGGACGATAACAAGACGGATTCGGCCACTCGCGGCTCGGGTCAGCCCTCGGCGGGGACCTCCTCGGGGGCGCCCCCGGGGGCGTCCTCGGAGGCGTCGAGCCCCAGGTGGGCGCGGGCGGCGGCGGGCCCGTCGGCGAGCAGGACGGCGAAGCCGGCGTCGTCCAGGACGGGCAGGCCGAGCTGAACGGCCTTGTCGTACTTGGACCCGGGGTTGTCACCGGCGACCACGAAGTCGGTCTTCTTCGAAACCGAACCAGTCACCTTCGCTCCGCGCGAGGTCAGCGCCTCCTTGGCGCCGTCCCGGGTGTGCCCGGACAGGGTGCCCGTCACCACCACGGTCAGCCCCTCCAGCGGGCGCTCCGCCTCCTCCTCGTCCGCGGGCTCCTCGACGAAGCGGACGCCGGCCGCGCGCCACTTCTCCAGGATCTCGCGGTGCCACTCCTCCTGGTACCACTCGATGACGGACCGGGCGATCGTCGGTCCGACCCCCTCGACGGCCGCCAGCTCCTCCTCGGTGGCCGAGAAGATCCGGTCGAGGTCGCGGAACTCCCGCGCCAGCTCCTGGGCCGCGACCGGACCGACGTGCCGGATCGACAGGCCGTTGAGGAACCGCCAGAGCGGCCGGTCCTTCACCTTCTCCAGGTTCTCCAGCAGCAGTTCGGTGTTCTTCTTCGGCTGCCCCTTGAGGTTCGCGAAGAAGAAGACCTCCTTCTCCTCGCCGGTGACGTCGTCCAGCTTGGGCATGCCGGTCTTCTGGTCGCGGACCAGCACCTTGATCGGCAGCAACTGCTCCACCGTCAGGCCGAAGACGTCGCCCTCGTTGCGCACCGGCGCCTCGGCCGGCGCCAGCGGCTGGGTCAGCGCGGTGGCCGCGACGTACCCGAGGCCCTCGACGTCCAGGCACGACCGCCCGCCCAGGAAGGCGATCCGCTCCCGGATCTGGGCCGGGCAGTGCTGCGCGTTCGGGCAGCGCAGGTCGATGTCGCCCTCCGCCATCGGACGCAGCTCGCTGCCGCACTCCGGGCAGTGCGTGGGCATCACGAACTCCCGCTCGGTGCCGTCCCTCCGGTCGTAGACCGGGCCGAGGATCTCCGGGATGACGTCTCCGGCCTTGCGCAGCACGATGGTGTCGCCGAGCAGGACGTCCTTGGCCTTGACGATCTCCCGGTTGTGCAGCGTCGCGTACTGCACCATCGAACCGGCCACCCGGACCGGCTCGGCCAGCACGGCGTACGGGGTGGCCCGTCCCGTACGCCCGATCCCGACCTTGATCTCCGCCAGCCTGCCGGTGACCTCCTCCGGCGGGTACTTCCACGCGATCGCCCAGCGCGGGGACTTGGAGGTGGCGCCGAGGCGCCCCTGGAGGGCGATCTCGTCCACCTTGACCACGACGCCGTCGATCTCGTGCTCGACCGAGTGCCGCTGCTCGCCGAAGCGCTTGATGAACGCCCGCACCTCGTCGAGCGTCCCGACCACCTCGTTGTGCCGGGCGGTGGGCAGGCCCCACTCGTGCAGCAGGTCGTAGGCGTGCGACTGGTTGTCGATGTCGAAGCCGACCCGGGCGCCGATGCCGTGCACCACCATGTGCAGCGGACGCGAGGCGGTGACCAGCGGGTCCTTCTGGCGCAGCGAACCGGCGGCGGCGTTGCGGGGGTTCATGAACAGCCGGATCAACGCCCGGGGCCGCTTGCCCTCCTTGGCGCGCTCCTCGTTCTCCTGGCGGCGGCGCTCGTTCTCCTCCGCGAACGAGGCGTTGAGCGCGTCGAAGGCCTCGGTCGGGAAGTAGACCTCGCCGCGGATCTCCACCAGCTCGGGGACGTTGTCGCCCTTGAGCTGCTGCGGGATCTCCTTGATGGTGCGGACGTTGGGGGTGATGTCCTCGCCCACCCGGCCGTCGCCGCGCGTCGCGGCCTGCACCAACTGGCCGTTCTCGTAGGTGAGGTTGACGGCCAGGCCGTCCACCTTGAGCTCGCACAGGTAGTGGTAGTCGATGCCGGCCAGCTCGCCCGCGACGCGCTCCGCCCAGGCGGCGAGCTCGTCGTCGTCCATGGCGTTGTCGAGGCTGAGCAGGCGCTCGCGGTGCTCGACCGAGGCGAACAGCTCGGTCGGGGCGCCACCGACCTTCTGGGTCGGCGAGTCCGGGGTGACGAGGGCCGGGTGCTCGGCCTCCAGCGCCTCCAACGCGCGCATCAGGCCGTCGAACTCGGCGTCGGAGACGACCGGGGCGTCCTGCTCGTAGTAGCGGGCGCGGTGGTCGGTGATCTCCGCCGCCAGCTCGGCGTGCCGCCTGCGCACCTCCGCCGGGACGTCCTCCCAGCCCTCGACAGCCACCACCGCAAGCCTCCTACGTTCTCATTCCGGGTTGTCCACCAGGCTCTGCGCCGCCCGCGCCGCGAGCAGCAGCGCCTTGCGCGCGTACGCCGGGGAGGCCCCGGCCAGCCCGCAGGTCGGTGTCACGAGGACACGACGGCCCAGCAGCTCCGGGGCGAACCCGAGCCTGCGCCACAAGGTCCTGACACCCTGGACACTACCGGCCGGGTCGGACACCTCCTGGTCAGTGGAGGGGACGACACCCGCGAGGATCGCCGTGCCCGCCTCGACCGCCTCGCCGAGGTCGTCGTCGGCGCGCTCGGTCAGCAGCGAGAAGTCCAGCGAGACGCCGGCGACGCCCGCCCGGCGCAGCAGCGGGATCGGCACCTCGGGCGCGCAGCAGTGCACGACGACCGGTGCGTCCAGGGCGCGGATCAGCTCGCGCAGCGCCTCCTCGGCGACCTGGCGGTCCACCGCGCGCAACCGCTGGAAGCCGCTCGCGGTCTTCACCGAGCCGGCCAGCACGGCGGGCAGCGAGGGCTCGTCGAGCTGGAGCACCACCTCCGCGCCCGGCACCCGCTTGCGGACCTCGGCGAGGTGGCGGCGCAGGCCCTCGGCGAGCGACTCGGCGATGTCCCGGCAGGCGCCGCGGTCGGCGAGCGCCTTCTCGCCGTGCTTGAGCTCGATCGAGGCGGCCAGCGTCCACGGCCCGACGGCCTGGACCTTGAGCGGGCCCCGGTGGCCCTGGGTGTGCTCCTCCAGCGCGTCGAGGTCCTCGCCGAGCCACGAGCGGGCCCGCCGGGTGTCCCGGCCGGGGCGGTCGGCGAAGCGCCAGCCGCTCGGCTCGGTCTGCGCGAACAGCTCGGCCAGCAGGCCGGCGCTGCGGCCGATCATGTCGGCGCCCGGCCCGCGCGCGGGCAGCTCGGGGAGGAACGGCAGGTGCTCCAGCGCCCCCGTGGAGGTCCTGGCGGCCTCCCGCGCGTCGGTGCCGGGCAGCGAGCCGACGCCGGTGGCGGCGCCGTGCAGGTCGGGGAAGGGGTGTGGGGTGCTCACCCGTCCGAGCCTAGTGCGCCGCCGACCGGCCCCGGATCAGTGGCCCGGGCGGACGCTGATGTCCGTGATCTCCGCGTCGCGGCTGGCGTCCAGGGCCGCGAGGACCGCCTTCGCGACGGACTCCGGCTCGATCCAGCGGCCGGCGTCGTAGGACCTGCCCTCCTGCTGGTGCACCTTGACCTGCATCGCTGTGGCGGTGCGGCCCGGGTACACCGAGGTGACGCGCACCCCGCCGGCGTGCTCCTCCTCGCGCAGCGCGTCGGCGAGCGCCTTGAGGCCGTGCTTGCTCGCCGCGTACGCCGCCCACTCGGCGCCGGCCCGCAGGCCCGCACCGGAGTTGACGAACACGACGTGGCCCTTGGCGAGGCGCAGCGAGGGCAGCAGGAGGCGGGTCAGCTCGGCCGGGGCGACGAGGTTGACGCCGAGCGTCTCGTTCCACGCCTTGACCGGCAGGTCGCCGACCGGGCCGAGCTCGACCACGCCCGCGACGTGCAGCAGCGAGTCCAGCTCGACCGGCAGCTCCTGGTGGCCGAAGGCCCAGGCGAGCTTGGCCGGGTCGCCCAGGTCGCCGACCAGGGTGCGGGCGCCGGGGAAGCGCTCGCGCAGTTCGGCGGCGCGGCGGGCGTCGCGGGCCAGGAGCCAGAGGTCGTCCCCGCGCTCGGCGAGGCGTCCGGCCAGGACGGCGCCGATGCCGGAGCCGGCGCCGGTGATCAGATGTGCAGCCATGGGGCCGATCCTCTCAGGCCTTGAGCTGCGCAAACACCTCGGCGGGCGTGTCGGCGAAGGAGATCAGGTCGCCGAGCGCGCGCGGCAGGAAACCCTCGTCGTCCATCCGCTCCAGCTGGGTGCGCAGGCCGGAGTAGAACCCCTCGCTGTCGAGGACGACGACGGGCTTCTCGAACATCCCGTGCTTCTTGAGCTCCAGCACCTCGGTGACCTCGTCGAGCGTGCCCAGCCCGCCGACCAGCACGACGATGGCGTCCGCGCGGGCCGCGAGCTCCGCCTTCCGCTCGGCCAGGTCACGGGTCATGACGAGCTCGTCGGCGCCGTCGTACCCCTTGTGCTTCAGCATCTCGACCATGACGCCGACCAGCTTCCCGCCGGCCGCCTTCACCCCGTCGGCCAGCAGGCCCATCAGGCCGGCGTTCGAGCCGCCCCAGACCAGGGTGTGCCCGCCCTCGCCGAGGAGCCGGGCGAACTCGGCGGCGGGAGCGGAGTAACGGTCGTCGAGCGAGTACGCGGAGCAGAAGACAGTGATGTTCATAGTGCTGTTTGGTCTATCACGCGGACCGGGGACCGCTCACCGGGGTTTCAGGCCCGGACGGCCGGGCGCTCGGTCGTCGCGATGGTCGCGGAGCCGACCACCCGGGTGCCGTCGTACAGCACCACGGCCTGGCCGGGGGCGATGCCGCGGGCCGGCGAGTCCAGGTCGACGCGGAGCTCACCGTCCACGACGGAGGCCGAGACCGGCACCTCCTCGCCGTGTGCGCGCAGTTGGGCGGTGTAACGCCCGT
The DNA here is from genome assembly GCF_040650235.1 of Kitasatospora sp. NPDC048722. NCBI lineage: Bacteria > Bacillati > Actinomycetota > Actinomycetes > Kitasatosporales > Streptomycetaceae > Kitasatospora > Kitasatospora sp. NPDC048722. The sequence continues at coordinate 34,676 of NZ_JBEZGX010000035.1, forward strand.
CGGCGGCCGGCTCGCCGCCGCACCAGCGCGGGCGGATCGCGGTCAGCCCGACCACGTCCAGGCCCTCGGCCGGGCCGACCGTGACGGTGTTGTTCACCGGCGAGATGTCGAGCACGTAGCGCGGCTTGCCGTCCGGCGCCGGGCGGCCGATCCGCAGGCCCTTGCGCTGGCCGATGGTGAAGCCGTACGCGCCGTCGTGCTCGCCGAGCTTGGTGCCGTCCACGTCGAGGATGTCGCCGGTCGCGGTGCCGAGGTGCCGGGCGAGGAAGCCCTGGGTGTCGCCGTCCGCGATGAAGCAGATGTCGTGGCTGTCCGGCTTCTTGGCGACGGCCAGGCCCCGGCGCTCGGCCTCCTCGCGGATGACGTCCTTGGTGGTGTCGCCGAGCGGGAACAGCGAGTGGGCCAGCTGCTCGGCGTCCAGCACGCCGAGCACGTACGACTGGTCCTTGGCGGCGTCCACGGCGCGGTGGAGCTCGCGGCGGCCGTCCGGCAGGTCGACGATCCGGGCGTAGTGGCCGGTGCAGACGGCGTCGAAGCCGAGCGCGACCGCCTTGTCCAGCAGTGCGGCGAACTTGATCTTCTCGTTGCAGCGCAGGCAGGGGTTGGGGGTGCGGCCGGCCGCGTACTCGGCGACGAAGTCGTCGATCACGTCCTCGCGGAAGCGCTCGGCGAGGTCCCACACGTAGAAGGGGATGCCGATGACGTCGGCGGCGCGGCGGGCGTCCCGGGAGTCCTCGATGGTGCAGCAGCCGCGGGCGCCGGTCCGGAAGGACTGCGGGTTCGACGACAGCGCCAGGTGGACGCCGGTCACCTCGTGCCCCGCTTCGGCGGCACGGGCGGCGGCGACGGCGGAGTCCACCCCGCCGGACATCGCCGCGAGCACGCGCAGACGGCCAGTGGACGGAGCGGTCGGGGCACCCGGGAAGTCAGTCATGATGCCCCCAAGCGTACGTGCTGCCCCCGGTGTTCCCCGAGCCGATGACGACGAGCGCCACGGGCCGATGACGGGCGGCCGCTCAGGAGAAGTGCCCGAGTGCGTCGACCCCGTGCGTCGATCCCGCGGCGCGGCTAGCGGCGGACCGCCATCGGGCCCGCGTTGCGGGCGCGTTGGACGGCGGGGGCGATGGCCTGGGCCAGGGCCTTCACGTCGTCCTGGGTGGAGGTGTGGCCGAGGGAGAAGCGCAGGGACGCGCGGGCCAGGAGCGGGTCGGCGCCCATCGCCAGCAGCACGTGGCTGGGCTGCGGGACGCCCGCCGAGCACGCTGAGCCGGTCGAGCACTCGATGCCCTGGGCGTCGAGGAGCATGAGCAGGGCGTCGCCCTCGCAGCCGGGGAAGGAGAAGTGCGCGTTGGCGGGCAGCCGGCCCCCGGGGGCCGGATCGCCGTTGAGCACCGCGTCGGGCACCGCGGCCAGCACCGAGGCGATCAGGTCGTCCCGAAGCGCGCCGAGCGCCGCCGCGTGCTCGGCCCGCCGTTCGACGGCGATGGCCGCGGCCGCCGCGAAGCCGGCTGCGGCGGGGGCGTCGAGGGTGCCGGAGCGGACGTCGCGTTCCTGGCCGCCGCCGTGCAGCAGCGGGACGGGCGCGGCGCCGCGCGAGAGCAGCAGCGCGCCGATGCCGAACGGGCCGCCGATCTTGTGCCCGGTGACGGTGACCGCGGTGAGCCCGGAGTCGGCGAAGGACACCTCGACCTGACCGAGCGCCTGCACCGCGTCGGCGTGCATCGGAATGCCGAACTCGGCCGCCACGGCGGCGAGTTCCCGCACCGGCTGGACGGTGCCGACCTCGTTGTTCGCCCACATCACGGTGACCAGGGCGACCGAGTCCGGGTCCCGTTCGATCGCCTCGCGCAGCGCCTGCGGATGGACCCGCCCGAGGCCGTCGACCGGCAGGTACTCGACGGTGGCGCCCTCGTGTTCGGAGAGCCAGTGCACCGCGTCGAGCACCGCGTGGTGCTCGACCGGGCTGCACAGCACCCGCGTGCGGGCCGGGTCGGCGTCCCGCCGGGCCCAGTAGAGGCCCTTGACGGCGAGGTTGTCGGACTCGGTGCCGCCGCCGGTGAGGACGATCTCGCTCGGCCGGGCGCCCAGCGAGTCGGCGAGCGACTCGCGGGCCTCCTCGACGACGCGGCGGGCCCGGCGGCCGGCCGCGTGCAGGGAGGAGGCGTTGCCGACGACACCGAGGTGCGCCGTCATCGCCTCGATCGCCTCGGGCAGCATCGGCGTGGTCGCCGCATGGTCCAGGTATGGCATAACCATCCGATTGTAGAGGGCCGTACCCGGCACCGTTCCCGGCCTGCGCACCCGAATCCGGCCGGGGCCGCGTCACGGCGCGGCCGGAGCCCGGACGGCCGCGTCCGGCGCCGGTTTGACCCGCCGCGCCGTCCGGTGGTTAGCCTGACGGACACTTCTCGTCGGAACCCGGGGGATGCCATGTCGCAGTCGGTCGACCGCGCCCTCACGCTACTCGGCTCGCTCGGCGACGGTCCGGTGACCCTGGAGCAGGCGGCGACCAGCATCGGCGTCCACAAGTCCACCGCGCTGCGCCTGCTGCGCACGCTGGAGGAGCACGGCTTCGCGCAGCGCCAGCCGGACCGGCGCTACCGCCTGGGCGGCCGACTGCTGTCCCTGGCGCACCGGGCGCTGGAGGAGATCGACGTCCGCCAGGTGGCCGCGCCGTACCTGGCCGCGCTGAACGCGCGCAGCGGTCTCACCGTCCAGCTGGCCGTGCTGGAGGACGGCGAGGTGCTGTACGTCGACGAGGTCGCCGGGCTCGGCGCCCGGCGGCCGTCCCGGATCGGGCGGCGCGCGCCGGCCGCGGGGACGGCGATCGGGCGTGTGCTGCTGGCCGGGCGGCCGGAGGACGGCGCCCGCGAGGAGGAGCTGCCGCCGGAGCTGGCGGCGGTGCGCCGCCGGGGCTGGGCGGCGGAGGCCGCCGAGCACCGCGAGCCGGTGACGTGCGTGGCCGCACCGGTGTCGGGCAGCGGTGGGCGCACGGTCGCGGCGTGCGCGGTGAGCGCGCCGGTGAGCGAGGTGCCGCCGGGCGAGCTGGCCCGGATGGTGCCGGAGCTGCTGTGCACGGCGGAGGCGATCTCGCTGGCGTACGGCGGCTCGCCTACTCCTCGCTGGTGCGAGAACCGTTGCGGTGCCAGGCCCGCGGGGCGCGCCAGCCGTACTTGAGGGCGAGCATCCGCAGCACGAAGGCGGTGAGCGCGGCGGCGGTGCCGGTGGCGCCGGTGAGCCGGTCGAGGCCGATCAGCACGGCGACCAGGGCGGCGCCGACCAGGGCGGGCACGGCGTAGATCTCGCGGTCCCAGCGCAGCAGTGAGGGGATCTCCCCGGCGAGGACGTCCCGGATGACGCCGCCGCCGGCCGCGGTGACCATGCCGAGCGCCACGGACGCGACGGCGCCGAGCCCGTAGTCGTGGGCCTTGGCGGTGCCGGTGACGCAGAACAGCCCGAGACCGAGCGCGTCGAGCGTCTGGACGGCCCGGTTGATCCGCTCGACCTCGGGGTGCAGGAAGAAGACGACGAAACCGGCCACGAGCGGCGTCAGGAAGTAGCCGAGGTTGCTGAACGCGGCGACCGGGGTGGCCCCGATGACGAGGTCGCGCATGACACCGCCGCCGAGCGCGGTGACCTCGGCGAGCACGCAGATCCCGAAGATGTCCATGTTCTTGCGGACGGCGAGCAGCCCTCCGGAGAGGGCGAAGACGAAGATGCCGACGAGGTCCAGCGACTGCTGCACGTCGGAGGGGAAGATCTGCGAGGTCACGGGAACAACTATGACCTGCGCGGACCTCCCCCTCCGACGGCCGGTACGTCAGGCCTTCGCGTCCACGAGGGTGTCCGTGGCCGCGTTCTCCGGGAAGTGGCAAGCCACTTGGTGCCCGGTGCGCATGGCGGCCAGCGGGGGCTCCTGCGTGGCGCAGATCTCCTGCGCCTTCCAGCAGCGGGTGCGGAACCGGCAACCGCTGGGCGGGTTGATCGGCGAGGGGACGTCGCCCTTCAACAGGATGCGCTCGCGGCCGGCGCGCTGGCGGCGGCGCGGGTCGGGCACCGGCACCGCGGACATCAGCGCGGTGGTGTAGGGGTGCATCGGGTTGCTGTAGAGCGAGTCCCGGTCGGCGATCTCGACGACCTTGCCGAGGTACATCACGGCGACCCGGTCCGAGACGTGCCGGACCACCGAGAGGTCGTGCGCGATGATCAGGTAGGTCAGCCCGAGCTCGCGCTGGAGGTCGTCCAGCAGGTTGACCACCTGGGCCTGGATCGAGACGTCGAGCGCGGAGACCGGCTCGTCGGCGACGATCATCTTGGGCCGCAGGGCGAGCGCCCGGGCGATGCCGATGCGCTGGCGCTGGCCGCCGGAGAACTCGTGCGGGTAGCGGTTGTAGTGCTCGGGGCTGAGCCCGCACAGCTCCAGCAGTTCCTGGACGGCCTTCTTGAGCCCGCCCTCCGGCACCGCGTCCTGGAGCCGGAACGGTGCGCCGACGATGGTGCCGACGGTGTGCCGCGGGTTGAGCGAGGAGTACGGGTCCTGGAAGATCATCTGGATGTCGCGGCGCAGCGGCCGCATGGCGCCGGCGCCCAGGTGGGTGATGTCGGTGCCCTCGAACTCGATCGTGCCGCCGGTCGGCTCGTCGAGCCGGGTGACCAGCCGGCCCATCGTCGACTTGCCGCAACCGGACTCGCCGACGACGCCCAGCGTCTCGCCGGCGTTGACGGTGAAGTCGATGCCGTCGACGGCCCGCACCGCGCCGGTCTGGCGCCGCAGCAGCCCGCTGCGGATCGGGAAGTGCCGGGTCAGGCCGGTCACCTTCAGCAGCGGCTCGCGGTCGGAGGCGGGCGCCGGCGACGGGATCGCCGTCTGAGTCGCCTGAGTGTCCGTCATCGGTTCTCTCCAGAAAGGTGGTACGAGGCCGGGCTCACAGCCGGGGCGCGATCTCTTCGGTGAAGATGCGGTGCCGCTCGGCGGCCGCGAGGTGGCAGGCCGCGTGGTGCCCGGGCGCGGCCTCGGCCAGCACCGGGACCTCGCTCGTGGAGCGCCCGCCGGTCTGCCCGGCGTACGGGCAGCGCGGGTGGAAGGCGCAGCCGCTGGGCACGTTGATCAGGCTGGGCGGCGTGCCCTTGACCGGGACGAGCCGGTCCTGGAGCTCCCGGTCGAGGCGCGGCATGGAGCCCAGCAGGCCCCAGGTGTAGGGGTGTTCGGGCGCGTCGAAGAGGGTCTCGGCGGGGCCGCGCTCGATGCACTTGCCGCCGTACATGACGAGGATGTCGTCGGCGAGCTCGGCGACCACCCCGAGGTCGTGCGTGATGATGATGACGGCGGAGCCGAACTCCTCCTGGAGGTCGCGGATGAGGTCCAGGATCTGCGCCTGGACGGTGACGTCCAGGGCGGTGGTGGGCTCGTCGGCGATCAGCAGGGAGGGGTCGTTGACCAGGGCCATGGCGATCATCGCGCGCTGGCGCATGCCGCCGGAGAACTGGTGCGGGTAGTCGTCCACGCGGCGGTCGGGCTGCGGGATGCCGACCCGGTCGAGCATCTCGATCGCGCGGGCGCGGGCCGCGCGCTTGGAGGCGTTCGGGTGGTGCACCCGGTAGGCCTCGATGATCTGCGCCCCGACCGAGTAGTAGGGGTGCATCGCGGTCAGCGGGTCCTGGAAGATCATCGCCATCTCGCGGCCGCGCAGCTGGCGCACCCGGTCCGGGCCGGCGGCGACCAGGTCCTCGCCGTTCAGCCGGATCTCGCCGCTGATCCGGGCCCGCGTGGAGCGGTGCAGGCCCATGATGCCGAGCGAGGTGACGGACTTGCCGGAGCCGGACTCGCCGACGATGCCGAGGGTTCGGCCCTTCTGCAGGTCGAAGCTGACGCCGTCCACCGAGCGGACCAGGCCGTCGTCGGTGTCGAAGTGGATCCGCAGGTCGCGGACGGAGAGGAACGGGTCGCCGGCCGGGGTCTGCGCGGCGGGCGCCGTGGTCTGCTGGAGCTCGGTCACGAGAGCCTCACCCGGGGGTCGACGAGGGCGTACAGGAGGTCGACCACGAGGTTGCAGGCGACGATGAAGAAGGCGGCGAGCAGGGTGACGCCGAGGATCTTCGGCAGGTCGTTGTCGGCGATCGCCTGGACGGCGAAGGCGCCGACGCCCTGCAGCGAGAAGACCTGTTCGGTGATGAGCGCACCGCCGAGGAGCAGGCCGAGGTCCATGCCGAAGATGGTGACGACGGGGGTGAGCGCGGCGCGCAGCCCGTGCCGGGTGACGACCTTGCGCTCGACCAGGCCCTTGGCCCGGGCGGTGCGGATGTAGTCCTCGCTCATCGTCTCCAGCATCCCGGCGCGGGTGAGCCGGGCGTAGAGCGCGGAGTAGAGGAAGGCCAGCGAGATCCACGGGAGGATCAGGTTGCGGGCCCACATGATCGGGTCGTCGCCGAAGCCGACGTACTGGAGGTTGTCCAGGATCGGCCACTCGTAGCTGAAGACCGTGAGCAGCAGCGCACCGGTGAAGAAGACCGGCAGCGAGACGCCGGCGAGCGAGATGCCCATCGCGATGCGGTCGAAGACCGAGCGCGGCTTGAGGGCGGAGATGACGCCGGTGGTGACGCCGGAGACCAGCCAGAGCACGGCCGCGCCGATCGCCAGGGAGAGCGTGATGGGGATGCGCTTGGTGAGCTCGGGCCAGACCTCCAGGTGGTTCTTGAAGGAGTAGCCGAAGCACGGGACGTGGCAGGTGACCGGGTCCGGGCCGAACTTGTACTCGGCGCCGCCGACCAGGCCCTTCAGGAAGTTCCAGTACTGGGTGTACAGCGGCTGGTCGAACCCGAGGTTCTTCTTGACGGCCGCGATCGCCTCGGGCGACGGGTTCTTCCCGACGTACTGGGCGGCCAGCTGGTCGGCGGTCTCGCCGGCGATGCGCGGGAGCAGGAAGAAGATCGCGAAGGTGACCGCGCTGACCACCAGCAGCAGTACGACGGCCGCGAAGATCCTGCGGATGATGTAGGCAAACACAGTTGGGCGGCTCCGGCGGCCCGCCACCGTCCGGGGTCTTCCGGACGGTGGCGGGCGCCGCTGCCTTCACCTGCCTTCAGGGATGCGGAGCCAGGCTCTTTACTTGGTGGTGCCGATGTTCAGGTAGTCGTACTCGCCGGAGAAGGCCGACGTGGAGACCAGGTTGGTGGCGTTGTCCGGGCGGTACAGGAAGACCTTGAAGTCGGTCAGCGGGACGTAGACGGCCTGGTCCATGATCTTCTTGTCGATCTCGCCGTAGATCTTCTCGCGGGCCGACTGGTCGGTGTTCGCGATGGCCTGGTCCAGCAGCTTGTTGATGTCGGGGTCGTTCAGCTGGGCCAGGTTGCTGTTGCCGGAGGCCTTGATGGCGCGGCCGTCGGCGATCTGCTGGAGGAAGCCGTAGCCGGTCGGCCAGTCGGCGCCCCACTGCATCATCATCAGGCCGATGTTGTGGTCCTTGGTGAACTGCGGCGCACCGGCGTTGTCCGAGAAGTACTTGCCCTGCGGGTACTTCTGGATCTCGACGTTGATGTTGATCTTCTTCAGCGCGGCCTGGATGGCGGTCGCGGCCTGGACCTCCGGGTCACGCTCGGTGCGGGCGGAGATCACGGTGCTGAAGCCGTCCGGCTTGCCGCAGGCCTTGAGGGCCTCCTTGGCCTTGTCCAGGTCGCCCTTGTTGTCCTTGGTCGCCCAGGTGTCGAAGTCCTGGTGGCCCGGGATGTCCGGCGGGAGCACGGTGCTGGCGATCTGGCCGCGGATCGGGCCGCCGAGCACGGTCTGCACCGAGGCCTTGTCGATCGCGTACTGGACGGCCTTGCGGCACTCGATGTTGTCGAACGGCGCGACCTGGGTGTTGATCGCGGTGTAGACCAGACGGCCGCCGTAGGCGTTGTCGCTGCTGGCCTTGAGCTTGGAGTTCTGCAGGATCTGCGCCTGGGTCTGCGGGTCGACGCCGCCGCCGACCAGGTCGACCTGGGCGTTGCCCGCGATCAGGTCCTTGTCGATGGTGGACTGCTCCATGCCCATCTTGACCACGATCTTGTCCGCGAGCTGCTTGCGGATCGGGTCGGTGCTCGCGTCCCAGTTGGTGTTCGGCACCAGGGTGAGCTGCTTGCCGTCGTCGTAGGACTCGAACTTGTAGGTGCCCGAGGAGACCACGTGCTTCACGTAGCCGGCGCCGTCGTCCTTGGCCTGCGGGACCGGGACCGTCTGCGGGGCACTGACCAGGTAGTCGAAGTCCGCGAACGGCTGCTTCAGGTGGAAGACGATGGTCAGGTCGTCCGGGGTCTCGATCGAGTTCAGGCCGCCTTCCTTGTCCTTGTACGGACCCTGGTAAGGCGTGGCGTTGTCGACCAGCAGGTCGTGGAAGTAGGTCGGGCCGTTGGAGTTCACGTCCGGCGCGAAGTTGGAGCGCTCGACGGCGTACTTGACGTCCTTCGAGGTGATCGCGGAGCCGTCGTCGTACTTCAGGCCGGGGCGCAGCTTGTACGTCCAGGTCAGGCCGTCGGCGCTGGGCTGGCCGAGGCCGGCCGCGAGGTCCGGGACCAGCTTGTTGCCCTGCGCGCCGGGGCCCGGGGCGAAGGTGGTCAGCGGACGCCCGTACAGGCGCGAGAAGTTGTAGATGTAGGCGTAGTACGTGTTGCCCGGGTCGAAGGAGTCCGGGGTGCCCTTCATCTCGTAGGTGACCGTCCCGCCCTTCTTGTCCGAGGCGTTGACGACCCCCTTGGTGGCGGCGTCGGCGCCACCGCCGGCCGCGCCGGTGGACGAGCCACCCGAACTCTTGCTGGACGTGCATCCGGTCACGACGAGGACTGCGGCAGCTGCCACCGCGGTCAGCGCGACGGTACGGGACCTACGCATGGGTGAGATCAACCCCTTGAGGATGTGGAGAGTGGAGGTGTCTGACGCTCGGTCAGTTGCTCTTGGGATCGAGGGCGTCACGCAGCCCGTCGCCGAGCAGGTTGAAGGCGAGCACGGTGAGGAAGATCGCCAGACCGGGAACCACCATGTACTGGGGGTCCACCTGGTAGTACTTGATCGCGTCGTTGAGCATGCCGCCCCACGAGGACTGGGGGGGCTGGATGCCGACGCCGAGGAAGCTGAGACCGGCCTCGAAGAGGATGTTGGTCGGGATCAGCAGGGTCGAGTAGACCAGGATCGGACCGACCAGGTTCGGCAGCAGTTCCTTGAAGAGGATGAACGGGCCGCGGGCGCCGAGGCTGCGCGCGGCGTGCACGAACTCCCGCTCGCGCAGCGACAGCGTCTGTCCGCGCACGATCCGGCCCATGTAGGGCCAGTTGAAGAAGCCGATCACGAAGATCAGCACCAGGAGGTGCAGCGGCAGGCCGTGCAGACCGAACGCGCCGCCCTGCAGCGAGGTCGAGATCGCGATCGCGAAGAGCAGCAGCGGGAACGCGAGGAATACGTCCATGATGCGGCTGATCAACGTGTCCACCCAGCCGCCGTAGTAGCCGGCCATGACGCCGAGCACGGTGCCGATGGTGTTGGACAGCAGCGTCGCGCCGAAGGCGACCAGCAGCGAGACCCAGGAGCCCTCGATGACGCGGGAGAGCAGGTCGCGGCCGGTGAGGGGGTCGACGCCGAGCGGGTGGTCCCAGCTCATGCCGCCCCAGTCCCCGAGCGGCAGGCCGCCGAGGTTGGCGTCCAGCAGGTCCTGGTTGAAGGCGTCCGGATCGAGGCCGAACAACCCTTCTATCGGCTTGGCCAGCACGGCGAGCACGATCAGCAGGATCACGACGACGCCGCCGACGACGGCCAGTTTGTCCCGTTTGAAACGGGTCCAGGCGATCTGGCCGAGGGAGCGGCCCTCGATCTTCTTGGCCGGGCTCTCGGGGGCGGCTGCCTCCGGATCGTTCCCGGCGGTGGTGACGGATGCGGTCATGTCAGTAGGTCCCCTCGCCGACGGTGGCCGGCCCACGGGTGCCGGTCGCCGGCTTCGGCGGTGCGGCTATGCGGACGTGCGGAGGTGCTAAGGAGCGGGGTTTCGCGGCAGTGCGTCGTGCACGGGGCACTGCCACCACGCGGGATGGGCGTCGCGTGGCTGGAGCGGTCGGCGTGCGCGTTCACCTTTGTGGGGTTCCGATTTCGCGCGGTGCGTTGCGCAGAACTCTCTGCCATCCGAACTGGCTTGCGCCAGCCCTGCCAAGCGACAGATGCCCAACTGTGATCTGCGTGCATGCACCTCCACGATCATCGGCATATCCCTCTTCACATGGGCGTGATAACCATGTCAAGATGCCTGACACCAGCAGCCGCGAAGTCGTCCGGAAAACGCCGAAGCCGACCTGACGCAAAGTCAAGTCGGCTTCTGGAATTGGATTTTGGCGGGTTTAGCGGTTCAGCGCCCCGGGTAGCCGGGCCACGGCCGCTGGGGCGGCTGCGGCTGCCCGTGCCAGCCCGGCCCGGTCTGCTGCGGGTAGTACGGCGGGGCCTGGTGGCCCGGCGGCGGCACCGGCGGGTAGGCGCCGGTCGGCCGGCCGAGCCCGGCCGCCTCGCGGTCGTAGAACGGCCGCGCCCTGGCCCGCATCCACAGCGCCACCGGGTCGTACTCGTCCGCCATCGCCACCGTGGACACCGCCAGCCCCTCCGGGGCCACCGCGATCGCCCGCTGCATCAGCGCGCGCACCGCCTCCACGGCCGGCGGGGAGCTGTCGTACAGGTCCAGCCCGATGGCCAGGTACGGTTCGCCCACGGCCGGCTGCACCCAGGCCCGGCGCAGCGCCCGGACGGCCCGCACCTCGGTCGCCTGGTGCTCCAGCAGCGCGAAGAACTGCTGGGCGTTCACCTGAGGCTCGCTGAGCCTCAGCGGCCCGGCCGGCAGCCGGTCCAGGCCCGCCGCGATCCGCCGCAGGTCCGCCCACGGCACGCCGACCCCGCCGCCCGGGGCGTGCGGGTTCAGCCACAGGCCCCAGCGGGTGCGGTACAGCGACGCGGCGATCTCGCGCCCGGAGACGACCTCGTGGGCGCGCGCCCAGCCGGAGGCCGCCAGCTGCTCGGGGGAGGTGACGGCCGGCGCGTAGCCGTGGCCGCTGATCTCCATGTTCCCGTATTGGGCGTCCGGGCTGCCCGGGGTGCCGTGCCACAGCAGCATCCAGACCTGGCCCTCGGCCAGGGCGCGGAGCAGTTGCTCGTACGCCTCGTAGCGCTCCGGCGCGACCTCGCGCAGCGCGCGCTCCAGCGCGCCCGGATCCGCGCCGGGGCGTCCGGCCGGTGCCTGGCCCCAGGGCCCCGGTGCACCACCGGACACCGCTCCCGCACTCATGCGCCCACCTCGCCGCGCCTCTTTCCTCACCTGCCGCCGGCCCGTCGGCCGTCTGCACGCACCCTATGGCGCGGCACCGGCCGACGCCACGGCGACGTGCCTACGAACGAACCCCGTCACACCCGCGCGTAGAACGGCAGCACCCGGGTGAGCAGCCACTCGACCACCGGATCGTCGGCGAGGTCGAGCAGCACGAGGTGGACGCCGCCGGGCAGCGGCGCGGTTCCCAGCGCGCGGCCGAGCGCCTCGTTCACCGCCGCCGGGTCGGCCGGGGCGGCCGGGTCCAGCTGCACGCCGATGAACATCACGGTCGGCTCGCCCTCGATGCTCGCGAGCGCGCGGCGGGCGGTCAACACTCCCGGCAGGGCCGCGAGTTCGGCGCGGCAGACGGCCAGGAAGTGCTCCGGGTCCTCCCCCGGCACGGGCTCGCGCAGCGCGACCCGGCCGCCGGTCGGCGCCGCGGGGTCCTCCCAGCGGTCCTCGCGCGGACCGCGGCGCAGCTCGGCGACGCCCTGCGGCGGCACCGGGATGCCCACCGCCGCCTCGGGGTTGACGGCGATCCCGACGCCCAGCGGCAGCCCGCGGGCGAACTCCCAGGCCGGGGCGATCGCGAACGCCATCCCCGGCGCCTGCTGGAGGAACACCTCCTGCGAGGAGAAGACCGGGACGTACGGCTCGCCGCCCAGCTCGATCGTCGGCAGGTCCAGCGACTGCCCCTGCGGGTCGCCCCCGGCGGGCAGCGGGATCCACACCTGGCTGCGGGCCAGTACCTCGACCACCCGCGGCGTCGCGCCCGGATCGCCCAGCGCGGCGGTGAGCACCTGCTCCAGCTCGTTGGCCGGCCAGGCCCCGCCCGGCGGCGGCGTGTCCGGGCCGCCCCACCCCTGCTGCTGCTCCACCGGGTACCCCATGCGCCCCTGTACCGCCCTCTGCCGGTCGGCCGCCCACTGCTGCCGACGCGCAGCAGTCTAGGGTCTGCCGTCGATGTCAACGCCGCACGGCCGGCGGGACATCGGCGGCAGACCCCGGGGGCGCGCGTTCCCCTGCGTGTCGTGTGACCGGGTCCCCCCTCCCATCGGTGCCGCGGACGTGCCATGATGTGCGCGTCCGACGGCGTCGTGCGCAGTCGGCCCCACCAACTCCATACCGGCCGCTCGAACCCGCGCGGGAGAGTCCGGAGTGCCCCGTCTGGCGGCACGGCCGGCGCCGAAGGAGCAAGTCCTCCCCGGAATCTCTCAGGCCCCCCTACCGCACGGGTTAGGCACATCTGGAAAGCGGCGCACGGCCTGTCGTGCGTCCACCCACGGTGCAAGCCGCCATTCTGTCCGGAAAGCTGGAAACAGCAACGGGCCGCTGCGCGGTGAAGCTCTCAGGTTCGACGACAGATGGGGAGACCCACGCCGCCGCATGCCCGCGCGCAGGAGTCGGTCCCCGAGCGGGTCCGGTCCGGCGCGTGCACCCCTGAGTGCCCAGACCGAGGAGTTCCCAGGCCATGTCGTCCCTCCGCCTCACCGCGCTCGACGCGCTGCACCGCGCCCTCGGCGCGACCATGACCGACTTCGCCGGCTGGGACATGCCGCTGCGTTACGGCAGCGAGCGCGAGGAGCACCTCGCGGTCCGCACCAAGGCCGGTCTGTTCGACCTGTCCCACATGGGCGAGATCACCGTGACCGGCCCCCAGGCCGGCGAGATGCTGGACCACGCGCTGGTCGGCTTCGTCTCCGCCCTCGGCGTGCTGCGCGCCCGCTACACCATGATCTGCGCCGAGGACGGCGGCATCCTGGACGACCTGATCGTCTACCGCCTGCGCGAGGACTCCTTCCTCGTCGTCGCCAACGCCTCCAACGCCCAGCTGGTGCTGGACGAGCTGATCGCCCGCGCCAAGGGCTTCGACGCCGTCGTCACCGACGACCGCGACACCTACGCGCTGATCGCCGTCCAGGGCCCGGAGTCCACCGCGATCCTCGCGAAGACCACCGAGGCCGACCTCCCCGGCCTGAAGTACTACGCGATCCTCCCGGCCCGGGTGGCCGACCGGGACGTGCTGCTCGCCCGCACGGGCTACACCGGCGAGGACGGCTTCGAGATCTTCTGCGCCCCGGCCGACGCCGAGACGGTCTGGCAGGCGCTGACCGCCGCCGGCGAGGGCCACGGCCTGGTGCCGTGCGGCCTGTCCTGCCGCGACACCCTGCGCCTGGAGGCGGGCATGCCGCTGTACGGGCACGAGCTCTCCACCGACCTGACCCCGTTCGACGCCGGCCTCGGCCGGGTCGTCCGCTTCGACAAGACCACCAACGACGGCGCCTTCGTCGGCCGCAAGGCGCTGGAGAAGGCCGCCGCCGAGGCGGAGGCGAACCCGCCGCGCGTCCTGGTCGGCCTGGTCTCCGAGGGCAAGCGCGTGCCGCGCGCCGAGTACACCGTGGTCTCCGCCGACGGGGCCCCGATCGGCCGGATCACCTCGGGCGCGCCGTCCCCGACGCTGGGCAAGCCGATCGCGATCGCCTACGTCGACGCGGCCCACGCCGCCCCCGGCACCGCCGTCGCGGTGGACGTACGCGGCAGGCACGAGCCGGTCGAGGTCGTCGCCCTGCCGTTCTACAAGCGCGCCCGCTGAGGATCTTCCCGGGCCCTCGGTCACCACTGATCCGCGACGAAGCCGTCCGCGCGGCGGCCCGCTTCGTCGTACCCGCTTCCCATCCTGGAGAATGACGCCATGAGCAACCCCCAGCACCTGCAGTACACCAAGGAGCACGAGTGGCTGACGGCCGCCGAGGACGGTGTCTCGACGGTCGGCATCACCAAGCACGCCGCGGACGCGCTCGGTGACATCGTCTACGTGCAGCTGCCCGAGGTCGGCGACGAGGTGACCGCCGGCGAGACCTGCGGCGAGCTGGAGTCCACCAAGTCGGTCAGCGACCTGTACTCCCCGGTGACCGGCGAGGTCGTCGAGGTCAACCAGGACGTCCTGGACGACAACGCCCTGGTCAACAGCGCCCCGTTCGAGGGCGGCTGGCTGTTCAAGGTCAAGGTGGAGTCCACCGACGAGCTGCTCAGCGCCGACGAGTACACCGCCTTCATCGGCGGCTGACCAGCCCCTGGCGCGGCGGGCCGCAGCGCGGCGGCCCGCCCCCTCACCGTCCCTCCTCTTCGCCCCGGGAAGACCACACCATGACGGTTCTCAACGAATCCCTGCACTCGCTCGACCCGGAGATCGCCGCCGCGGTCGACGCCGAGCTGCACCGCCAGCAGACCACCCTGGAAATGATCGCCTCCGAGAACTTCGCCCCGGTGGCGGTCATGGAGGCCCAGGGCTCGGTGCTCACCAACAAGTACGCCGAGGGCTACCCCGGCCGCCGTTACTACGGCGGCTGCGAGCACGTCGACGTCGTCGAGCAGATCGCGATCGACCGCATCAAGGCCCTGTTCGGCGCCGAGCACGCCAACGTCCAGCCGCACTCGGGCGCGCAGGCCAACGCCGCCGCGATGTTCGCGCTGATCCAGCCGGGCGACACCATCCTGGGCCTGAGCCTGGCCCACGGCGGTCACCTGACCCACGGCATGAAGATCAACTTCTCCGGCAAGCTCTACAACGTGGCCGCGTACCACGTCGACGAGAAGACCGGCCAGGTCGACATGGCCGAGGTCGAGCGCCTCGCCAAGGAGCACCAGCCGAAGCTGATCATCGCCGGCTGGTCCGCCTACCCGCGCCAGCTGGACTTCGCCGAGTTCCGCCGCATCGCCGACGAGGTCGGCGCCCTGCTCATGGTGGACATGGCGCACTTCGCCGGCCTGGTGGCCGCGGGCCTGCACCCGAACCCGGTGCCGTACGCGGACGTGGTCACCACCACGACCCACAAGACCCTGGGCGGCCCGCGCGGCGGCGTCATCCTGTCGAAGGCCGAGTGGGCCAAGAAGATCAACTCCGCGGTCTTCCCCGGCCAGCAGGGCGGTCCGCTGGAGCACGTGATCGCGGGCAAGGCCGTCGCGTTCAAGGTCGCCGCGTCCGAGGAGTTCAAGGAGCGCCAGCAGCGCACCCTGGACGGCGCCCGGATCCTCGCCGAGCGCCTGCTGCAGGCCGACGTCGCCGAGGCCGGCGCCTCCGTGCTGTCCGGCGGCACCGACGTGCACCTGGTGCTGGTCGACCTGCGCAACAGCCAGCTCGACGGCCAGCAGGCCGAGGACCGCCTCCACGAGGTCGGCATCACGGTCAACCGCAACGCGATCCCGAACGACCCGCGCCCGCCGATGGTCACCTCCGGCCTGCGCATCGGCACCCCGGCCCTCGCCACCCGCGGCTTCGGCGCCGAGGACTTCCGCGAGGTCGCCGACATCATCGCCGAGGCCCTCAAGCCGGGCTTCGACGAGACCGTCGCCGCCGGTCTGAAGGCCCGCGTCACCGCGCTGGCCGAGAAGTACCCGCTCTACCCGAACCTCTGATCGCCGGGGGTGGGTGACCGGCCTCACTCCGGTCGTCCACGGGAGTTTCCGGGGCACCGCGCACACTGGAAAGACGCGCGGTGCCCCTCCTCTTGCTGCGCCCACCGCACAGCAACGCAATGTCCGTCCACGAGACCAGACAAGGACGTCCCCCGTGGCCCTCAGTGTCTTCGACCTTTTCTCCATCGGCATCGGCCCGTCGAGCTCCCACACGGTCGGCCCGATGCGCGCCGCCCGGATGTTCGCCCGGCGGCTGCGGTCCGAAGGCCTGCTGCCCGGGGTGGTGAGCGTCCGCGCCGAGCTGTACGGCTCGCTCGGCGCCACCGGCCACGGCCACGGCACCCCGAAGGCCGTCCTGCTCGGCCTGGAGAACAACTCCCCGCGCACGGTCGACGTCGACCAGGCCGACAGGGACGTCGAGCGGATCACCGCCGAGAAGCGGCTCAGCCTGCTCGGCGAGCACCCGATCGACTTCGACCCCGACACCCAGCTGATCCTGCACCGGCGCCGCTCGCTGCCGTACCACGCCAACGGGATGACCCTGTGGGCGTTCGCGGCCGACGGCTCGACGCTGCTGGAGAAGACCTACTACTCCGTCGGCGGCGGCTTCGTCGTCGACGAGGACGCGATCGGCGCCGACCGGGTCAAGCCGGACGACACCGCGCTGAAGTACCCCTTCCGCACCGGCGAGGAGCTGCTGCGCCTCACCCGCGAGACCGGGCTGTCGATCTCCGGCCTGATGCTGGAGAACGAGAAGGCCTGGCGCAGCGAGGAGGAGATCCGCACCGGGCTGCTGGAGAACTGGCGCGTCATGCAGGAGTGCGTCCGCGCCGGCATGTCCCGCGAGGGCATCCTGCCGGGCGGCCTCAAGGTGCGCCGCCGGGCGGCGGCCGCGGCCCGCGCGCTGCGCGCCGAGGGCATCGGCCCGGCCAACGCGATGGAGTGGGTGACGCTCTACGCGATGGCGGTCAACGAGGAGAACGCCTCCGGCCGCCGCGTGGTCACCGCGCCGACCAACGGTGCGGCGGGGATCATCCCCGCCACCCTGCACTACTACCTGAACTTCATCCCGGGCGCCGATGACGACGGCATCGTCCGCTTCCTCCTCGCGGCCGGCGCGATCGGCATGCTGTTCAAGGAGAACGCCTCCATCTCCGGCGCCGAGGTCGGCTGCCAGGGCGAGGTCGGCTCCGCCTGCTCGATGGCCGCGGGCGGCCTCGCCGAGGTCCTCGGCGGCACCCCCGAGCAGGTCGAGAACGCCGCCGAGATCGGCATCGAGCACAACCTCGGCCTCACCTGCGACCCGGTCGGCGGCCTGGTCCAGATCCCGTGCATCGAGCGCAACGGCATGGCGTCCGTCAAGGCCGTCACCGCCGCCCGCATGGCCCTGCGCGGCGACGGCCGGCACCACGTCTCGCTCGACAAGGCGATCAAGACGATGAAGGAGACCGGCGCCGACATGAAGATCAAGTACAAGGAGACCTCCCGCGGCGGTCTCGCGGTCAACGTCATCGAGTGCTGATCGGACCACCTTCCCGTCAGCTCACGCTCTGCTCGGGCGGCGGAGGCGTTCCGGGCGAGGTGCGGCCTCGCCCGGGGTGCCTCCTACGCCTCCGACGTGAGCATCTCGCGCAGGTGGTCGTCGGACATCCCCTGGACCTCGGCGAGCAGCACCGCGAGCGACGCGTCCTCGGCTTCGGTGCCGAGCGCAGGCTCGGACGCCTGCGCCGGGTCGGGCTCGGGCAGGGCGGTCGGCGTACCGAGGCCCCGCTCTACGAGCGCGATGAGCTCCCGGGGTGTGGGCGCCTCGAACAGGAGGCCGCCGACGAGCTCGAAGCCCGTCCTGTCCGTGATGCGCGCCGCGACCTGGGTGGCGAGCAGGGAATGGCCGCCCAGCGAGAAGAAGTTGTCGTCCGGCTCTAGGGACCGGGCGCCCGTCGCCGGGGAGGCGGGCCACACCCTGTGCGCGGGCGCCCGGCGCCCGCGCCAGGACGCAGCGGCCGGGGCAGGGGCGCGCCGCAGCTTCCACCCGGGATCACCCGAAGGCGAGCACCGCCAGCCCGCCGGCCAGGACGGCCAGGCCCGACCAGGAGACCGCGGGGAGCCGCTCGGCCAACACCGCGACGCCCAGCAGGGCGGCGACGGCCGGCTCCGCGAGGGTCAGCGTGGTGGCGGTCTGGGCGGTGGCGTGACGCAGGCCGTGGCCGAAGAGGCGGTAGGCGAGGAAGGTGGTGATCACCGCGAGGTGGAGGGCGACGGCCGAACCCCGGAAGGTCAGCAGCCAGTGCCCGTCACCGAGCAGGAGCACGGGCAGGACGAGCAGCGCGGCCCCGCCGAACATCGCGCCCATCACCCCGCCGGACGGGTGCCCGTGGGCGATCAGCCGGCCGCCGACGAGGGAGTAGGCCGCGTACGAGAGCCCGGAGAGCGCCGCCAGCAGCACGCCGAGGACGTCCACCGGCTCACCGCTGCCCGCGAGTTCGGGTCCGAGGACGAGCACGGCGCACCCGAGCACGGCGGTGGCGGTCGCGATCGCCCAGCGCGTGCCCGGCCGGGCCTGGCCGGCGAGCCGCCCGAGGAGGCCGGTGAAGACGGGGGCGCTGCCGAGTGCGATCACGGTGGCCACGGCCACGCCGGTGCGGGTCACGGCCGGGTAGAACGTGAGCGGGTAGCCGACCACGGCGATCGCGCCCGCGGCGAGGAGCCCGCGTTCGCGGCGCGTGCACGCACGGGGCAGGGTGCGGGCGGCACGGGAGGAGAGGAAGAGGAGCAGGCCGCCGAGGGCGAGACCGGCGGCGCCGATGCTCGTCGGTGACGCCCCGACCGGGGCGAGGGAACTGGCGGTGCCGGTGGTGCCCCAGAGGAGGGCGGCGGCAAGTATCGGGAGAGGCCCGGTGAGGGCGGGGCGAGCACGCACGATGGTGAACTCCGTCGTCGAGAACCGTGAAGGTGAGCGGTTTCGAAACGGGCGCACGTGACGCACCCCTCGCGGCGGGGAAGGCCGCCGAGGGGCGCGGGATCAAGCCACCGACGCGCGCCCGGTCAGGCGCGGAGCGGTGGCAGAGCGACGCGCAGGTGCCAGTAGGAGTTCACAGGCCGATGCTACCTGGGACCCTGCGCGGGAAGCCGGGCCCGCCGACTTCCTGCGCGGCGGCTCCCCTGCGGCGTCTAGTGAGTAGACCGATCTAGATATTGCCCGGAGCGCCCTCGGTCGGGAGCTCGGCGTGGGAAGTCGGCGGGCCCGACTTCCTACGCGCGCGGCCCCAGGGCGCGTTCAGTCGGACGGCCGGTTGGGCGTCTCGGCGTCGGGTAGGGCGCGCGCGGGGGCCGTGTCCATCGCGAAGGCGCTGTCCAGAACGGGCGGGTTGGCCGGCGAGGGGAGGGTCAGCTCGAACCACACCGTCTTGCCGATGTAGCCCTCGCCGCTCGGGTCGGCGCCCCAAGAGGTGGCGAGCGCGGCGACGAGTTCGAGGCCGCGGCCCGATTCGTCGTCGGGAGCGGGGCGGCGGCGGACGGGGAGCTCGGAGCTCGCATCGGAGACCTCGACCCGGAGCAGGGTGAGAGCTGGGAGCAGCAGGCGGACGCCGATCAGGCGGTCGCGCGGCCCGCGGGCGTGGTGGCAGGCGTTGGTCACGAGCTCGTTGAGGATGAGCATCGCCACCTCCGTCGCGTCGTCGGGAACCCGCCAGTCGAAGGCCTGCCGGAGGAGTTCGACCCGGACGCGGCCCGGGGTCCGGGGGTGGCGGGGAAACATCCACGCGATGGTGGCGACAGGCTGAGTGGTCATCGGACTTCCTTGAGTGGCGGCAGGGGAGGCGTCACTCGCAGGAGTCGAGTTCGGCCATTTCGCACTTCAAGGTTCGGCGGACGGGCATAGCCTCGGTAGTTACACCGCTGGTACAGCGGGGAGTTGAACCGCCCAGTGACCAGGGCAGGAAGGGGTCGCGGCCGATGAGCACGCCGAAGCAGAACCCGATGGCGTGGAAGTACTGCGGCGACCAGGTCCGGCGGTGGCGCGAAAAGGCGGGCGTGACCCGGGAGCAGTTGAGCGCGGCGTCGAACTACGACATCGAGAGCGTGCGGTCGATGGAGGGAGGGAGGAGGAAGCCGTCGGTCAAACTGCTCACGGTTGCGGATGAGTTGTGCGATGCCAAGGGGATGCTCCTCGGTGCGGTGGACTACCTCAAGCCGGAGAAGTTCTCCTCGTACTCGCGGGGCTACACGCAGGCGGAGAGCGAGGCAATCGCCTTCCACGCCTACTCGACCCTGCTCATCCCAGGCCTCCTGCAGACCGAGGAATACGCCCGCGAGACGATCAGCAACTCGTATCCGCCACTGGATGACGAGACGGTCCTGGCGCGAGTCGCGGGCCGGATGCAGCGGCAGGAGCGGCTGCGGAACTCACCAACGGTTCTCCACGGCTTCGTGATCCACGAAGCCGCGCTCACGGCGACAATCGGAGGTCAAGGACTCATGAGGCGACAGCTCGACCACCTGCTGGAAGTCGGCGAGCTGCGCAACGTGTCGATTCAGGTGCTCCCCCTCGACCGGGTGGCCTATGCCGCTCTCAACGGCCCCATGATCTTGCTCGAAACCCCGGACCACGAACAGCTCGCCTATGTCGAAGGGCAGAACACCGGGTTCCTCTACTCCGACCCTGAGCGGGTGAACCTCCTGGCGCAGCGTCATGGCATGATCCGCATGCAGGCCCTCAGTATTGAGGAGTCGAAAGGTTTTCTGAGAAGAGTGGCGGAGAGGCTATGAAGTGGTTCAAATCCAGCTACAGCACCACTGACGGCGGCGAGTGCGTCGAGGTGGCCGCTTCCCCCTCCGCCGTCCTCGTCCGGGACTCCAAGGACAAGACCGGCCCGGCGCTCTCCTTCTCCCCCGCCGCATGGGCCGCGTTCGTCGACTTCGCGGCCGAAGCTCAAGTTCCCGGGGTCGAGTGACCTCCTAAGGGAACGGGTGGGAAGCGACCTTCCAACCACCCCTGTACGCAGCAGATATGACTAATCGTCACCATTGCGCGACTGGGCGTTCCTCCGTGTAGCGTGCGGACTACCGAAACGAATCAACCCCCGGCCGGTGCGCCAACACCGAGCGGGGGTCTGACCACCACGATCGAAAGCAACGGAGTCGATCCTGTGGCTGCCCACGACTTTACTCCCATGGCCTCCCCCGGGTACGGCAAGAAGACCGCTCCGGGCGAACTTCCCCACTCCCCCACCGACTTCGCCCACCTCCCGCCCCGCGAGGCCTACCTCGCCAGCCTCATCGACCGCCTCCCCGACGGGGCCTCGATGGACGTCAAAACCCTCGCCGCGCACCAGCCCCACTACGGGCAGATGGCCGTGCGCACCGCCCTCAACAGCCTCTCCGCTGCCGGCCACCTGCGCCGCTTCCGCGAGCGGGTGGGCGACGACCGCACCCGGTGGGTGCTCCGGACCCACTTCTCCCGCACATCCCGGAGCGACGCCTGGTGGGCCGAGTTCATCGCGACCGGCGAGAGCGGCACCGGCGAGAGCGCCGACGACCCTCCGGCGGCGTCAACGAAATCCGCAACCGTTCCCCCCAAGGAGCGACCCCGCTCCCCCGCGTACGTCGCCCTCGCTGACCTCGGCCTGGCCGATCCCCGCCTCGCGCTCTCCGCCGCCGACTGCGAAGCCCTCGAACCGCTCGCCGCCGAGTGGCTCGCGCGCGGCACCCCGCCGGCCCTCTTCACGGCGGTGCTCACCGCCGGCCTCCCGCCGGACGGCGTCCACTCCCCAGCGGCCTTCACCCGCCGCCGCCTGCTCCACAAGATGCCCCCGGAACGCACGGCACCAGCCGTGGCACCAGCCACCCGCATCCTGGAGTGCACCGCCTGCCGCACCCCCTGTCGCCCCCAGGTCCTCCTCGGCGGCCTGTGCCGGGCCTGCCGGAGCGGCACCCGTCACGCTGCCCCACCGCCGCCGGACCGGCTCTCCCCCGCGGCCGTCCGTGCACATGCGGACCGTATCCGCGCCCTGACAAAAGCCACTCGATCATGAATATTCACGGGCCATGGCGTTAACCTATGCAAATTCCCAAGGTGAACTGGGTTACAAACCTTTCAATCCATGCCATCCGGTTTGCCCACATGCTGAGATCCGTGCGATAGTCGACATATCGAACTTCGACTGGCCCGACCTGGCGCAGTCGACGCCCATCGCGCGGCACGCACCCCCTTGGCCGGCGCGATGACCTGCACGGGCCCCCACCCGCCGGACCACGGCGATCTCGGGGGCCCTGCGTGTTTTCGGCGCCGAAGGCGCGGAGTCAGTGGCGCTCGCGGATCTTCAGCTCGAACCAGACGCCCTTGCCCCGCGGGAGCAGGTCCGCCCCCCACCGGTCGGCGAGGTCGTCGACCACCTTCAGGCCGCGCCCCCGCTCGGTGACGGGCAGCGGCTCGGCGAGGATCACGCAGGGCAACGCCCTTGAGGAGTCCCGGACTTCGACCCGCAGCCAGCCCGGCTTGCGGATCACCTGGAGCCCGATCGTGCGGCCGGCGGCGTGCCGCACGGCGTTGGAGACGAGCTCGCTGGTGAGTAACTCCCCTGCCTCCAGGTACTGGTGGAGGTCCCAGGACTCCAGGACGGACAGCACCAGCCGGCGGGCCACCGAGGCGGACTCCGCCCGGGACGGCAGCCGTACCTCGCCCGGCTCGGACTGGTCGCACAGCCTGCCGAAGTACATCTCCTCCAGCTCCTCGGAGCTGAGCCGCTCCAGCGCCGACAGCGCGCCCGGGACGTCGACCCAGGACGCCTCCGCGACCGATCCGGCTCCGGGAACTGATGACTGATCTGTTTCGCCCCAACCCGCCATGCGACCCATCATTGCGGAACGCAAGCAGCCGCGTACGGACAATGAGCAAACGATCACGTCCGATTCGGCATATGCCCGGTGCAAGCGGTGGGCGACAAAACGGCACAAAGACGGCGGCCCGGAACCGGCGCGAACCGGTCCCGGGCCGCCGGAAAGGCGTGGCGCCCGGTGGCTACCAGGAGGCCCAGGGCAGGCTCCAGCCGCTCAGGCCGTTCGACGGGTCGAGCGTCTCGCTCTTGCTGGAGTTCTTCACGATCACGACGTCGCCGACGATCGAGCCGTCGTAGAACTTGCCCATCGAGGTGGAGTCGCCGCCGCCCTTGACGTCCTTGAGGCCGACGCAGCCGTGGCTGACGTTGTCCTCGCCGAAGGCGTCCGACCAGTAGTTGCCGTGGATGTAGGTGCCCGAGTCGGTGAGGCGCATGGAGTGCGGCACCTGGAGGTCGTACGGCGCGCCGGTCATGCCGGGCAGGGTGCTGGACTGCATCCGCACCACGCCCTCCTTGGACTCGATGACCATGGTGCCGTTCCAGGTCGGGTGCGCGTCCGAGCCGGAGGTGATGTCGATGTCGGAGGACTGGCCGTCCCGCACGACCGTCATCTTGTGGGTCTTGGCGTCGACGGTGGACACCTGCGAGCGCCCGATGCTGAAGGGCTCGTCGCGGTCGCTGCCGTAGACGCCGGGGGCGATCTCGACGCTGCCCAGGCGGTAGTGCACGGTCACCTTGGTGCCGGGCTTCCAGTAGTCGGCGGGGCGGAAGTCCAGCCGGCGGTCGCCGAACCAGTGGCCCTTCACCTCGGTGCCGTTGCTGCTCTCGAAGGTGATGCCCTTGAGGACCGCGTCCTTGTTCTTGACGTCCTTGCTGAAGTTCACCGAGACGATCATGCCGACGCCGTACGTCGCGTTGTTGTCGACGTTGTCGGCGGCCTTGGCCAGCGCCGTCGGGGTCAGCGTGGTGAAGCTGCTGTCGGCCTGCGCCACGACGCCGTTGGCGTCCGCGGCCATCGCGCTCACCTGGTAGGCGGTGCCGACCGCGAGCCCGGCGGACGGGGTCCAGCTGGAGCCGTCGGCGGCGATCGTGCCGGGTATCTCCTTGCCGCTCTTGTCGCTCACCTTGACGGTGGTGAGCTTGCCGCCCGTCGCGCCGACCTTCAGCGCGTCCGGCGCGACGTCGACCGAGCCGGTCTTCGGCTCGATGGACACCACGGCCTGCGACGTCTTCGGCGCCGCGCTCGTGCCGGCCGCCGCCGAGGGAGCGGCGGAGGCCGCGCCGCCCCCGAGGTCGGCCTTGGCCGCGCTCCCGCCGCCGCCGTTGTCGTTGCACGCCGCCGTCAGGACCATCATTCCGCCGACCAGACCGACGGCCATCACCCTGCGTATCGACTTCACGTCGATCCCTCCCTCAAACACCCCGTTCGAACCCAGCGGGCCCGACCAATACACGCGCTGGCCACCGGAAAGGTTGCGCCATTCGAGGGGCTTCGCGCTCGGAAAATGCCGGCGGCCCGACCCCAACGGGTGAGGATCGGGCCGCTCGACGGAAAAGCAGTGACGATACGGGACTACCCGGGCCTATTGCCGGGTAAGTCCTACCAGTTCGCCCAGGCGACGTTCCAACCGCCCAGCCCGTTGGAGGGCGAGACGGTCTTCTCCTTGGTGTTCACGATCTTCACGACGTCGCCGACCATCGAGTCGTTGAAGAACTTCCCGGCGTTCGAGGAGTCGCTGCCGCCCTTCTCGTCGGCCATCGAGATGCAGCCGTGGCTCGCGTTGGACTTGCCGAACGGCGGCGGGCTGGCCCAGTAGTTCCCGTGCACGAACGTGCCGGACGTGGTCAGCCGCATCGCGTGCGGCACGTCCTGGATGTCGTACTCGCCGCCGAGACCGACGGTCTGCGAGTTCATCCGGGTGACCTTCTCCTTGGACATGATCACCATGGTGCCGCCCCAGGACGGCGTCGCGTCCGCGCCCAGCGTGACCGGCACGGTGGTGCTCTTGCCGTCCCGCTCGACGGTCATCTGGTGCGTCTTGGCGTCCGCGGTGGAGATCATCGAGCGCCCGACGGTGAAGGGCTCGTCCTTGTCCACGTCGCCGTAGACGCCCGGCGACACCTCGACGTTCTTCAACCGGTACTTGATGGTGACCTTGGTGCCCGGCTTCCAGTACTCCGCCGGACGGAAGTCCACCCGGCGGTCCCCGAACCAGTGGCCCTTCACCTCGGTGCCGTTGCTGCTCTCGAAGGTGATGCCCTTGACGACGGCGTCCTTGTTCTTGACGTCCTTCGTGAAGTTCACCGAGACGATCATGCCGACGCCGTAGGTGGCGCCGTCGCTGATGTTGTCGTTGGTGGAGACCTTCTTCTCCGGCGTCAGCGTCGTGAACGTCGTGGTGGACGCGGCCACCAGGCCCTCGGCGTCCTTGGCCTGCGCGTTCACCTTGTACGCCATGCCGACGGCGAGCGCCGCCGCGGGCTTCCAGCCGGTGCCGTCCGGGGTGATCGCGCCCTCGACCGGCTTGCCGTCCTTGTCGGTCACCTCGACCGACGTGAGCTTGCCGTTGGAAACGCCCACCTGCAGCGCGTTGCTCGGCGCGACGTCCTGGGCGCCGTCCTTCGGCTCCACGGCCAGCACCGCGGCCGAGGTCTTCGGTGCGGCCTGCGAGGCCGCGGGGGCCGCGGCGCCGTCGGCCGCCGCCGTGCTGCCGCCCGACGCCTTGTCGCCGCCCCCGTTGTCGTCGTTGCAGGCCGCGGTGAGCAGCAGCACCCCGCCCATGGCCAGTGCCACCGCACTCCTGCGTATCGCGGCGCCGGCCGTCGTACCCGTCTTCACGGTTTCTCCCCTCCCGGTATTCACTCACTTGACGCGGCGAGTGCCCCCGCAAGTTGCACCGGACGCCGATCTTTCGCGCCGGGTCGCGGCGCGCCGGAGCAGGATAACCAGGCCGTCCGGGTGAACTCCGGGGGGAGGGGGGTGAAGCAGTCGTGAAGGCTCCCGGGCTAGTGGGACGGGGGCAGCGCACTGCCGGCCACCCACTGGGCCCACGGCAGGTTCCAGTCGTTGAGCCCGTTCTGCGGCGGCACGAAGTCGCCGGCGGAGGCCTTCACCTCCAGCACGTCCCCGGGGATGGTGTGCTCGAACAGCCAGCCCGCCGGGGTGTCCTTGCTCGTCCCGCCCTTGGTGTCGGCGAGGCCGATGCAGCCGTGGCTGGTGTTCGCGGTGCCGAACACCCCGGGATCCGCCCAGTAGTTGCCGTGGATGAAGGTGCCGGAGGCGGTCAGCCGCATCGCGTGCGGGACGTCCTTGATGTCGTACTCGTCGCCCATGCCGACGGTCTGCGAGTTCATCCGGGTCTCCCGGTACTTCTCCGACACCACCAGCACCCCCCGGTAGGTCGAGTGGTCGGGGCTGCCGCCGGACACCTTCAGCACCCGGACCACCTTGCCGCCCGGGCCGGAGCGGACGGTCAGGGTGTGCGCGTCGAGGTCCACGGTGGACACCTGGGCCCGGCCGACCGTGAAGCGCAGGTCCTTGGCCTGGGTGCCGTACTCCCCCGGCGCGCCCTGCACGTCCTTCAGCCGCAGCTCCACCGTGACCTTCGTCCCGGCCGCCCAGTACCGCTGCGGGCGGAAGTCCAGCCGCTGGCCGCCGAACCAGTGCGCGGCCACCGGGACGGGCGGGTCCGCGCTCACCCGGACGGCCCGTTCCACCGCCGCCCGGTCGGTGACCGGACGGCTGAAGCGCAGCGAGACGGGCATCCCGACGCCCACCGTGGAACCGTCCTCGGGGGTGAGGAAGGCGACGAAGGTGTGCGCGCGGGCGACGGTCGAGAACGCCGAGTGCTGGGCAGCCCGCCGGCCCTGCTCGTCCTCGGCGACGGCGTCCAGGGCGTACGCGGTGCCGAGCGGCAGCGGGCCGTCCGGCGTCCACGCGGCGCCGTCCGGGGTGACGGTGCCGGGGACCTCGGTGCCCCTGCTGTCGGCGAGCCGGACGGAGACCAGCCTGCCCTGCGCCACCGTCACCCGCACCGGCCCGTCCGGCGGCACGTCCTGGGCGCCGTCGGCGGGGAGGGCGGCGAGCACCGCCCGGGACGGCGGCGGGGGCGGGGTGTGCGCCCCCGGCGGGGCCCCGTCGTCGGCGGGCGCGGCCGGGGAGCCGCCGCTGCCGCAGCCCGTGAGCGCGGCCAGGCACCAGGCCGCCGCCACCGCCCGCCGCGCCCAAACCCGTCCTCGGCGCCGCATTCCGGGGGCCTCCAGCCGTGTCGTTCCGATATCCGGAACAACGACGAGCCCCGGGGCCGGACACGGCGGCGCGGGCCGGCCGGCGCCCGCCCCCGCGCCGCGCGGGCGCCCCGCGCCGACCCGGGCACCCCGCGGTCCGCACCCTCGGCCGCCATCCGCCGGTAAGCCCCCGTTCAGCCGCTTCCGATCAGTGCAAACCGGGAATGAGGAAGTGCACGGGGTCCGGGACACCCCGGCCAGGGAGGGCACGGCCATGGCGTCAGGGCAGGAGCTGGAAGCCGGTGTGCGGACGCGCGGCGGACGGACCGCCGAGCCACCGTGGCCCGGCGACTGGCAGCCGCTCGGCGCCCGCTTCCGCACCGACCGGCTCGGCGGCCCCGGCACCAACTTCGCGCTCTGGGCGGCCGGCGCCGAGGCCGTCGACCTGTGCCTGTTCGACGAGGACGGCAAGGAGAGCCGGCACCGCCTGACCGAACAGGACTTCCAGATCTGGCACGGCTTCCTGCCCGGTGTGCTCCCCGGCACGCGGTACGGCTTCCGCGTCCACGGCCGCTGGGACCCGTGGACCGGCGCCCGCTGGAACCCCGCCAAGCTGCTCCTCGACCCGTACGCCCGCGCCGTCGACGGCTGTTACACCTCCCACGACGCGGCCAGCGGCGCCGTCCGCAACTGGCCCGAGGCGGACGTCGCCGACACCGTCCGGGACAACCGCGACTCCGCCCGCTACGTGCCCAGATCCGTCGTCGTCCACGACGACGACGACTGGTACGACGACCACCGCCCGAAGACCCCGTGGGCCGAGACCGTCCTCTACGAACTGCACGTCCGCGGCTTCACCATGCGCCACCCCGACGTCCCGCCCCACCTGCGCGGTACCTACGCGGGCCTGGCCCACCCCGCCGCCGTCGCCCACCTGACCCGCCTCGGCGTCACCGCCGTCGAGCTGCTGCCGGTCCACCAGCACGCCAGCGAGGACCACCTCCAGGCCCGCGGCCTCGTCAACTACTGGGGCTACAACACCGTCGGCTACTTCGCCCCGCACGCCGGCTACTCCGCCTCCGGCTCGCGCGGCGGCCAGGTCGGCGAGTTCAAGCGGATGGTCCGCGCCCTGCACGCCGCCGGGATCGAGGTGATCCTCGACGTCGTGTTCAACCACACCGCCGAGGGCGCCGAACTCGGGCCCACGCTCTCGCTGCGCGGCATCGACAACGCCGCCTACTACCGCCTCGCCCCGCACCGCCCGCGCGGCTACGCCGACTACACCGGCTGCGGCAACACCCTGGACACCCGGCGCCCGCAGGTGATCCGGCTGATCACCGACTCGCTGCGGTACTGGGTCACCGAGATGGGCGTGGACGGCTTCCGCTTCGACCTCGCCGCCGCCCTCGCCCGGGCCGGCGACGGCGTCGACATGGAACACCCGTTCCTCGCCGCCGTCTCCCAGGACCCGCTCCTCAGCCGGGTCAAGCTGATCGCCGAACCGTGGGACGTCGGCCCGGGCGGCTACCAGGTCGGCGGCTTCCCCCCGCTGTGGGCCGAGTGGAACGACAAGTACCGGGACACCGTCCGGGACTTCTGGCGCGGTGCCCGCCCGGACGTCCGCGAGCTCGGCTACCGGCTCTCCGGCTCCTCCGACCTCTACCAGCGCGGCGGCCGGCGCCCGTACGCCTCCGTCAACTTCGTCACCGCGCACGACGGCTTCACCCTGCGCGACCTGGTCAGCTACGACCGCAAGCACAACGAGGCCAACGGCGAGGCCAACCGGGACGGCACCGACGACAACCGCTCCTGGAACCACGGCGTCGAGGGCGAGACCGGCGACCCGGACGTCACCGCCCTGCGGCTGCGCCAGCTGCGCAACCTGCTGGCCACGCTGCTGCTCTCCACCGGCGTCCCGATGCTCACCGCCGGCGACGAGTTCGGCCGCACCCAGGGCGGCAACAACAACGCCTACTGCCAGGACAACGAGGTCAGCTGGCTGGACTGGTCCCTGCTGCGCGAGCCGGGCTGGCGGGACCTGTGCGACCTGACCGCCCGCCTGGTGCGGCTGCGCCGCGCCCATCCGGTGCTGCGGCAGCGGGCGTTCTTCTCCGGCCGGGCCGCCGCCCCGGGCGGCCTGCCGGACCTCGCCTGGTTCACGCCGCTCGGCAAGGAGATGACCGAGGCCGACTGGTTCGCCCCGACGGCCTGCCTCGGCATGCTGCTGTCCGGTGCCGCGATGTCCGAACGGGACGGCGCCGGGCGGCCGTTGCGCGACGACAGCTTCCTGCTGCTCCTCAACGCCGGCCACGAACCGGTCGTCTTCACCCTCCCCGGCGAGCCCTGGGCCGCTCCGGAGGCCGCGTACGGAACGGTCGTCGACACGGCCGCCCCGGGCACCGGCGAACCGCACCCGCGGGGGGCCGTCGTACTGGGCGGGCGCTCGCTCCAGCTGCTGCGCGCGCCCGCCCCGGAGTGATCCGGCGCGCGTCAGCCGCGCGCGTGGCCCACCTCGACGTTCTCCAGCACGCCGATCGCGTCCGGCACCAGCACCGCCGCCGAGTAGGAGGCGCTGACCGGGTAGGACGCGATCGCCTTCTCGTCGATGCCCATGAACCGGACGTTCAGCCCGGGCTCGTGCTGGCCGGTTCTCGCCGCACCGCGCCGACAGGGGTGAAAAACCTGATGAGAAATGACGGGAGCTCTGCCTACCCTCACCGCGATGGCCGAGAACCGACAACCCGACGCCCCCGGGACCGCCCACCGCTCCACGGTCCGCTCCCTGCTGCGCCTGTGGCCCTACGCCCGGGCCGTCCGCCGCCGGCTCGCCACCTCCGTGACGGCCGCCGTGCTCGCCATGATGAGCGTCCTCGGCGTGCCGATCGTGCTCGGCCGGATCGTGGACGGACCCCTGGCCCGGCACGACCTCGCCGGGCTCTGGCCGCTGGTCGGCCTGCTGCTGCTCCTCGGCCTGGTCGAGGCCGGCCTGTTCTACACCCGCCGGGTGGTCCTGGCCCGCCCGCTGGCCGGGCTTGAGACGGCCATGCGCGGCGACCTCTTCGCCAAGCTCCAGCGGCTGCCGGTCTCCTTCCACGAACGGTGGGGATCCGGCCAGTTGCTCTCCCGGGCCACCGCCGACATGTACACCATGCGGCTGTTCCTGGCCTTCCCGCTGGTCTTCCTCATCGTCAACTCGGTGATGTTCCTGGCCGGCACGGTGGTGATGTTCACCCAGGACTGGCGGCTCGCCCTGATCGTCCTGCTGCCCGCCGCACCGCTGTTCGTGCTCACCCGGCGCTTCGAGTCCGGCTACTCCGGCGCCGCCCGGCTCGCCCAGGACCAGAACGGCGACCTCGCCACCGTGGTCGAGGAGTCCGTCCTCGGCATCCGCATCCTCAAGGCCTTCGGCCGCCACCGCTCGATGCACGAGCGGTTCCGCGCCCAGTCCCGGCTGCTGCGCCGCACCGAGCTGCGCAAGGCCCACCTGCTGGCGAACCTGTGGTCGGTGATCGTCGGCCTGCCGGAGATCGCCCTCGGCTGCGCCCTCGCCGTCGGCGCCTACCTGGTCGCCCACGACCAGCTCAGCGCCGGCACCCTGGTCGCCTTCCTCTCCACCGCGCTCGCGCTGCGCTGGCCGGTCGAGTCCCTCGGCTGGCTGCTCGCCTACGCCAACGAGGCCGCCACCGCCACCGACCGCTTCTTCGAGGTCCTCGACGAACCCGAGGAGGACGACCCGGGCACCGCCACCGGGCTCGGCGCCACCCCGGACGGCATCCGCCTCACCGGCGTCCGCTTCCGCTACCCCGACGCCCCCGACGGCACCCCCGACCTGCTCCGGGGCATCGACCTGCACGTGCGCAGCGGCGAGACGATGGCCCTGGTCGGCGCCACCGGCAGCGGCAAGACCACCCTCACCGCCCTGCTCCCCCGCCTGTACGAGGCCACCGGCGGCACCATCACGCTGGACGGCCGCGACATCCGCGACCTGCCCAGGGAACGACTGCGCGAGCTCGTCGCGGTGGCCTTCGAGGAGCCCACCCTGTTCTCGGCGACCGTCCGGGAGAACGTCCTGATGGGCGCCCCCGGCGCGGGCGAGGACCGGCTGCGCTCCGCGCTCGCCACCGCCCAGGCCGGCTTCGTCGACAAGCTCCCGGCCGGGGCGGACACCGAGGTCGGCGAACAGGGCCTCAGCCTCTCCGGCGGCCAGCGCCAGCGTCTCGCCCTGGCCCGCGCGGTCGTCGGCGACCCGGCCTTCCTCGTCCTCGACGACCCGCTGTCCGCCCTCGACGTGCACACCGAGGCCCTGGTCGAACGCGCCCTGCGCGAGGTCCTCGCCGGCACCACGGCCCTGGTGGTCGCCCACCGCCCCAGCACCGTGCTGCTCGCCGACCGGGTCGCGGTGCTCGCGGACGGCCGGATCGAGGCCGTCGGCACCCACCAGGAACTGCTGCGCACCTCCACGCGCTACCGCGAACTGATGACGGGCGAAGCCGCCCTGATCCCCGAGGGGAGCACCTCCCGGTGACCACCACAGCCGAACCCTCCGTCGAACCGGCCGACCCCTCAGGCCCCGCCGCCGAGGAGGAGCTGCCGCCTCCGCCGGGGGACGAGGAGGACATCCCCGTCCCACCCGGTGCGCCCCGGGCGCTGCTGCGCTCGCTGCTCGGCCCGCACCGGGCCAGGATCGCCATCGCGATGGTGGTGATCCTCGTCCAGCAGGCCGCCCTGCAGTCCGGCCCGCTGCTGGTCGCGGTGGCGATGGACCGCGGCATCCCGGCACTGCGCGAGAACGACGCCGGACCGCTGATCGCGGTGATCGCCGCCTACCTGTGCTTCGCCCTGCTCAGCCCGCTGCTGCAGTGGGTGTTCATCAAGATCAGCGCCCGGGTCAACCAGGACATCCTGCTGGAGCTGCGCGGCCGGATCTTCCGGCACGCCCAGCGGCTCAGCCTGGACTTCCACGAGCGCTACACCTCGGGCCGGATCATCTCCCGCGCCACCAGCGACATCGACGCCCTGCGCGAACTGCTCTCCGAGGGCCTCCAGGAGCTGCTGACCGTCTTCCTGTCGGTCTGCTACATCTCGGTGCTGCTCATGGTGCTCGACTGGCGCCTCGGGCTGGCCTCGCTGGCCGCCCTGGTGCCGCTCGGCCTGATCGCCCGCTCCTTCCGCACCCGCTCGCGCCGGGTCTACCGCCGCTCGCGGACCTCCGCCGCCTCGATGATCGTCCGCTTCACCGAGACCATGAACGGCATCCGCCCGGTGCAGGCCTTCCGCCGCGAGAAGGCCAACGACGCGGCCTTCGCCGTGGTCAACCAGCGCTCCGCCACCGCGACCGCCGACGGCCTCCTGGAGCTCGCCCGCTACGTCGGCCTCTCCCGCACCACCGCCAACGTCTGGACGGCCGGCGTGGTGCTGCTCGGCGGCCGGCTGGTCGTCGACGGCACGCTGGAACTCGGTGTCCTCACCGCCTTCCTGCTCTACCTGCGCCGCCTGTTCGACCCGATCGACCAGCTCGCGATGTTCCTCAACAGCTACCAGTCGGCCGCCGCCGCACTGGAGAAGATCGCCGGCCTGCTCGCCCACGAGCCCACCGTCGCCGAGCCGGCCGAGCCCGCCGAACTGCCGCAGGCGGCCCGCAAGGGCCGCGAGGTCGCCTTCGAGGGGACGCGCTTCGCCTACCGCACCGGCAAGGAGGTGCTGCCGCGCTTCGACCTGGTGATCCCCGCCGGACAGACGGTGGCCGTGGTCGGCGCGACCGGCGCGGGCAAGTCGACGGTGGCCAAGCTGCTGGCCCGCTTCTACGACCCGACCGAGGGCCGGATCCGGCTGGACGGCGTCGACCTGCGCGACCTCGCCACCCCCGAACTGCGGCGCGGGGTGGTCATGGTGACCCAGGAGTCCTTCCTGTTCTCCGGCACCGTCGCCGAGAACATCGCGATCGGCCGCCCCGGCGCCACCCGCGCGGAGATCGAGCAGGCCGCCCGGGACATCGGCGCGTACGAGTTCGTCGCCGCGCTCCCGGACGGCTTCGACACCGACGTGCGCAAGCGCGGCGGCCGGATCTCCGCCGGGCAGCGCCAGCTGGTCGCCTTCGCCCGCGCCCTGCTGGCCGACCCGGCGGTGCTGATCCTGGACGAGGCGACCAGCTCGCTGGACGTCCCCGGCGAGCAGGCCGTCCAGCGGGCCATGCGCACGGTGCTGGCGGGCCGGACGGCCGTGATCATCGCGCACCGGCTCTCCACCGTGGAGATCGCCGACCGCGTCCTGGTGATGGACCAGGGCCGGATCGTCGAGGACGGCGGCCCGCAGGAGCTGATCGCCGGCGCCGGCCGCTTCGCCGAACTGCACAAGGCCTGGCGGGACAGCCTGGTCTGAGCCGTCCCGTCGCGGCCCGGCCCGCCCCGAGCGGAAGGGCGCGCCCGGAGGCGGGCGGGCGACTATCTGAGCAGGCCCGCGTCCATCCCGGCCGACTCGGCGGGCAGGGCGACCAGCCCCGGCTCCGCCGGGGAGGCCAGCCGCGGGTGGGACGGCAGCACCCGGACGGTGTAGCCGAACGGGCCGGTCCTGGACAGCTCCAGCGAGCCCTCGTACCGCGTCCGCCCGTCCAGGTCCGGGCCGCCGACCGGCTTGAGCGCGAGCAGGCCGGCGTCCGAGATGCCGTCCGTCTCGTCCACCCGGCCGGACACCACCTGTACCTCGACGTCGCCCGGCTCCAGCGCGCCGAGCGCGACCTGCACCCGCAGCGCCAGCGAGCTGCCGAGCTCCTGCGCCTCGGCCGGGCAGTCCGCCTCGACGTGCTCGACCCGGACGGCCGGCCAGGCCTCGCGGACCTTCGCCTTCCAGGCCGCCAGCTCGCGGGCGCCCTCGCCCGACCCGGCCGCCAGCTCGCGCTGGGCGAGAGCCGCCGGCGCGTACAGCCGCTCGACGTACTCACGGACCATCCGGCCGGCCAGCACCTTGGGGCCGAGGGTGACCAGGGTGTGCCGGACCATCGCGATCCAGCGGTGCGGCAGCCCGTCCGCGCCGCGGTCGTAGAAGCGCGCGGCGACCTGCTCCTCGATCAGGTCGTAGAGCGCCGCGGCCTCGATGTCGTCGCGCCGCTCGGCCTCGCCGCTCTCCGGGTCGAGCACGCCGCCGGCGTCGTCCGCCGTGGGGATCGCCCAGCCGTTCTGGCCGTCGTACCACTCGTCCCACCAGCCGTCCAGGACGGACAGGTTGAGGCAGCCGTTGAGGGCGGCCTTCATTCCGGAGGTGCCGCAGGCCTCCAGCGGGCGCAGCGGGTTGTTGAGCCAGACGTCGCAGCCCGGATAGAGGTGCCGGGCCATGGCCATGTCGTAGTCCGGCAGGAAGACGATCCGGTGGCGGACGGCCGGGTCGTCGGCGAAGGCGACCATCTGCTGGATCAGCCGCTTGCCGCCGTCGTCGGCCGGGTGGGCCTTGCCGGCGACGACGATCTGCACCGGGCGGGTCGGGTGCAGGAGCAGGGAGCGCAGCCGGTTCTGGTCGCGCAGCATCAGGGTGAGCCGCTTGTAGGAGGGCACCCGGCGGGCGAAGCCGATGGTCAGGACGTCCGGGTCGAGCACCGAGGAGACCCAGCCGAGCTCGGCCTCGCCCGCGCCGCGCTGGCGCCAGGAGGTGCGCAGCCTGCGGCGGGCCTCGTCGACCAGCTGGGCGCGCAGGCTCCGGCGCAGGTCCCAGATCTCGGCGTTGCCGATCCGCTCCAGGCCGGTCCAGCGCTTGGCGTCGCCGCTGGTCATGGCGTCCTCGGCGCGGTCGGCGCCGATCTCGGCGGCGCCGAGGCGCACGACGGCCGGGTCGATCCAGGTGGCGGCGTGGACGCCGTTGGTGACGGAGGTGATCGGGACCTCGGCCGGGTCGAAGCCGGGCCACAGGCCGTTGAACATCGCCCGGCTGACCTCGCCGTGCAGTGTGGAGACGCCGTTGGCGCGCTGGGCGAGCCGCAGGCCCATGGCGGCCATGTTGAAGAGCTTCGGGTCCCCGCCGGGCCAGGTCTCGGCGCCGAGCGCGAGCACCGGCTCGACCGGGACGCCGGGCAGGGCGGCGTCGCCGGAGAAGTGCCGGGCGACGAGGTCGCGGTCGAAGCGGTCGATGCCGGCCGGGACGGGCGTGTGGGTGGTGAAGAGGGTGCCGGCCCGGACGGACTCCAGGGCGGCGGCGAAGTCGGGGCCGGCGCCGTCGGGGCCGGCGGTGTCGGGGCCGGCCGTGCCGGCGGCGACGAGTTCGCGGATCCGCTCGACGCCGAGGAAGCCGGCGTGGCCCTCGTTGGTGTGGAAGACCTCGGGGGCCGGGTGTCCGGTGAGGCGGCAGTAGACGCGCACGGCCCGGACGCCGCCGATGCCGAGGAGCATCTCCTGGAGCAGCCGGTGCTCGCTGCCGCCACCGTAGAGGCGGTCGGTGACATCGCGTTCGGCGGGCGAGTTCTCCTCGGTGTCGGAGTCGAGGAGGAGCAGCGGGACGCGGCCGACCTGGGCCTTCCAGATGTGCGCGGCGAGGGTCCGGCCGCCGGGCAGGGCGAGGTCGACCCGGCAGGGGGTGCCGTCGGCCTCCCGGAGCAGGCTGACCGCGAGTTCGTCCGGGTCGAGCAGCGGGTAGCGCTCCTGCTGCCAGCCGTCCCGGTCGAGGGACTGCCGGAAGTAGCCGTGCCGGTAGAACAGCCCCACGCCGATGATCGGGACGCCGAGGTCGCTGGCGGCCTTGAGGTGGTCGCCGGCCAGGATCCCGAGCCCGCCCGAGTACTGGGGCAGTGCGGCGGCGATGCCGTACTCGGGCGAGAAGTAGGCGACGGCGGCGGGCAGCGGGGTGCCGCCGCCCTCCTGGGCCTGGTACCAGCGCGGGCCCGCGAGGTAGTCGCGCAGGTCGTCGGCGAGGTCGCCGAGGCGGCGCAGGAAGCGCCGGTCGGAAGCGAGTGCGGCGAGCCGGGCGGCCGGGACCTCCCCGAGCAGCCGCACCGGGTCCTCGCCGGTCGCGGCCCAGACCTCCGGGTCCACGGACCGGAAGAGGTCCCTGGTCTCGGGGTGCCAGGACCAGCGCAGGTTGAGGGCCAGCTCGTGCAACGGCTGGAGTTGTTCGGGCAGGACGGTGCGGACGGTGAATCTGCGGATTGCCTTCACGGCGTGAAGCGTAGCCCCGACGGCCGTCATGACAGTGCGTCAAGCGGGCTATTGGGCATCCGTTCGGCCTATTGATGAGATCGCATTCGGCGCATTGGGCTGCACGGGGGGCGCGCGAGGCGCACTTTCCGGGGGCTCGCGCTACCAAAGCGTGAACACTGCGGAACGGCCCCATTTCCGATCGCTCATCCGCCCCGGACAAAGCCCGAAACTACTGTCGTACCGCTGCGAAAGTCCGGTCCGCGGTGCGAGTATGAACCGAGGTCGTTGATGCTGTGGGGAGTGCGGCGACGGGTGGCGCCCCCCTTGAAGCAGCACGTCCGAATCCTTTTCGCGTTGATCGTTCCTCGTCGTCCTTAGCCCATTCGGCGCCCACGGCGCTCCGGCGCGTGTCCTCGTACTCGGTCGGCTCGTTCACGGGTCGACCGGGTCGCCCAGGGGCGTGCCCCCGGAGGCGTGCGCCGGGACGCGCGCGGGCTCCGGGGCGTCCCGCCACGGGCCGGGCGGGCGCCGGGCAGGTTGCCGGGGACGGCGGCGCGGGCAGGCTCTCGGTCGCACGTCCTCCCCACCCAGCAGTCCTCCCGGTACTCCCCCGGCCCGCCCCCGGCGCCAGCGGGAGCTGCCGCCGATCTCGGGCAGGAGCTTGGCATGCACGGCGACACGCGGGACCAGTCCACACCGGTGGCCGACACCTTCGACGCAGCGGTCGCGGAATCCGCCGGACGGATGGATTCTGACACTCGGACGGATACGGCGATGCCGGCGCCCCGGGCGGCCGGAGCGGCCCGTCCCCCGCACTCCGGACCCGAGCACGCCTCACCCGGGCAGCCCTCGTCCGAACACCCCTCTCCGCTCGAACACTCCGAGCCCGAGTCCTCCGCAGCGGCCCGACAACCAGGGGCCGCCGAGAGCCGGACCACGGCACCGCGCAGGCGCACCACCACGCGCCGCACCGCCACCGCCGGGTCCACCGCGCCGTCCGCCACCCCGGGGGCCGGTGCCGCGGCGCCGGGTGCCGCCGCGAAGGCCGGTGCGAGGTCCGGTGCCGCGAAGGCGGGCGCCGCGAAGGCCGACGCCCCGCCGCGCAAGGCGCCCGCCCGCAAGACCGCCGCCGGCAAGACCGCCGCCCGAAAGACAGAGAGCGACACCGTGATCGGCCGCATCCCCGTCCTGGACGTCAGCCCGCTCGTCGACTCCGGCCGCCGCCCGGCCAAGGCCGTCGTCGGCGAGACCTTCCCGGTCACCGCGACCGTGTTCCGCGAGGGCCACGACGCCGTCAACGCCAACGTCGTGCTGCGCGACCCGCGCGGGCGCAGCGGCCCGTGGACCCCGATGCGCGAGCTCGCCGAGGGCACCGACCGCTGGGGCGCGCACGTCACCCCGACCGCGCCGGGCCGCTGGTCGTACCTGGTCGAGGCGTGGAGCGACCCGATCGCCACCTGGCGCAGGACGGCGTCGGTCAAGCTCCCCGCCGGGATGGACACCGCGCTCGTCCTGGAGGAGGGCGCCCGCCTGCTGGAGCAGGCCGCGGCCGGCGTGCCGAAGAAGGAGGGCCGCGCGCACGTGCTCGCCGCCGCCGACGCGCTGCGCGACCCCGGCCTGCCGCCGCTGTCCCGGCTGGCGGCCGCGCTCGCCCCCGAGGTGCTGGAGCTGCTCGCCCGGTACCCGCTGCGCGAGTTCCTGAGCGCCTCCCGCCCGCTGCCGCTCCAGGTGGACCGCGAGCGCGCCCTGTTCGGCTCCTGGTACGAGTTCTTCCCGCGGTCGGAGGGCGCCGTGGTGGACCCGAACGGCGTCGAACCGCCGCGTTCGGGCACCCTGCGCACCGCCGCCGAGCGGCTGCCCGCGATCGCCGCGATGGACTTCGACGTGGTCTACCTCCCGCCCGTCCACCCGATCGGCCGCGCCTACCGCAAGGGCCCGGACAACACCCTGACGGCCGGTCCGCACGACGTCGGCTCGCCCTGGGCGATCGGCTCCCCCGAGGGCGGCCACGACGCCGTCCACCCGGACCTCGGCACCATCGAGGACTTCGACCACTTCGTCGCCGAGGCCCGGGCGCTGCACCTGGAGGTGGCGCTGGACTTCGCCCTCCAGTGCTCCCCCGACCATCCGTGGGTGAACAAGCACCCGGAATGGTTCAACCACCGCGCCGACGGCACCATCGCGTACGCCGAGAACCCGCCGAAGAAGTACCAGGACATCTATCCGATCAACTTCGATCAGGACATGGATGGAATCGTCAAGGAAACCGTCCGAATCCTGCGTTTCTGGATGTCCCACGGAGTGCGGATCTTCCGGGTCGACAACCCGCACACCAAGCCGGTGCTGTTCTGGGAGAAGGTGCTCGCCGACATCGCCCGCACCGACCCCGACGTCGTGTTCCTGGCGGAGGCCTTCACCCGTCCCGCGATGATGCACACCCTCGGGAAGATCGGCTTCCACCAGTCGTACACGTACTTCACCTGGCGCACCACCAAGCCGGAACTCACCGATTACCTCACCGAACTCACCGGTGACGCGGCCGCCTACATGCGGCCCAACTTCTTCGCCAACACCCCCGACATCCTGCACGCCTACCTCCAGCACGGCGGCCGGGCCGCGTTCGCCGTCCGCGCCGTGCTCGCCGCCACGCTCTCCCCCACCTACGGCATCTACGCCGGGTTCGAGCTGTACGAGAACGAGCCGGCCCACCCCGGCTCGGAGGAGTACCTGCACTCGGAGAAGTACGAGCTGCGCCCGCGCGACTGGAACCGCACCGACACCCTCGCCCCGCTGCTCACCGTGCTCAACCGGCTGCGCCGGCGCCACCCCGCCCTGCGCCAGCTGCGCGACCTGCGCTTCCACCCCACCGACAACGACCAGGTGATCGCCTACTCCAAGACCGCGACCACGCCGGAGGGCCTGACCGACCAGGTCATCACCGTGGTCAACCTCGACCCGCACCACGTCCAGGAGGCCACCGTCACGCTCGACGGCGACGGCCCGTTCGCGGTGCACGACGAGCTCACCGGCGCCGTCTACACCTGGGGCCGGCACAACTACGTCCGGCTCGATCCCTCAGCCGAGCCGGCTCACCTCCTCACGGTTCGGAGGAACCCAGCGTGACAGTGAACGAGCCCGTCCCCGACACCTTCCCCGAGACCTCGAAGAAGAACCTGGACCCCGAGTGGTTCAAGCGTGCGGTCTTCTACGAGGTGCTGGTGCGGTCCTTCCAGGACAGCAACGGCGACGGGGTCGGGGACCTGAAGGGGCTCACGGCCAAGCTCGACTACCTCCAGTGGCTCGGCATCGACTGCCTCTGGCTCCCCCCGTTCTTCGCCTCGCCGCTGCGCGACGGCGGGTACGACGTGGCGGACTACAAGTCGGTGCTGCCCGAGTTCGGCGACCTCGGCGACTTCATGGAGTTCGTGGACGCCGCGCACGCCCGCGGCATGCGCGTGATCATCGACTTCGTCATGAACCACACCAGCGACCAGCACCCGTGGTTCCAGGCCTCCCGTGCGGACCCCGACGGGCCGTACGGCGACTTCTACATGTGGGCCGACGACGACAAGCGGTACCCGGACGCCCGCATCATCTTCGTCGACACCGAGACCTCCAACTGGACGTACGACCCGGTCCGCAAGCAGTACTTCTGGCACCGGTTCTTCTCTCACCAGCCGGACCTCAACTACGACAACCCCCGCGTCCAGGACGAGATGATCGCCGGGCTGCGGTTCTGGCTCGACCTCGGCATCGACGGCTTCCGGCTGGACGCGGTGCCCTACCTGTTCGCGCGCGACGGCACCAACTGCGAGAACCTGCCGGAGACCCACGAGTTCCTCCGGCGGGTCCGCAAGGAGATCGACGCCGACTACCCCGACACCGTGCTGCTCGCCGAGGCCAACCAGTGGCCCGAGGACGTCGTCGACTACTTCGGCGACTTCGCGGCGGGCGGCGACGAGTGCCACATGGCGTTCCACTTCCCGGTGATGCCGCGGATCTTCATGGCGGTGCGGCGCGAGTCCCGCTACCCCGTGTCGGAGATCCTCGCCAAGACCCCGCACATCCCGTACGGGTGCCAGTGGGGCATCTTCCTGCGCAACCACGACGAGCTGACCCTGGAGATGGTCACCGACGAGGAGCGCGACTACATGTACGCGGAGTACGCCAAGGACCCCCGGATGCGCGCCAACGTGGGCATCCGGCGTCGGCTCGCCCCGCTGCTGGAGAACGACCGCAACCAGATCGAGCTGTTCACCGCCCTCCTCCTCTCGCTGCCCGGCTCGCCGGTGCTCTACTACGGGGACGAGATCGGCATGGGCGACAACATCTGGCTCGGCGACCGGGACGGCGTCCGCACCCCGATGCAGTGGACCCCGGACCGCAACGCGGGTTTCTCCTCCGCCGACCCGGGCAGGCTCAGTCTGCCGCCCATCATGGACCCGGTGTACGGCTATCAGGTGACCAACGTCGAGGCGCAGCAGAGCAGTTCGAGTTCACTGCTGCACTGGACGCGTCGCATGATCGAGATCCGCAAGCTCAACCCGGCGTTCGGCCTGGGCACGTACACCGAACTGCCCTCCAGCAACCCCGCGGTGCTGGCCTTCGTGCGGGAGCACGAGGGGGACCTGGTCATGTGCGTGAACAACTTCTCGCGGTTCGCACAACCGACCGAACTGGACCTGCGGCAGTACGGCGGACGCTACCCGGTCGAGCTGATCG
The DNA here is from genome assembly GCF_040650235.1 of Kitasatospora sp. NPDC048722. NCBI lineage: Bacteria > Bacillati > Actinomycetota > Actinomycetes > Kitasatosporales > Streptomycetaceae > Kitasatospora > Kitasatospora sp. NPDC048722. The sequence continues at coordinate 75,296 of NZ_JBEZGX010000035.1, forward strand.
GCGGAGTGCGCTTCCCCTCGATCGGCGAGTGGCCGTACCTGCTCACCCTGGCAGGCCACGGCTTCTACTGGTTCCAGCTCCGGCAGCCCCCGCGACTGAGCGGGACCAGGCGGTCGAAGTAACGATCCGCCGCACCGGCCCCGACCGCACCACCAGACCCTCGGGGGGCGCGAGTTGCACCCGCGCGCCCCGGGGTCCTCCGCCCCGCGGCGCCCCCGGCGCCGCGTACGGAGAACAGCCCAACGGCCACCCACACGAAGGCGTGACACCTGAGCCCCGCTCGCGTGCCGCCACCGCCGCGCCGCCGAAATCCGGAAGACTGACGGACCCGGCCAGACCCGTCGGGCAGTCGGCCCGCTTCCGGGGAAAGGGAGTCATGTCCGAAACCTCCCGTTCTCAAGCCCATGTGCAGCACGACACCCCGGCCGGCCCCGCCGCGCCGGCGGGCGCGCGGAGCACCGGGCTCCGGAGAACCGCCCTGGGGGTCAGCGAACTCGTCCAGGCGGCCCTGCCGCTGATCGCCGAGTGGCTCCCCACCCAGCGCTGGTACGCCGGGAAGGGACGGCCCATCACCGGACTCACCCCGGTGGTCGGAACCCCGCTGCAGGTCGGCGACCCGGCCCTGCTGCACCTCCTGCTGCGGGTCGAGCACGCCACGACGGCCGGCGCCCCGCACGGGGACGTCTACCAGCTCCTCCTCGGCGTCCGCTCCGAGCGCCCCGCCGACATCGAGCCGGGCGCCGTGCTCGGCCGGCTCACCCACGGCCCGTACGACGGCGCGACGCTCTACGACGCCGTCCACGACCCGGAGCTCACCGGGCGCCTGCTGGAACACCTGGCCACCGGCGACCGCTTCGGCTCGCTGTCGTTCCGCCGCACCCCCGGCTCCGGCCTGCCCACCACGATCCCCGGACGCGCCTCCACCGCCGAGCAGTCCAACAGCTCGGTCATCTACGGCACCTCCTACATCCTCAAGCTCTTCCGCCGCGTCCACCCCGGCACCAACCCCGACCTCGAACTCTCCCTCGCCCTCTCCCGGGCCGGCTCCACCCGCATCCCGCGCGTCGCGGCCTGGTTCGAGAGCCGGATGGAACGCGCCGAACCCGCCACCCTCGGTCTGCTCCAGCGCTACCTGCCGGACGCCGAGGACGGCTGGGAGCTCGCCCTCGACCAGGTGGGCCGGCTCAAGGGCGACCCGTCCCCCGGCAACTTCGCGATCGAGGCCCACCGGCTCGGCCGGGCCACCGCCGAGGTGCACCGGGTGCTCGCCCGCTCGATGCCCGTCGCCCGCCTCGACCGCGCCCAGACCCGTCAGCTCGCCACCGCCATGGCCGACCGCCTCGACAGCGCCGTCGCCGCCGTCCCCGGCCTGATGCGCTACCGGGCCGCCCTGCGCAGCGCCTTCCAGCAGCTCGCCGACGCCCACCCGGACGGCCTTCCGGTCCAGCGCATCCACGGTGACCTGCACCTCGGACAGGCCATGCGCACCCCGCACGGCTGGGTCCTGCTCGACTTCGAGGGCGAGCCCGCCAAGTCCGTCAACGAGCGCCGCGAACCGCAGCCCGCCCTGCGCGACGTCGCCGCGATGCTGCGCTCCTTCGACTACGCGGCGGCCCACCTCCTCGCCGGCGGTCCGGTCGACCCCGAGCTCGCCCACCTCGCCGCCGCCTGGGCCCAGCGCAACCGCACCGCCTTCTGCGCCGGGTACACCGCCGGGGGCGGCGTCGACCCGGCGGCCTCGCCGGAGCTGATGCGGGCGCTGGAGATCGACAAGGCGGTCTACGAGGTCGTGTACGAGGCCCGGCACCGGCCGAGCTGGCTGCCGATCCCGCTGGCCGCGATCAACCGGCTCGCCCTGACCGTGTGATCCCCCGCTCGTACCGCCCGCAGGAGTTCGCCCACACCCCCCGCCGCAGGAGGACCCCGCCGTGACGCCGCTCGACCCGCCCGGCCGCACCACCCGTCCCGTACCGGCCACGTTCCTGGCCGGTACGGGGACACCCGCTCCTGCCCCGGCCGCCACCTCCGCTCCCGGTCCCGCTCCGGCTCCCGATCCCGATCCCGCCCGGACTCCCGAACCGCTGCCGGCCGGGGCCCTCCGGCTGCCCGAGGCGCCGCTGCCGCCCTCCGAGGTGGACCGGCTGGTCGGCGGCCAGCACCACGACCCGCACGCACTGCTCGGCGCCCACCCCGTGCACGGCGGCACCGCCATCCGGGTGCTGCGGCCGTTCGCCGAACGGGTCGTGGTCGAGACCGCCCAGGGCCCGGCCGAACTCACCCACCAGCAGGGCGGGTTGTTCACCGGCCTGCTCGCCGGCGACGCACCGCCCGACTACCGGTTGCTGGTGACCTACCCGGGCGGCGAACCGCTCGTCCAGCAGGACGGCTACCGCACCCGGCCCACCCTCGGCGAGCTCGACCTGCACCTCATCTCCGAGGGCCGGCACGAGCAGCTGTGGCAGGTGCTCGGCTCGCACGTGCGCACGGTGGACGGCGTGGCCGGCACCGCGTTCGCCGTGTGGGCGCCGAACGCCGCCGGGGTGCGGCTGATCGGGGACTTCAACCACTGGGACGGCACCGGGCACCCGATGCGCTCGCTCGGCTCCTCCGGCGTGTGGGAGCTGTTCGTCCCCGGGCTGGCCGAGGGCGCCACGTACAAGTACGAGATCCACACCCGGCAGGGCTGGGTGCTCGACAAGGCCGACCCCCTGGCCCGCGCCGCCCAGTGCCCGCCCGGCACCGCGTCCGTCGTCACCTCCTCCGCCTACCGGTGGGAGGACGGCGAGTGGATGGCCCGCCGCGCACGCGCCGCGCACCACCGGGCGCCGATGTCGGTGTACGAGCTGCACCTGCCGTCCTGGCGGCCCGATCTGACCGACTACCGCGCGATCGCCGAGGAACTCCCCGGCTACCTCAAGGAGTTGAACTTCACCCACGTGGAGTTCATGCCGGTCATGGAGCACCCCTTCGGCGGCTCCTGGGGCTACCAGGTGTCCGGCTACTACGCGCCCACCGCCCGCCTCGGCACCCCGGACGACTTCCGCCACCTCGTCGACACGCTGCACCGGCACGGGATCGGCGTGATCGTCGACTGGGTGCCCGCCCACTTCCCCAAGGACGCCTTCGCGCTCGCCCGCTTCGACGGTGAGCCGCTCTACGAGCCCGCCGACCCGCTGCGCGCCGAACACCCCGACTGGGGCACGCTGGAGTTCGACTACGGGCGCAAGGAGGTGCGCAACTTCCTCGTCGCCAACGCGGTCTACTGGTGCGAGGAGTTCCACATCGACGGGCTGCGGGTGGACGCCGTCGCCTCGATGCTCTACCTCGACTACTCCCGCGAGGGCGGCGCCTGGACGCCCAACCAGTTCGGCGGACGGGAGAACCTCGACGCGGCCTCCTTCCTCCAGGAGATGAACGCGACCGTCTACCGGCGCTGCCCGGGCGTCGTGACCATCGCCGAGGAGTCGACCGCCTGGGACGGCGTGACCCGCCCGACCGACAGCGGCGGGCTCGGCTTCGGGCTCAAGTGGAACATGGGCTGGATGCACGACTCGCTGGTCTACATGTCCAAGGAGCCGGTGCACCGCCGGTACCACCACAACGAGATCACCTTCTCGATGGTGTACGCCTACTCCGAGAACTACATCCTGCCGATCTCCCACGACGAGGTCGTGCACGGCAAGCAGGCGCTCGTCTCCAAGATGCCCGGCGACTGGTGGCAGCAGCGTGCCAACCACCGCGCCTACCTCGGCTTCATGTGGTCCCACCCCGGCAAGCAACTCCTCTTCATGGGACAGGAGTTCGCCCAGGGCGCGGAGTGGGACCACGAGGTCGGCCCGCAGTGGTGGGTGCTCGACGAGCAGTGGCCGGCCCACCGGGACCACCAGGGCGTGCGCCGCCTCGTGCGCGACCTCAACCGCCACTACCGCGACACCCCCGCCCTCTGGGAGCTCGACACCTCTCCCGAGGGCTTCCAATGGCTCGACGGCGGCGCCGCCGACGACAACCTGCTCTCCTACGTCCGCCACGCCGCCGACGGCTCGCCCCTCGTCGCCGTCTGCAACTTCTCCCCCGTCGTCCGCCACGGCCACCGCGTCGGCCTCCCCGCCCTCGACGGCCGCGACCAGCTGTGGGAGGAAGTCCTCAACACCGACGCCGAAGCCTACGGCGGCACCGGCACCGGCAACTCGACCCCGATCAAGGCCGACCCCGTCGAGTGGAACGGCCAGCCCCGCTCCGCCGACCTGGTCCTCCCCCCACTGGCCACCATCTGGCTCCGCCCGGCCTGACCCCGCTGCGGCACGGCCAACGGTGGCACCGCGGACGTCGGACGTCCGCGGTGCCACCGTTCGCGGCCTTCTGCGACCGACGGGACCTTCGTCCCTTGCTCCTGCCGGGATGCTCTGCTCGCGGACGCCCGTTCGGGGTGCGAAGGTATGGTCGATATGACCACTTTCCGAGACGACGGGACGGAGAAGACCGCGTGGCGCGCAGCGTGTACGTGACCGGGATCGACCGGGGGGACGGACGGCAGGCGGTCGAGCTCGGGGTCATGGAACTGCTCACCCGGCAGGTGGACCGGGTCGGGGTGTTCCGGCCGCTGGTGCACGCGCACGCGCCGGGGGAGTCCGGGTCGGACCACGTGGTCGAGCTGCTGCGCGGCCGGTACCGGATCGACCTGCCCGCCACCGACCTGTACGGGCTGACGTACGAGGAGGCCGCCGCCCTGCAGGCCGCGCAGGGGCAGGACGAGCTGGTGTCGGTCCTCGTCGACCGGTTCCGGGCGGTGGAACGGCGCTGCGAGGCCGTGCTGGTGCTCGGCACCGACTTCGCGGACACCAACATCCCGGACGAGCTGGCCTTCAACGCCCGCCTGGCCAACGAGTTCGGCGCCGCCGTGCTGCCGGTGCTCGGCGGGCAGGGCAAGGAGGCGGAGGCCGTGACCGCCGAGGTCCGCAACGCCCACCGGGCGTACACCGACCTCGGCTGCGAGACCCTCGCGATGATCGCCAACCGGGTCGCCCCCGCCGCCAAGCAGCGGATCCAGCGCAAGCTCACCGAGAAGCTGCCGATCCCCGCCTACGTCATCCCGGAGGAGCCGGCGCTGGCCGCGCCCACCGTCGCCCAGCTGGTCGAGGCCACCGGCGCCGAGGTGCTGCTCGGGGACGCCGCCGGGCTCTCCCGGGACGTGCGCGGCTTCGTCTTCGGCGGCGCCATGCTGCCGACCTTCCTCGACGCGCTGACCGACGGCGCCCTCGTCGTCACCCCCGGGGACCGCGCCGACCTGGTCATCGGCTCGCTCGCCGCGCACGCCGCCGGTGCCCCGCCGATCGCCGGCGTGCTGCTGACGCTCGGCCAGCACCCGGGGCCGAACGTCATGGCGCTGGCCGCCCGGCTCGCCCCCGGCACCCCGGTCGCGGTCGTCCCCGGGGGCAGCTGGCCGACCGCCGCCACCCTGACCCACCTGGAGGGCAAGCTCAGCACGGCCAGCCCCCGGAAAGCCGAGATCGCCCTCGGGCTGTTCGAACTACACGTCGACACCGTCGAGTTGACCAACCGGATCGAGGTCGGCCGGTCCGAGCGGGTCACCCCGATGATGTTCGAGCACGAGCTCCTGGAGCGCGCCCGCGCCGATCGCCGGCACGTCGTCCTGCCCGAGGGCACCGAGGAGCGCGTGCTGCGCGCGGCCGAGATCCTGCTGCGCCGCAACATCTGCGACCTCACCCTCCTCGGCGACGCCGACGCGGTGCGCCGCAAGGCCGCGGGCCTCGGCATCGCGATACCGCAGGAGGACTCCGGCGCCGACCGCGCCCAGGTCCGGATCGTCGACCCGACCACCAGTCCGCTGCGCCGCCAGTTCGCCGAACTGTACGCGCGGCTGCGCGCCCACAAGGGCATGACCGTCGAGCTCGCGCTGGACGTCGTCACCGACGTCTCCTACTTCGGCACCCTGATGGTCCAGGAGGGCATCGCCGACGGCATGGTCTCCGGCGCGGTGCACTCCACCGCCGCCACCATCCGGCCCGCCTTCGAGGTCATCAAGACCTCGCCGGGCGCGTCCATCGTGTCGAGCGTCTTCTTCATGTGCCTGGCCGACAAGGTCCTCGTGTACGGCGACTGCGCCGTCAACCCGGACCCGGACGCCCAGCAGCTGGCCGACATCGCGATCCAGGCCGCCGCCACCGCCGCCCAGTTCGGCGTCGAGCCGCGGGTCGCGATGCTCTCCTACTCGACCGGTACCTCCGGCTCCGGCGCGGACGTCGACAAGGTCCGCAAGGCCACCGAGCTCGTCCGCGAGCTGCGCCCGGACATCCTGGTCGAGGGCCCGATCCAGTACGACGCCGCGGTGGACGCGCACGTCGCTGCCACCAAGCTGCCGGGCTCCGCAGTGGCCGGCCGGGCGACCGTACTGATCTTCCCGGACCTCAACACCGGCAACAACACCTACAAGGCCGTGCAGCGCTCGGCGGGCGCGGTCGCCGTCGGCCCGGTCCTCCAGGGCCTGCGCAAGCCCGTCAACGACCTCTCGCGCGGCGCGCTGGTGCAGGACATCGTCAACACCGTCGCGATCACCGCCATCCAGTCCCAGGACCGCAAGGAGACGAACGCATGAGCGAGCGCAGCACGGGGGTCCCCCCGGCCGGAGGCCGGGGGGAATCGTCAGCGGGTGCGCGTTTCGCGAAGCGAGCGCCGAGCGCGGCGAGGTGGACGCATGAGTGAAGGCACGCGCGTCCTGGTGCTGAACGCCGGCTCCTCGTCGGTCAAGTACCAGCTGATCGACATGCTCGACGGCGCCCGGCTCGCCTCCGGGCTGGTCGAGCGGATCGGCGAGCCGAGCGGCCGGCTGGTGCACACCCCGCGCTCCGGCGAGCGGCGCGAGAGCCTGCAGACCTTCCCGGACCACTCCGCCGCGCTCAAGGCCGTCGCCGAGGAACTCGCCGCCGACGGCGTCGGGCTGGACTCCCCCGAGCTCGCCGCGATCGGCCACCGCGTGGTGCACGGCGGCAAGCGGTTCACCGAGCCGACCGTGCTCACCGACGAGGTGCTCCGGGAGATCCGCCGCCTGATCCCGGTCGCGCCGCTGCACAACCCGGCCAACATCACCGGCATCGAGGTGGCCCGCGCGCTGCGCCCGGACCTGCCGCAGGTGGCCGTCTTCGACACCGCCTTCCACGCCTCGATGCCCGAGCCGGCCGCCCGGTACGCGATCGACAAGGCCGTCGCGGACGAGCACCGGGTGCGCCGGTACGGCTTCCACGGCACCTCGCACCAGTACGTCTCGCGGGCCACCGCCCGGCTGCTCGGCAAGGACCCGGCCGAGGTGAACGTCATCGTGCTGCACCTGGGCAACGGCGCCTCCGCCTCGGCCGTCAGCGGCGGCCGGTGCGTGGACACCTCGATGGGCCTGACCCCGCTGGAGGGCCTGGTCATGGGCACCCGTTCGGGTGACATCGACGCGGGCGTGGTGTTCCACCTGCACCGGGTGGGCGGCCTGTCGATCGACGAGATCGACGACCTGCTCAACCGCCGCAGCGGCCTGCGCGGCCTGTGCGGGGACAACGACATGCGCGAGATCATGCGCCGCGCGGACGAGGGCGACGCGGACGCGAAGCTCGCGTTCGACTCCTACGTCCACCGGCTCCGCAAGTACATCGGCGCCTACTACGCCGTGCTCGGCCGGGTGGACGCGATCGCGTTCACCGCGGGCGTCGGCGAGAACGCCGCACCGGTGCGCGCGGCGGCCACGGCCGGCCTGGAGGAGCTGGGCATCGCGGTGGACCCCGAGCTGAACTCCGTGCGCTCCGGCGAGCCCAGGATCATCTCGCCGGAGTACGCGCGGGTGGTGGTCGCGGTCGTGCCGACCGACGAGGAGCTGGAGATCGCCCGGCAGGCCTTCGCCCTGGTCCATCGACAGCAGGAGGCGTCCGCGGGCTGACACTCCGTCGTCTCGGTCCGCGGAATCCTTCGTCGGCGATTCCTCACGATTCGTGCCGAATGCACCCATAACACGAACGGATAGACTGATCCATATGCGCCGAGCGAAAATTGTCTGCACCCTGGGTCCGGCGACGGACTCCTACGAACAGCTGAAGGCCATCGTCGAGGCGGGCATGAACGTCGCCCGACTGAACATGAGCCACGGCACCCACGCGGACCACGAGGAGCGGTACCGAAAGGTCCGCCAGGTCTCGGAGGACACCGGCAAGGCCATCGGCGTCCTTGCCGACCTCCAGGGTCCCAAGATCCGTCTGGCGACCTTCGCCAACGGCCCGGTGACCGTCGACAACGGCGACGAGTTCACCATCACCACCGAGGACGTCCCCGGTGACCAGCACATCTGCGGGACCACCTACAAGGGCCTGCCCGGCGACGTGAAGCCCGGCGACCCGATCCTGATCAACGACGGCGTCATCGCCCTGGAGGTCGTCAGCGTCGACGGCCCGCGGGTGAGGACCGTGGTGGTCGAGGGCGGCGTGCTCTCGAACAACAAGGGCATCAACCTGCCCGGCGCGGCCGTGAACGTGCCCGCCCTGTCCGAGAAGGACAAGGACGACCTGCGCTTCGCGCTCCGCCTGGGCGTCGACATGATCGCCCTGTCCTTCGTCCGCAACGCGGACGACATCAAGGACGTCCACGAGGTCATGGACGAGGTCGGCATCCGCGTGCCGGTCATCGCCAAGATCGAGAAGCCGCAGGCCGTCGAGGCCATGGAGGAGATCGTCCTCGCCTTCGACGCCATCATGGTCGCCCGCGGCGACCTGGCCGTGGAGTACCCGCTGGAGCGGGTGCCGCTGGTCCAGAAGCGCCTGATCACGCTGGCGCGCCGCAACGCCAAGCCGGTCATCGTCGCCACCCAGATGATGGAGTCGATGATCCACGCCTCGCGCCCGACCCGCGCCGAGGTCTCCGACGTCGCCAACGCCATCCTGGACGGCACCGACGCGGTCATGCTGTCGGCCGAGTCGAGCGTCGGGAAGTACCCGGTCGAGACCGTCCGCACCATGAGCCGGATCTGCGAGAAGGCCGAGGAGGAGCTCGTCGGCCAGGGCCTGCAGCCGCTCAACCCGGGCCGCAAGCCGCGCACCCAGGGCGGCTCCGTCGCCCGCGCCGCGTGCGAGCTGGGCGACTTCCTGAACGGCAAGGCGCTGATCGCGTTCACCAAGTCCGGCGACACCGCGCGCCGGCTGTCCCGCTACCGCTCGCCGATCCCGGTGATCGCGTTCACCCCGGACGCGGCCACCCGCAACCAGCTCTCGCTGAGCTGGGGCGTCGAGTCGTACGTCACCGAGCAGGTGGCCACCACCGACGCGATGGTCGCGCAGGTCGACCGCGAGCTGCTGAAGATGGGCGAGCTGTCCGAGGGCGACACCGTCATCGTCACCGCCGGCGTCCCGGTCGGCATCCCCGGCACCACCAACATGGTGCAGGTGCACCGCCTGGGCACGCACGGCGAGTAGTACCCGCCGGACCGCCGAACGCCCGTGGGGCGGCTCCTCCGCGACGGAGGGCCGCCCCACGGGCGTCGTGCGCTTCCCCGGTCGTTCCGGCGTGGCGCTACTTGTCGCTGTAGGGGGCGTTGTCGTTGAACATGTGCATCCCGGGGATGTGCAGCGTGCCGCCGAACTGGCCGGCCTGCTTGGCGGTCACCCCGGTCAGCTCGATGTCCAGCGGGATCGGGACCGAGCCGATCAGGTCGTACAGCCAGCGCGGCAGGGTGTCCGGGGTGAGGGTGATCTCGCCCAGGTCGATCGGGATCGGCAGGCCCAGCAGCTTGGACAGGTGACCGGACAGCCGCTCCACGTACATGGTGACCGGGCCGTTGCGCATGGTCGAGGTCGAGCCGGGGGCGCCCTGGACGTGGAACGTCACGCCGTTGCCCTCAAGAGTCGACATGTCGAGGTTCTCGATGTCGACGCTCGACACCATGAACTTCAGCACCCGCTTGGTGCCGGTCGGGGTCTTGACGTCGTAGACGCCGTGGAAGGCCGCGCCGTGCAGGCCGAGGCGGCTGGTCTGCAGCGTCCAGTTCTGCTCCGGGACGACCTGCTCGCCGGGTGCCGCGGCGGCGGTCAGCCCGCGGGCGTCCACCGCGCAGTTCGGGTTCGCGGTCGGGGAGCCGGAGGCCGACGGGGACGCCGAGGACGACGGCGCCGGGCCGGAGGCGGAAGCGGACGGCGCGGCCGAGGCGCCGGACGAAGCGCCGGACGACGGCGCCGGCTTGGTGGGCGCCCTGCCGGCCACGGGCGGCTTCGGGGCCTGGGTCACCGTGCCGCCGCCGGGCACCTGCGCGGACGGCTGGGTCTGGGGCTGCGGCTGACCGGGCTGGACCGGGGCTCCGACCCGCGGGGCGGGGGCGGCGGGCGCCGGAGTGGTCGCCGTGGCCGTCGGGGTGGCGGTCGGCGACGCGGAGGGCGACGGGGACGCCGAACCACCCGGGTTCAGAAGGTTGTTGATGCCGCCGAGGATGTCGCCGATCAGCCCGGCCTGGGACGCCTTGGCCGTCCCGCTCGCGTCGCCCTGGTAGACCGCGCTCACCGCGCCCGCGCTGCCGTCGGCGGCGGACCGGACGGCCGGCGCGGTGGTCGCCGCGACCGTCGGGGTGGTGGTCGGCGTCTTCACCGGCGCGGACGGCTGCGGCGTGGACGGCTGCGGGGTGGGCACCGCCGTCGGGGCCTGTGTCGGAACGCTCGTCGCACCGGCACCCGTGGAGGGCGTCGCGGACGGACCGGGCGGCGGCACGGGCAGCTCGCTCTTGGGCACCGGCGTCTCCTCGATCGGCGAGACGTCCGGCACCGCCACGGGTGCGGTGGGGCACGCCTTGCCCGCCGTGGACTCGGCCGACGCCGGGTTCGGCGTGTAGGCGGCGGCCATCAGCAGCGCCGTCGGCACCGCGGCCATCGCCAGCGCCCGGCCCCGCAGCCGCACCCGGACGGGCGTCCGCGGCGCGGCGTGGCGCCCGGAGCGCTTCGCTTGGTCGTCGGTGGCACTCACCGTGCCTCCTTCGGGTCCACAGCCGCGGGCTGCTCCTTCGGCTCGGCCTGGGCGGGCAGCTTCGCCGTCGGCGCCTCGGCCGAGGGCTCGGCGGGCGTCGCGGCGGTGACGCTCTCGGCCACGGCGGCCTCCGTCGCGGCGCTCTCGGCCTTGCCCGGCGCGGCCACCTCGGCCGCCTCCGGCTCCGGCAGCGGCGCCCAGGCCATCATCAGGCCACCGCCGATCAGGCCGGGCAGGATCGCCAGCCCGAAGCCGCCCAGGTTGGAGACCGGGATCGAGACCAGCGTCAGCAGCGTGGTCGCGACGCCCGCGAAGAAGCGCACGGCCGGCTGGAACCAGGCGGTCAGCCCGAGCACGATCAGCAGCACGCCGATGATCAGCGAACCGGCGCCCGCCGTGGTGGCCATGGCGACCGTCATGCCGCCCAACGAGAGCTTCGCGTACGGGAAGTACATGATCGGGACGCCGGCGATCATGGCCAGCAGGCCGCCGTAGTACGGCCTCGTCCGGCGGAAGGTACGGAACACCCGGCGCAGCCACTGGGCGGGGTTCTCGTGCTCGGCGGGTCGGTACTCGGCAAGGGCGCTGGACACGATGGAGCTCCTCGATGGTGTGTACGAGGGGATGACAAGGTCGGGGATCCGGGGTCGGCGAAATCGCCGCCCCGCCCCCCCGGCAGGTGCGGTCGAGGCGGCGGGCCGGTTCCGGCCCGCCGCCCGTCAGCAACCTAGAAGCACTCGCCGGTGCCGTCGGTGTGCAGCTGGAGCTTCAGGCCGTTGAGCGTGAAGGTTCCGGCCGAGGTGGCCCAGGCCTGCTGCTGCACGTTGGTCAGGTCCGCCTTGTCGGCGGCCTGGGCGAAGCCGACCGCGCCGGTCGGCAGACCGCCGAGCTTCGAGTGCCAGCCCTGGGTGGCCGTGCCCTTGAGGGTGGACGCGTCCTGGCCGATGTTGATGTTGGTGAAGGTCGCGTCCGCGTTCAGCTGGTCGAGGTCGATCAGCAGGTTCTTGGCCTGGACCTGCTTGGCCACGTCGTCGCTGTTGCCCGCCTCGAGGCGCAGGGTGATCTTCGGCAGCTTCCACGGCAGGCCGGGGATGACGTTGGGGTCGGTCACCACCGACTGGCACAGGCCCTTGATCGTGGCCGAGTCGAAGGCCGAGATGGCCACCGGGTGCGGAGTGCCGTTCTGCTCGGCGTCGATCGACCCGAACTGGGCGAAGTTGGTGCCGTGCAGCTCCTGCGTGGTGACCTTGAAGCTCTGGCCCGAAACGCTGAACGAAGCGGCCAGGGCGTTGTTGGCCATTGCGGTGCCCACCGCGGCGGTGGCCGCGATGCTCGGCACCATCACCAGGGCGAAGCGCTTCCAGCGGGTCTTGCCGTAGGTCTTGGACATGCGAGTCCTCCTTCTGGGACGTACATCTCCGGCTCCCCGGCGATGCCTCCAGCACCGGTGGGGGCCTGGGATGGGAGAGAGCTACGTCCTCGGTAGCGGAGAGCGCGCGCGTCGTCGGACGCGGGAGCGGCCTGCGTGGAGCGGCACTCCCGTCCCTGGACCGGCCGTCCTTGTGGGGCGGCGGGCAGGACCGGCGACATCGGCGATCACCCCCGAGCGACAACCAGCGACCGCGCAGGGCACGCGGCCGGTCGAAGGACAGGAACCGCCGTGGGACCGCGGATACCCCCCTGCCCTCCCTACCGCCGGCCGTGGCCGGCGGATCACCCGGTGGGGATCCCGCGCTCCCCGTGGCCGACCGGCTGTCGGGGGAAGGAGTCTGGGACCGGGCGTGGCCGATCGTGCTTGAATCCCGGGCGAAGCACAAGAGGTGCCTTACTGACGGGTAATGCAACAGTCGGTGGCGTCGATCATGAACTCGGCCGGATCCGCACCGTGCGTGACGTCGTGCAGGAATCGTGACGGCGAAATCCCCCGGAAACACCGCCGAAACACCCGTGGGTGGTCACACTTGGTGACCACCCACGGGTGAAATCAAGATTTGGTAAACCTCGGCCGGGTTACCCGGATTGTCGCCAAATCACCAGCGACACCGCAGGTCACCCACCGTGCCAGCCGCACCGCCCGGCACACGCGCCCAGAAGGGCGGGGGCGCTCAGAAGAGCACGCGCGCCAGCCCGGCCCGGGCCACCACGACGCGCGGGTCCTCCGCGCCGATGACCTCGAAGAGTTCCAGCAGGCGCAGCCGGACGGTGTCCCGGTCCGCACCGAAGGTCTTGCCGACGGTGTCGATCAGGCGCCCGAAGGCGTCCTCGACGTGGCCGCCGACCAGGTCCAGGTCGGCGGCCTGGAGCTGCACCTCGACGTTCTTCGGGTCGGCCGCGGCGGCCGCCCGGACGGCCTGGAGGTCCAGGCCCTCGACGCGGTGCAGGAGTTCGGCCTGGGCCAGGCCCAGCTTGGCCTCGGTGTTGCCGGGCTGGTCGGCCAGCACGTTCTTGTAGGCCTGGATCGCGCCGCCGAGGTCGCCGCGGTCGAGTGCGTCGTGCGCGGCGGCGAGCGCCGGGTCCTCGAAGCGCTGCGGGGCGCCGGCCGGACCGGCCCCGCCGTCCGCGGCGCCGGGGGCGGCCGGGCCGCCGACGATGCCGAAGCGCTGCTCGGCGACGAGGATCAGCTGGTCGAGGACCTTGCGGACGTTGGCCGCGCTCTCCGCACCCTGGAACAGCGGCACCAGCTGACCGGCCACCACGGCCATCACGGCCGGGATGCCCTGGATGCCGAACTGCTGGGCCAGCATCTGGTTGGAGTCGACGTCGATCTTGACGAGGACGAACCGGCCGGCGTACTCCTCGGCCAGGCCCTCCAGGATCGGGCTGAGCTGCTTACAGGGGCCGCACCACTCGGCCCAGAAGTCGATGACGACCGGCACCTCGGCGGAGCGCTGGACGACCTCGGTCTCGAAGGTGTCCTCGGTGACGTCGATGACGAGCTGGTAAGCGGGCTCGGCGGGGGCGATGCCGGCCGCCTCGGCGGCGGCGGCCTGGCGGGCCCGCTCGGCCCGCGCCTGCTCGGCCTTCTGGGCTGCCTCACCGGCCGCCTTCACGGCGGCGAGGTCGACCGCACCACGCAGGGCGGAGCTGTTCTGACGCGAATTCCGTGGCTGCATGGCACCATCCTCCCCCGTCCGCGCCGCCCGCGAGCACCAACCTCGGGAAAGTCGTCCCGCGCGTGCTGCGCGGTGCCTCTCCCAGGAGCGCCGTGCGCTCCCCCCAGTAGCCTGCTGCCTCCGGTGCGGATCCCCACCCGCACCCGCGCCGTTCCCGTCCCACGGGATCCGGCGCCCGGTTGTCACTGCTTTCGCTACGAGTCGTAGCGTAACTGGAGCGAGTGCCCCGCCCGCAAGCCCCACCGGCCGTTCCGCGACGTGACCTGCCCCACTTTCGCGGACCGCCCGGCTGTCCGAAGTGCCGGACAGTCGCTACCGTTACCAGCCCCACTCAAGTTACTTACCAGTAAAGTGCAAGGAGGCCCGGTGCCGGCCGCCCAGCCCCCCGTGAGCCAGCCGACCGCCGCGAACCCGTCCGCCGCGGCGCTGCCGGCGGCCCCGGGTGCCCCGGCGGAGGCCGTCACGGTCCGGGCCAAGGGACGCCCGCGCAGCGCCGCCGCCGACCTCGCGATCCTCGACGCCACCCGCGAGACGCTCGCCGAACTCGGCTGGGGCGGACTCACCATGGGCCACGTCGCCACCCGCGCGAAGGTCGCCAAGACCACCCTCTACCGCCGCTGGCCGTCGAAGAACGAGCTCGTCGTGGACGCCGTCGCCAGTCTCTTCGACGAGCTCGTGATGCCCGACCTCGGCAGCCTGCGGGCCGACATCGAGGCCGTGGTGGCCCAGTTCGCCGACCTGCTGGCCCGGCCCGAGACCCAGGCCGCGCTGCTCGCCCTGTTCGCCGAGGGCACCCGCGACCGGCAGCTGCGCCGGCGGATCAGGGAGGCCATCGTCGACCCGCAGAAGCGACTGGTCCGCCAGGGCCGGGCGGCGGCCCAGGCGCGCGGCGAACTCGCCCCGGACACCGACCCGTCGGCGGCCGGCGAGGAGATCGACATCATCTTCGACACCATCGCGGGGACGGTCGAGCACCGTGTCCTGGTCAGCGGGGAGCCGATCACCCCGGAGTGGACCCGCCGCTTCACCAGCCTCCTGCTGGGCCCGTTCCCGAGTCTCGCCGCCGACTGACGCGGGGCATGCCGGAGCCGTCCCGCGCCCATGGCGTGGGACGGCTCCGGAGGTCCTGCTAGAAGGCCGCGGTCTCCTGGTAGGTGCCCCACTCCCGGCGCAGCGCGTCACAGATCTCGCCCAGCGTCGCCTCGGCGCGGACCGCGTCCAGCATCGGCGGGATCATCGACTCGCCCGAGCGCGCCGCCGCGAGCATGGCGTCCAGCCCGGCCCGCACCGCCGCCTCGTCCCGGGCCGCCTTGCGCTCGGCGAGGACGCGCACCTGCTCGCGCTCGACCTCGTGGCTGACCCGCAGGATCTCCAGCTCGGGGGTGACGCTGCGCGGGTGGCAGTTGACGCCGACCACGCGCTTCTCGCCCTTCTCCACGCCCTGCTGGTACTGGAAGGCGGCCTCGGCGATCTCCCCGGTGAACCAGCCCTCCTCGATCCCGCGCAGGATGCCGGCGGTGATCGGGCCGATCTCGTGGTCCTCGCGGCCCTTGTCGAGGATCCGCTGGAAGATCGCCTCGGCCTGCTGCTCGATCCGGTCGGTCAGCGCCTCGACGTACCACGAACCGCCCAGCGGGTCGGCCACGTTGGCGACGCCGGTCTCCTCCATCAGCACCTGCTGCGTGCGCAGGGCGATCTCGGCGGCCTGCTCGGAGGGCAGCGCCAGGGTCTCGTCCAGGGCGTTGGTGTGCAGCGAGTTGGTACCGCCGAGCACCGCGGACAGCGCCTCGACGGCGGTGCGGACCACGTTGTTGTACGGCTGCTGCGCGGTGAGCGAGACGCCGGCGGTCTGGGTGTGGAAGCGCAGCCACTGCGCCTTGTCCGTCTTCGCGCCGAAGCGGTCGCGCATCCAGCGGGCCCAGATCCGGCGCGCGGCACGGAACTTGGCGATCTCCTCGAAGAAGTCGAGGTGCGCGTCGAAGAAGAACGACAGGCCCGGCGCGAACACGTCCACGTCCAGGCCCCGGGACAGGCCCAGTTCGACGTACGCGAAGCCGTCGGCGAGGGTGTACGCCAGCTCCTGCGCGGCCGTCGCCCCGGCCTCGCGGATGTGGTAGCCGGAGACGGACAGCGGCTTGTACGCGGGGATGCCCTCGGCGCAGTACGCCATCAGGTCGCCGATCAGGCGCAGGTGTGGCTCGGGGGCGAAGAGCCACTCCTTCTGGGCGATGTACTCCTTGAAGATGTCCGTCTGCAGGGTGCCGTTGAGCACCGCCGGGTCGACGCCCTGGCGCTCGGCGGCGACGAGGTACATGCAGAAGATCGGGACGGCCGGGCCGCTGATCGTCATCGAGGTGGTGACCTCGCCGAGCGGGATGCCGTCGAACAGCACCTCCATGTCGGCGGCCGAGTCGATGGCCACGCCGCAGTGGCCGACCTCGCCGAGCGACTTGGCGTCGTCGGAGTCGTAGCCCATGAGGGTCGGCATGTCGAAGGCGACCGAGAGGCCGCCGCCGCCCGCCTCCAGGATCATCCGGTAGCGCTCGTTGGTCTGCTGCGCGTTGCCGAACCCGGCGAACTGGCGGATGGTCCAGGTGCGCCCGCGGTAGCCGGTGGCGTGCAGCCCGCGGGTGAACGGGTACTCCCCCGGCCAGCCGATCCGCTCGAAGCCCTCGTACGGCTGCCCGGCCGGCGGACCGTAGGCCGGCGCGACCTCGTCGCCGGAGAGGGTGGTGAAGTCGGCGTCGCGCTTGCGGGCCGCGTCGTACCGCTGCTGCCAGCGCTGCCGTCCGCGCTCGATCTCCTCGGCGTCCATGGGCCGAACTCCGCTCCGTACGGCCGCCACGACATCGGGGCGGCACAGCTATTAGGACGTCCTACTAATTTACTCGGACGTCCTACTACTTGTCGATGGACGAACCGGGGCGCGCCGATGGACACCTCGGAAGTCTCCCCGGGAACGACGGAGGGCCCTCCTCCCCGCGCCGGGGAGGAGGGCCCTCGAAGGTTCCGTCGTGACCGCGCGCCGCGTCCGCGCTCAGACGCCGGCCGGCTGGCGGGCGTCCGACCCGGCCGGGAGGCTCGCGGCGGCCTCGCGGGCCACCCGGCGCTCGAAGACGAAGGAGAGGAACGGGATGCAGCCGGCCGCCAGGGTCAGCACCAGCCGGCCGAGCGGCCACTTCAGCTTCTGGCCCAGCAGGAAGGTCACCACGAAGTACCCGATGTACAGGTAGCCGTGCAGCATCGCGACGTACGTCGTCACGTCCTCGCCGGTCTGGAACCCGTACTTCGCGACCATGAAGCCGCAGAACACCAGCAGTGCCACACCGGTCGCGACGGCCAGGGCCCGGTACCAGCCCAGCAGGGGGGTCGCCTTCATCTTCTACATCGCCTCGTTCGGCTGGATCGGCCGGTACGTCCGGATCTGCGCACCGCTCCGAACGAGGGTAGCCGCCCTCACGGCCGCGCCGGCGCAGGCCCCTGGTCGGCTTCGTCACCCTCGTCGGTGAAGTCCCCGGCGGCGACCCGCAGCGGCCGGAGCAGCTCGAACACCTGTCGGCACTGGCCGGCGTCGTACTCCTCCAGCCCGAACTCCATCGCCATGAGCTCCCGGGTGGCCTCCTCGACCACCTCGCGGCCGCGCGCGGTGATCGACGCGAGCACCCCGCGGCCGTCCAGCGGGTTGGGGCGGCGGGCGACCAGGCCGGCCCGCTCCAGCCGGTCGACGGTGTTGGTGACGCTGGTCGGGTGGACCATGAGCCGCTCGCCGATCTTGGAGAGGGACAGCTCGCCGGTCCGGCTGAAGGTGAGCAGCACCAGCGCCTCGTAGCGGGCGAAGGTCAGCCCGTACGGCTTGAGCACCGCGTCGACCCGGGAGAGCAGGATCTGGTGGGCGCGCATGATCGAGGTGATCGCCGCCATCGAGGGGGCGCCGCCCCAGCGGCGGGTCCAGAGCTCGTCGGCGCGGGCGATCGGGTCGAAGTCGAGTGCGAGGGGCTTGGCCACGTCCTTACCGTACCGGCGGAACGGACGTGTGCTACCAGCCGTCCTGATGCTGGACAAGCGACGGCGCGTGGCGGGATCCCGCCAATCGGGCGGGCAGGTCCATACCTGGACATTGCGGCGGTGTGTCGGCCCGCCAACGCAGGGTCACGGCACGGCCGTTGACACCGAATCGGCGGTCCACCCCGCTATCAGGCCTCGGTTCGGGCGGTAACCCGCTGAAAGGCGGGGTGATTCGGCCGGTTTTGTCGGCCCGTTCACAATGCTTCGTCCTGGCGGGACTTGGCCAATTCATGAACTAGACCTGTCATTTCGTTTGCTCGATTGTCATGCTTTCGGCCAACCCCGTTCAGCGGCCACCACCCCCACCCATCGGTGCGCCGCCGCCTGCCGCACGGGGTTGCCCAGCACGTCAGCGCCCGTTCCGCCCCCAAGGTGCCGACCCCGGCCCCCGGGACGCGGCGCGACCGCGCACCCGCGGTTTCCCGGAAGGACTCGCACGTGAAGCGAAAGCTCGCAGCCGTCGCCGTACTCTCCGCCACCGCCCTCCTGACCGGCGTCGTCCAGGTGGGCACCGCCGCCGTGGCGACCCCCGCGCCCGCGCTCCAGGCGCAGGCCGCGCAGCAGTACGCCGCCGCCCTCGCGCTGGCCGGCGGTCAGGCCGGGCCGCTCGGCAAGGCCCTGGCCCTCGGCGGTCAGGAGCAGCTCGTCGCCAAGGACGCGGTGGTGGACGCCGACGGCACCCGCCACCTGCGCTTCGAGCGCACCTTCGCCGGACTGCCGGTGCTCGGCGGCGACCTGGTGGTCCACCAGAGCGCCGGCGGCGCCGTCGAGTCGGTCGACAAGGCGATAGCCGCCCCGATCGCGGTGCCCAGCCTGACCCCGGCGATCCCCGCCGACCAGGCCGCCGCGCAGGCCGGCAGCGCCGTCCAGTCGACCGTCGGCATCGCCGCCGACGAGGACGAGTCCCCGCTGACGGCCGTCCACCAGACCGGCAAGGCCGAGCTGGTGGTGTGGGCCTCCGACGGCAACCCGCGACTCGCGTACCGCACCACCGTCGAGGGCGTCCGCGCCGACGGCACCCCGAGCAGCCAGCTGCTCGTCACCGACGCGGCGAGCGGCGAGGTGCTGTCCTCGCACGAGCAGGTGCAGACCGCGGCCGGCAGCGGCACCGGCGTCTTCGTCGGCAAGGTCCCGCTCACCACGACGCTGAGCGGCTCGTCGTACCAGCTGAAGGACGCCTCCCGCGGCGGCCAGTCCACCAGCAACCTGAAGGGCAAGACCTCCGGCTCCGGCACGCTCTACGCCAACACCACGAACGTCTTCGGCAACGGCAGCGCGTCCAACTCCGAATCCGCCGCCGTGGACGCCCAGTTCGGCGCCGCGACCACGTGGGACTTCTACAAGAACACCTTCGGCCGCAACGGCATCAAGAACAACGGCGTCGGCGCCACCAGCCGGGTCCACTACGGCTCGAACTACGTCAACGCGTTCTGGAACGACACCTGCTTCTGCATGACCTACGGCGACGGCTCCGGCAACACCCACCCGCTCACCGCGCTCGACGTGGCCGGCCACGAGATGACCCACGGCGTCACCTCCGCGACCGCGGGCCTCAACTACTCCGGCGAGTCCGGCGGCCTCAACGAGGCCACCTCCGACATCTTCGGCAAGATGGTCGAGTTCTACGCCAACCTGCCCTCCACCCCGCCGAACTACTTCATCGGCATCCAGCTCAACCTCAACGGCAACGGCACGCCGCTTCGCTACATGGACAAGCCGAGCAAGGACGGCTCCTCGGCGGACTCGTGGTACTCGGGCGTCGGCAACCTGGACGTCCACTACTCCTCCGGCGTCGCGAACCACTTCTTCTACCTGCTGTCCGAGGGCAGCGGCGCGAAGAGCCTCAACGGCTTCTCCTACAACAGCCCGACGTCCAACGGTTCGACGCTCACCGGCATCGGCCGGGACAAGGCCGCGAAGATCTGGTACCGCGCGCTGACCGTCTACTTCACGTCCACCACCAACTACGCGGGCGCCCGCACCGGCACCCTCAAGGCGGCGGCGGACCTGTACGGCGCCACCAGCGCCGAGTACAAGGCGGTCGCGGCCGCCTGGAGCGGCGTCAACGTCAACTGACGCACGGCACTCCGACGCACGGCACAGGGCCCTGCGGACGTCCGAACGTCCGCAGGGCCTTTTCCCGGCCAATCCCCCGAGGCGCCCTGTTCTTCCCCGCCGCGAATTGTCATGCTTCTGTCGGAGCCACCCCCGGAAACGGCGACAGGCTGTCGCGGCCCTTGGGAGAGGAGGCCGCGACAGCCTGTCGACCGGCTGCGCGTGGGACGGAGGGCGTCAGGCGGCGGCCGGCTGCAGCTCCCCGCGCTCCTCCTTGCCGAGCATCCGCTCGGCGAAGAAGCCGCCGGTCGGCAGCACCGCGAGGACGAACAGCAGGACGCCGCGCTTGGCGTCCCACTTCTGCGCCTGCCACGCCTGGATCCAGAAGACCACGTACAGGATGAACAGGATCCCGTGGACCATCCCCATCACCGGGACGGCGTCGAAGCTGGTGGTCCGCTTCAGCACCGAGCAGATCAGCAGCAGGATGAACGAGACCCCTTCGGGGCCGGAGACCAGGCGCAGGCGGTGGACGGCGCTGCTGTTCACGATGGATACCTCAATGCGGGGGTCGGAGGTTGCTTGTGAACCCGCTCACAAGCCTCCCGGCCATTATCACCGAGCACACGTCCGAACCGGCCGCCGGGGTGCCCGGCAGCACGCCCGGGGTGCCCGATGTCACAACCGGGCCCCAGAACGGCGCCGCGTCGGGCACCGTGTCGCCCGGTGCCCCTATCCTGCTGCCCGCGCCCGGCGAACCGGGCGCCGTACGCAACGCACGACGGGGGTAGCCACCGATGTTCAAGCGGGACTGGGACCGAAGGACCTGCGCCAAGCGCGGGCACGTGACCTACGCGCCGGCCGAGCCCGAGCTCGCCTCCCGGCTGCACGCAGCGACCGCGCTCGGCGACGCCTGGCGCTGCCTGCGCTGCGGGGACTTCGCCCTCGGCGCCCCGCACGGCTCCGGCCCGGCCGAGGACGCCCCGCTGGTCCCGCGCGGCAAGGCCCTGCGCGACATCTTCATCCTGCGGTTCCTGGCCGTCGAACGGATCCTGCGTGGCGTGCTGATCCTGATCGTCGCGTTCGGCGTCTGGAAGTTCTCCAACAGCCAGGACGCCGTGCACCGGGTCTTCGACCAGGACCTGACGGTCTTCAAGCCGGTCACCGACCACTTCAACTGGGACATCGAGCACTCCCCGATCGTCGACACGATCCGCAAGACCTTCGACTACAAGAAGAGCACCCTGGTGATCGTCGCGGGCGCGCTGGTCGCCTACGCGCTGATCGAGATCGTCGAGGCCTTCGGCCTGTGGCTGGGCAAGCGCTGGGCCGAGTACCTGACCGTCATCGCGACCGCCGCCTTCCTCCCGCTGGAGGGCTACGAGCTGCACGAGAAGGTGAGCGTGCTGAAGATCTGCACGCTGCTGCTCAACATCGCCGCGGTGATCTGGATCATGCTCTCCAAGCGACTGTTCGGCCTGCGCGGCGGTGTGGTCGCCTTCGAGGCGGAGCGCCACTCGGCCTCGCTGCTGGAGGTCGAGGAGTCGGCCGGCACGGTGCCGCCGTCCCGGGGCGCGCACGCCCGCACCTGACCGGACACGCCCGGGCCCCCTCCCACGGCCACGGCCGCTCCGGTTACATTGCGGCCGTGGCACAGTTCAGACTCCAGGGGTCCCGGGTGCTCGCCGTCGAGCTGGCGGGCGACGCCGTGAAGGCCAGGAACGGTTCGATGGTCGCCTACACCGGGCAGATGGCCTTCAAGAAGCTCACCGGCGGCGGTGACGGCCTGCGCGGCATGGTCGCCAGACGGCTGACCGGCGAACAGATGGAAGTGATGGAGGTCAAGGGGCAGGGCACCTGCTACTTCGCCGACCGGGCCACCGAGATCAACCTGGTCCGGCTGACCGGCGAGGTGCTGTACGTCGAGGCGGACAACCTGCTGTGCACCGAGGCCGCCCTGCGCACCGGCACCACCTTCACCGGGCTGAACGGCGTCTCCTCCGGCAACGGCCTGTTCACCACCAAGGTGGAGGGCCACGGCTGGGCCGCCGTCACCTCGAACGGCCCCGCCGTCGTCCTGCGGGTCGGCAAGGACATGCCGCTGCGGGTGGACCCGGGCGCGTACGTCGCGCACACCGGCAGCCTGCACCGCAGCCTCAAGTCCGGCGCGGGGTGGACGACGGCGATCGGCGAGGGCGGCGGCGAGGCCGTCCAGGTGGAGTTCACCGGCGAGGGCCTGGTGTACGTCCAGCCCTCCGAGAAGCACACCCTCGGAGGTGACGTCTGATGGCCTTCCGGCAGCTCAACGGCAAGCTGGTCGAGGCCCGGGTGCTGCCCGGACAGCGGCTGTTCAGCCAGCGCGGCGCGATGATCGCGTACACCGGGGACGTCCGCTTCACGCCGAACATCACCGGCGGGCAGGGCGGCGTGATGTCGATGATCGGCCGCCGCGTGGCGAACGAGGACACCCCGCTGATGACCGTCGAGGGCCAGGGCACCGTCATGTTCGGCCACGGCGGCCACCACGTGCACGTGATCGACCTGACCGGGGACACCCTGTTCGTCGAGGCGGACCGGTTGCTGGCCTTCGAGGGCTCGCTGCGCCAGTCCACCACGTTCCTCGGCGCCCAGGGCGGGGTGATGGGCGTCGTCCGCGGCCAGGCCACCGGCCAGGGGCTGTTCACCACCCGGCTGGACGGGCACGGCGCGGTCGCGGTGATGGCGCACGGCGGCGTCTTCGAGCTGCCGATCGTCCCCGGGCAGCCGGTGCACGTCGACCCGCAGGCCTACGTCGCCCACCGCGGCGAGGTGCGCAACCGACTGTCCACAGCGCTGGGTTGGCGCGAGTTCATCGGCCGCGGCTCCGGCGAGGCGTTCCAGCTGGAGCTGGACGGGCACGGCGCGGTGTACGTCCAGGCGAGCGAGGAGAAGCTCTGATGACCCACCCGCCCCAGCCGCCGTACGGGCAGCCGGCGTACGGCCGGCCCGCGTACGGGCAGTCGCCCTACGACCAGCCGACGCAGCCGGGCCTCGCGATCCCGATGCCCACCCAGTACGACCTCCCGGTCCCCCTCCCGGAGCCGCGGGACGGCGCCGGCCCGGTGGTCCACGACGCGTACACCCTGCCGGTCGACGACAACGTCAACCCGTACGCGTTCTCGGTCGACCTCGACGGCTCGTACTTCCTGCAGAAGGGCAAGATGATCGCCTACTACGGCGACATCTCCTTCCAGGGCGTCGGCGCCGGCGCGCTCGACCGGATGCTCAGCCTGCACTTCAACTCCCCGCTGCACGCGGCCGACTGGGTCGTCGCCCGGGGCCGCGGCAAGCTCCTGCTGGCGGACCGCGCCTACGACCTCAACTCCTACGACCTGGACGACGGCAACCTGACCGTCCGCTCGGGCAACCTGCTCGCCTTCGACCCCGCGCTGCGGCTCAAGCAGTCGATCGTCCCGGGTTTCCTGACCCTGCTCGGCACCGGCCGGTTCGTCGCCGCGTCCAACGGCCCGGTGCACTTCGTCGACCCGCCGATCCGGGTGGACCCGCAGGCACTGGTCGGCTGGGCGGACTGCCCAGCGCCCTGCCACCACTACGACCACGACTACCTGCACGGCGTGGTCGGCGGCCTGCGGCGGCTGACCGGCATCGGTGGGGTGTCCGGCGAGGAGCACCAGTTCGAGTTCGTCGGCGCCGGCCAGGTGCTGCTGCAGTCCACCGAGCGCGTGATGGCCGGACGGCCGGTCGGTCTCGTGGGCGCCGAGGGGTCGGTACCCTGAGCCGGACGACGTTTCGCCCCGTAAACTCGTACAAGATTTAACTAAATCGGGGTATGCTGAGCCCCATGGACACGCACCCCACCGACACCGCGGACGCCCCCGCGTCGCAGCCCGAGGACGAGACTCCCTGGCTGACCGCCCGGGAGCAGCGGATGTGGCGCGCCCATCTGGAGGTCGCCAAGCTGCTGGACTACCAGCTCGGCCGCGAGCTCCAGCCGCACAACCTGGCGATCAACGACTACGAGATCCTGGTCGTCCTCTCCGAGGCGCCCGACCGCCGGATGCGGATGACCGACCTCGCGACGGCCACCCTGCAGTCCAAGAGTCGGCTCTCGCACCAGATCACCCGCATGGAGACGGCCGGCCTGGTGCTCCGCCAGGAGTGTCCGGGCGACCGCCGCGGCCTCTTCGCGCACCTCACCGAACAGGGCTGGGAGACGATGCAGCGCGTCGCCCCGGACCACGTGCGCAGCGTCCGCAGCCACTTCATCGACCGTTTCACCCCGGAGCAGCTGGACGCGATGTACGAAGCCCTGGCGCCCGTCGCCGAGCACCTGCGCGGCCTGCGACGCGCGGCAGTCCTGCCACCAGGGGACGGTGATCAGCAGCTCGACCAGTTCGCGGAGGTTCAGCGCCATGAGGGCCGCGCCGCCCTCGGAGTCG
>NZ_JBEZGX010000036.1:0-87048 GCF_040650235.1 Kitasatospora sp. NPDC048722
GAAGTCCGACCGCAATCCAATAAAACGCGCACGCCGAATACGAACCGAGCCGCGACAAGACGCGGACCAGCCCGGACCGGGAAGTGGTGTTTCAGGGGATTGGCCGCCCCGGGACCGTCCGCGCCGATGCGTGTCCGGTGCTCCCTGTCAGGCAACTCGAAGAACTCTACGCGTTCCGGCTCCCCGATGCAAACGACGGGCAAGGCGCGGGGGGACGGGGTACGACCGGAGGCCGAACACGAGCCGGCCGGGCCCTGGGGGGAAGGGCCCGGCCGGCTGTCCTGCGGAGCGGAGGCTCAGCTGTTGGTGGGGAAGCCCAGGTTGATGCCGCCGTGCGACGGGTCGAGCCAGCGCTGGGTGACGGCCTTGCCCCGGGTGAAGAACTGGACGCCGTCCGCGCCGTACGCGTGGGTGTCGCCGAACAGGGAGGCCTTCCAGCCGCCGAAGGAGTAGTAGGCGACCGGGACCGGGATCGGCACGTTGATGCCGACCATGCCGACCTCGACCTCGTACTGGAACCGCCGGGCCGCGCCGCCGTCGTTGGTGAAGATGGCGGTGCCGTTGCCGTACGGGTTGGCGTTGATCAGGGCGACGCCCTCCTCGTAGGAGGAGACCCGGACGACGGAGAGGATCGGGCCGAAGATCTCGTCGTTGTAGACGGACATGCCGGGCTGCACGCGGTCGAACAGCGTCGGGCCGAGCCAGAAGCCGTCCGCCGTCGGGGCGCCGTTCTCGTCCTCGGCGGTGATCGGGTGCTTCCGGCCGTCCACGGTGAGCTCGGCACCGTCGGCGAGGCCGGACTCGACGTAGGAGGTGACCTTGTCCCGGTGGACGCCGGTGACCAGCGGGCCCATCTCGGAGTCGCCGTTGCAGCCGGGGCCGACCTTCAGCCGGGCCATCCGCTGCTTGATCTTGTCGACCAGCTCGTCGCCGACCGGGTCGACCGCGACCAGCACGGACACGGCCATGCAGCGCTCGCCGGCCGCGCCGAAGCCCGCGTTGACGGCCGCGTCGGCGGCGAGGTCGAGGTCGGCGTCCGGCAGCACCAGCATGTGGTTCTTGGCGCCGCCGAGGGCCTGCACGCGCTTGCCGTAACGGGTGCCGGTCTC
The DNA here is from genome assembly GCF_040650235.1 of Kitasatospora sp. NPDC048722. Taxonomy (NCBI): domain Bacteria; kingdom Bacillati; phylum Actinomycetota; class Actinomycetes; order Kitasatosporales; family Streptomycetaceae; genus Kitasatospora; species Kitasatospora sp. NPDC048722. Next base: position 1,110 of record NZ_JBEZGX010000036.1, read on the forward strand.
GTAGACGTAGCGGGCGATGGGGGTGGAGCCGACGAAGCTGACGGACTTGACGTCCGGGTGCTCCAGCAGGCGGTCGACGGCCACCTTGTCGCCGTGCACGACGTTGAAGACGCCGTCCGGCAGCCCGGCCTCCTTCCACAGCCCGGCGAGGAAGTTCGCGGCGGACGGGTCCTTCTCGGACGGCTTCACCACCACGGTGTTGCCGGCCGCGATGGCGAGCGGGAAGAACCACATCGGCACCATGGCCGGGAAGTTGAACGGCGAGATGATCGCGACCGGGCCGAGCGGCTGGCGGATCGAGTAGACGTCGATGCCGGTGGACGCCTGCTCGGTGAAGCCGCCCTTGAGCAGCTGCGGGATGCCGCAGGCGTACTCGACGACCTCCAGACCGCGGGCGATCTCGCCGAGCGCGTCGGAGTGGACCTTGCCGTGCTCGGACACGATGATCCGGGCCAGCTCGTCGCGGCGGGCGTTGAGCAGCTCGCGGAAGGCGAAGAGCACCGTGGTGCGCCTGGCGATCGAGGCGGTGCGCCAGTCGGCGAAGGCCGAGGCCGCGGCGGCCACGGCCTGGTCGACCTCGGCGATCCCGGCGAAGTCGACCTGGCCGGTGACCTGGCCGGTGGCGGGGTCGAAGAGGTCGCCACGGCGGGGGGCCGCGCCGGCGGTGGCGACGGGCTCGCCGCCGATCCAGTGGGTGATGTGCTTGCTCAAGGTCCGTCTGCCTCCGAAGTCCCGGGCGGCGTCCTGCCGCCGGTCCCTTGTCTGGCGCCGCCCGCGAATGGGCCGGGCGACGGGAATCACGGGGCTACCGCGCTCGTCACCCAGTCTGGTCGCCGCCGGGCCCGGCCTCAACGAACAGGCTGACGGGGATCCGGGATTCAGCCTTACAGGTCGTCCGGTCGCTCGGCCGGACGGGGGAACCCGACCGCGGCGGCGGGCCGCTCAGCCCTCGTCGGGCAGGTCGTCCAGATCCGCGGTGTCGACCAGCTCGGGGTCCTCCAGGTACGGGTCGTGCAGCCCGTCGGCCGCCTCTTGCGTCTCCAGCAGGTCCAGCCGCAGGTCCTGCGCCCACTCCAGCGCCCACCGCTTCAGCCCGGCCACCGCGTCCGCGGCGAAGCCCCGGGCGCGGAACCGGCCGTCCGCCGCCTCGGCCAGCGTCTCCAGCCGCTCGGCGAGCGCCGTCGGCTGGAAGTCGTTGTCCAGCGCGCTCGCCAGCGCCACGAGTTCACCGGGTCGGTAGTTGGCGGTGAGCGCGTGGACGTCGATCAGGTCGCGCGGCATGCCCCGGTCGACGAGCAACGCGGTGGTCAGCGCCGCCGCGTCCTCCAGGGCCACGACCGGCAGGACCACCGGCACCGGCGGCTCCGCGGACACGCCGGACTCCCCCGCCGCGCCGGCCCCGAGCACGAGCCGGACCGCCCGGTGCGCGAGCGGCTCCTTGCGCAGTTCGACCGAGTGGGTCCGCCCTCCGAGCCCGAGCCGGACGGCGAGCTGTTCGAGCCGCGGTGTGCCGGGCCGCTCGGTGGCCTCGCCGCCCGCCGCGCGGAAGGCGGCGGCGAGCACGGCGGCCACCTCCGGCAGTCCGGCGGCGCCCTGCTCCGCGCCGCCTGCCACCAGGGTGAGCCCGTCCTGGTCACAGGCCGCCACACCGTGGGCGCGCAGCGCGTGGCCGCCGGCCAGCGCGAGCCCGTACCGGTCGCAGAGGGGCGCGGCCAGTTCGGCGAGCCGCAGCTGGGCCGGGCCCGGTCGGAGGACGGGGTCGAGCGCGTCCGGGGCGGTGGTCACGCCTCCAGTCTGCCGCGACCGTCCCTCCCCCGCGCCACCGGCCGGGGCGCGGGGCCGCCGGGCGGCGCCCGTCACCAGTCGCTGAGTCCCGCGGCGGCCTCGTGGAGCGCCAGCTCCAGCAGCACCGGGTCGTTGAGCCGTCCGGATCCGTCGGGCGGGACCAGCCAGCGCACCCCCCGACTGCTGCGCTCGGGGTGCGGGACGACGATCCAGGTGCCCTCCCCCGCGCACCGCACTCCGGTGCCGACCCAGCGGGCGGCGGTGCCGACGGGGACGAGGAAGCTGACGTGCTCGTCCCCGAAGTCGGCGAGGGCCGGCCCGCAGAAGCCGCCGTCGAGGATGTCCAGGGCCGGGCGTCCGAGCCGGGCCTGGACGGAAAGGACGTCCCAGCGGCGGCCGGCGGGCAGCAGCATCAACCCCAGTCCGGTGCGTTCCCACTGTGCCCGGAAGCCCTCCGGGTCGGGTGCCGCCTGGGCGAGCCAGTGCAGTCCGGTGCTCTCCATGTCTGTCCCCGCTTCGTGCCGCTCGTACCGTTCAGGGCGCGGCGGGGATGCCGAGACCCGCCGCCACCAAGGAGAGGTGGACGGCGGGTCTCTCTTACACCGACTCGGACGGAAAACCGTGGATGCCGGGGTCAGCTGTCGAAACCGAGCCCCAATCGGTCCAACGTGCGCAGCCACAGGTTGCGGTGCCCGCCGTTGCGGTCCGCGCGCTGCAGGGAACGGGTGGTGATCTCGATGCCGGCCCAGCGGACCGGCTCAGGCGGGAACGGCAGCGGCTTGCGGCGCACCATCTCCAGCGAGGTGCGCTCGGTCCGCTCGCCCGCGAGCAGGTCGAGCATCACCTCGGCGCCGAAGCGGGTGGCCCCGACGCCGAGGCCGGTGTAGCCGGCCGCGTAGGCGACCCGGCCGCCGTACGCGGTGTCGAAGAAGGCCGAGAACCGGCTGCAGGTGTCGATGGCACCGCCCCACGCGTTCGTGAAGCGCAGACCCTCCAGCTGCGGGAAGCAGCGGAAGAAGTTGTGCGCCAGGGTCCGGAAGGTCTCCGGCCGCTGGTCGTACTCGTGCCGGACGTGTCCGCCGTAGTGGTAGACCGCGTCGTAGCCGCCCCACAGGATGCGGTTGTCGGCGGAGAGCCGGAAGTAGTGGAACTTGTTGGCGCTGTCGCTGAGCCCCTGCCGCCCGCTCCAGCCGATCGCGGCGAGCTGCTCCGCGTCGAGCGGCTCGGTCATGAGCGCGTAGTCGTACACCGGGACGACGTACGGACGCACGCGCTTGACCAGCGACGGGAACGCGTTGGTGCCGAGGGCGACCCGGCGCGCGAACACCCGGCCGTACGGGGTGCGGACGGCGGTGCCGCTGCCGTACTCGCGCAGGTCGGTGGCCCGGGTGTGCTCGAAGATCCGCACGCCCTGGCCGAGGCAGGCCGCCTTGAGGCCCCACGCGAGCTTGGCGGGGTGGACCATGGCCACGCCCTCGCGGTCCCAGAGCCCGCCGAGGAAGGTCGGCGAGTCCACCTCGGCGCGCAGCGCGTCGGCGTCGAGGACGGTGAGGTCGAGGCCGTACGCGCGCACGGCCTCGGCGATCTCGTGCAGTTCCTCGACCTGGTGGGGCTGGGTGGCGATGTCGATCTCGCCGGTGCGCTCCCACTCGGCGTCGATGCCGTAGCGCTTGAGGGTGTCCTCGATGCCGTCGAGGTTGGCGGCGCCGAGGCGTTCCAGCTGCGCGAGTTCGGCGGGCCAGCGCTGCAGGCCGTTGCCGAAGCCGTGGGTGAGGCTGGCCGCGCAGAAGCCGCCGTTGCGCCCGGACGCGGCCCACCCGACCTCGTGCCCCTCGACCAGGACGACGTCCAGCGAGGGGTCGCGCTCCTTGGCGATGAGCGCGGTCCACAGGCCGGAGTAGCCGCCGCCGACGACCAGGAGGTCGCAGACGGTGTCGCCGACCAGGGCGGGCTGCGCCGCGGGCCGGCCGGGGTCCTCCAGCCAGAAGGGGGTGGGCCTGGCGTCACTGAGTGCGCGGGCGGAGTCCATGCATTATCAGCCACTTTCCACGGATAGGTGATGGTTTGACGGGCCACCGCGGTCCGGACCCGCGTCAGCGGTGGCCGGGCCTGCGTCAGGCGGTGGCCTTCCGGCGGTTGCCGAGCCACTGCCCGCCGACGGTCAGCGCGACGGCGGCGATGAACATCGCGGTGCCGATGACGTTCACCTGCACCGGGATGCCGCGCTGCGAGGCGCCCCAGACGAACATCGGGAAGGTGACCGTGGTCGGGCCCGAGTTGAACTGGGTGATGATGAAGTCGTCGAAGGAGAGCGCGAAGCTGAGCAGCGCGCCCGCCGCGATGCCGGGGGCGGCCAGCGGCAGCGTGACCCGGAGGAAGGTCTGGACGGGGGTCGCGTAGAGGTCCTGGGCGGCCTGTTCGAGTCGCGGGTCCATGCTCATCACGCGCGCCTTGACCGCCGTCACCACGAAGCTGAGGCAGAACATGATGTGCGCGATGAGGATCGTGGTGAAGCCGAACGGGATGCGCATGTTGAGGAACAGCGTGCCGAGCGAGGCGGCCATGACGACCTCGGGCATGGCCATCGGCAGGAAGATCATCGCCGTGGTGGCGGCGCGGCCGCGGAAGCGGTAGCGGGCCAGGGCGAAGGCGACCATGGTGCCGAGGACGGTCGCGCCGATGGTGGCGAGCACCGCGATCCGCAGGCTGAGCGACAGCGACTGGCACATGTCGGCCACGCCGCAGGGATTGGTCCAGGCGTCGGTGGAGAACTCGTTCCACTCGTAGTTGAACTTGCCCACCGGCTTGTTGAACGAGAACGCGAGCACCACGAGGTTCGGCAGCACCAGGTAGGCGAGCGCCGCCAGCCCGGCCAGCACGACCAGGTGGGCGCGGATCCACGTGAAGATGCGGGACATCAGACCAGCTCCTCCGTCCCGGCCTTGCGCATGTAGACCGTCACCATGACCAGGATCAGCGCCATCAGGATGAAGCTCAGCGCGGCGGCCGTCGGGTAGTCGAGCACGTTCAGGAACTGCTTCTGGATGCCGTTGCCGACCATCTGCTCGCTCGGCGAGCCCAGCAGCTGCGCGTTGATGTAGTCGCCGGACGCCGGGATGAAGGTGAGCAGCGTGCCCGCGACGACGCCCGGCAGCGAGATCGGGAAGGTCACCTTGCGGAAGGTGGTGAACGGCCGGGCGTAGAGGTCGCCGGCGGCCTCGTGCAGGCGCGGGTCGATCCGCTCCAGCGAGGTGTACAGCGGGAGGATCATGAACGGCAGGAAGTTGTAGGTCAGGCCGCAGACCACGGCGAGCGGCGTGGCCAGCACCCGGTCGCCGGAGGTGAGCCCGAGCGCGTTGGTGACGTCCAGGACGTGCAGCGCGTTCAGCGCGCCGACGACCGGGCCGCCGTCGGACAGGATCGTCTTCCAGGCGAGCGTGCGGATCAGGAAGCTGGTGAAGAACGGCGCGATCACCAGGATCAGGATGACGTTGCGCCACCGCCGGCTCGCCTTGAACGCGATCGTGTAGGCGAGCGGGTAGCCGATGACCAGGCAGAGCACGGTGGCGACGGCGGCGTAGGAGAACGAGCGGACGAAGTGCCACTTGTACTCGACCAGGGCGTCCCAGTACGTCGAGACGTGCCAGGTGACCTTGAAGCCCGCTTCGAGCGAGCCGGTCTGCAACGAGGTGGACGCCTGGTACAGCATCGGCACGGCGAAGAAGACGACCAGCCAGGCTATGCCGGGCAGCAGCAGCCAGTACGGGGTGAGCTTGCGCTTCGGCTTCGGTCCGGGTTCCTTCAGCGGGATCGCGGCGGCCGGGGCGGTGGCGGTCACGCGGCCTCCTCCGCGGTGCCCGCGTCGATCGCCTGCGCGGCGTCGAGGGCGAAGGAGTGGGCCGGGTTCCAGTGCAGGACGACGGGGGCGCCGGGGACGATCCGGGCGTCGCGCTCCATGTTCTGCTCGAAGACCGTCACCTCCTGGCCGCCGTCGGTGCGCACGACGTACTGGGTGGAGACGCCGATGAAGCTGGAGTCGAGGACGGTGCCGGCCAGCCGGTTGCGCCCGTCGGCGACCTCGGCCGAGCCGTGCTCGATGGTGATCTTCTCGGGCCGGACGCCGAGGTGGACCTGCCGGGACCCGGTGGAGCAGCGCGCCTTCGGCACGGCGAGCCGGGCGCCGGCCACGGTGAGCAGCAGGTCGCCGCCCTCGCCGCCGGTCACCTCGGCGGGCAGCAGGTTGGACTGCCCGAGGAAGTTGGCCACGAAGGTGGTGGCGGGGTTCTCGTACAGGTCGGCGGGGGCGCCGAGTTGCTCGACCCGGCCGCCGTTCATCACCGCGATGGTGTCGGCCATCGTCATGGCCTCCTCCTGGTCGTGGGTGACGTGGACGAAGGTGATGCCGACCTCGGTCTGGATCCGCTTGAGCTCCAGCTGCATCTGGCGGCGGAGCTTGAGGTCGAGGGCGCCGAGCGGCTCGTCGAGGAGCAGCACCTGCGGGTGGTTGATCAGGGCGCGGGCGACGGCGACGCGCTGCTGTTGGCCGCCGGAGAGCTGGTGCGGCTTGCGCCGCGCGTACGGGCCGAGTTCGACGAGTTCGAGCATCTCCTCGACCTGCTTCTTCACGTCCTTCTTCCCGCGCCGCCGCAGGCCGAAGGCGACGTTCTCGAAGATGTCGAGGTGCGGGAAGAGCGCGTAGCTCTGGAAGACCGTGTTGACCGGGCGCTTGTACGGGGGCAGGGCGGTGACGTCCTGGCCGCCGATCAGGACGGTGCCGCTGGTGGGCTCCTCCAGCCCGGCGATCATGCGCAGGGTGGTGGTCTTGCCGCAGCCGGAGGCGCCGAGCAGGGCGAAGAAGGAGCCCTGGGGCACGGTCAGGTCGAGCGGGTGGACGGCGGTGAAGGGACCGTAGGTCTTGCCGATGCCGGTGAGGCGGACGTCGCCGCCGGCCGCGTCGCGCTGCTGGTCTGTCATCTGGGGTGTCTTCCTGGTTTCTGCGGTCTCGGCCGGGGGCTGGTCAGGCACCGATGAGCTTGGAGAACTTCTCCTCGAAGTCGCTCTCCTCGCTCTCGGTGAGGGTGCGGAACACGTGCGCCTTCGTCGCCATCTCGGGGGTGGGGACGACCAGCGGGTTGGCCGCGGTGTCCGGGGCGAGCGTGGCGAGCTCGTCCTTCATCCCGGTGACGGCCGAGACGTAGCCGATGCCCGCGACCAGCTGCGCCGCGATCTTGGGCTGATAGTAGAAGTCGATCAGCTTTTCCGCGTTCGCCTTGTGCCGCGCCCGGGCCGGCACCAGCAGGTTGTCGGTCGAGGCGACGTAGCCCTTCTCGGGGATGACGAACTCGATGTCCGGGTTGTCGGCGCGGAGTTGGATCAGGTCGCCGCCCCACGCGACGCACGCGGCGATGTCGCCCGAGGAGAGCTCCTGGCCGTAGTCGTTGCCGGTGAAGCGGCGGATCTGCTTGTCGTCGACGCCCTTCTGCAGCCGGGCGATCGCGGCGGCGTAGTCGTCGGCGGTGAACTTCGCCGGGTCCTTGCCCATGTCGAGCAGGACCATCCCGATCGTGTCGCGCATCTCGGACAGGAAGGTCACCCGGCCCTTGAGCTCGGGGTCGTCGAGCAGCTGGGAGACGCTCGTGACCTCCTTCCCCTTAGTGGCCTTCTTGTTGTAGGCGACGACGACCTGGATGCCGGCCCACGGGTAGGTGTAGAGCCGCCCCGGGTCCCAGTCAGGGGCGCGGAAGCGCGCCTCGACGTTGGTGATGGCGGTGGTGACGTTGGCCGGGTCCAGCTTCTGCGCCCAGCCGAGCCGGATCAGCCGGCCGCACATCCAGTCGGTGAGCACCACCAGGTCGCGGCCGGTGTCCTGGCCGGACGCCAGCTGCGGCTTGATCTTGCCGAAGAACTCGACGTTGTCGTTGACGTCCTCGGTGTACTTCACCGTGATCCCGGTGGCCGCGGTGAAGGCGTCCAGGGTGCCGTGCTTCTGCTTGTCCTTCTCGTCGGTGTCCACGTAGAGCGGCCAGTTGGAGAACGCGACCTCCTTCTCGCCGGCCGAGTGGTCCTCGGCCGCGTTGGCGCTCGAATCGCCGCTCACCCGGGGAGCCGCCGGGATGCCGCAGGCGGCCAGGGTGCCGGCCCCGGCGGTCAGCGCGGCGGCACGCAGCAGGGTGCGGCGGCCGATCGCGGCCCTGCCGCCGGCCAGGCTGCGTTCCCAGGCCCTTCGGACCGGTTCGGGCAGACCGTCGGTGAGCTCGTTGAACGCCATGGAACGGGCCTCCTGGGGGAAGTCGGGGGTGTGGGGGCACCCGCCGGCCGGGGGTCATCTGTCGCCGAAGACGGTGCGGTGCCAGTCCTTGCGGGCCACCGCGGTGGTGTCGAACATGACGTGCTTGACCTGCGTGTACTCGTCCAGCGAGTACTGGGACATGTCCTTGCCGTAGCCGGAGGCCTTGTAGCCGCCGTGCGGCATCTCGCTGATGATCGGGATGTGGTCGTTGACCCACACGCACCCGGCGGCGATCTCCCGGGTGGCGCGCAGCGAGCGGTGGACGTTGGTGGTCCAGGCGGAGGCGGCCAGGCCGTAGGGGGTGTCGTTGGCCAGCCGCAGGCCCTGGTCGTCGGTGTCGAAGGGCAGCACGACCAGTACCGGGCCGAAGACCTCGCCCTGCACGATCTCGCTGTCCTGGGCGGCGTCCGTGACGAGGGTCGGCGGGTAGTAGGCGCCGCGGGTGAGGTCGGTGCCGTCGTGGCCCCTGGCGGGGATCCGGCCGCCGGTGACGACGGTGGCGTACGCGCGGGCGCGCTCGACGAAGGCGGCCACGCGGTCCCGGTGGGTGTACGAGACCAGCGGGCCGAGGTCCGTGCGGGGGTCCAGCGGGTCGCCGACGCGGACGGCGGCGTACAGCTCGGCGACGCCGGCCACGAACGCGTCGTACAGGGGGCGCTGGACGTACGCGCGGGTTGCGGCGGTGCAGTCCTGGCCGCCGTTGATCAGCGACGCGGCGACCGCGCCGTGCACGGCCGCGTCGAGGTCGGCGTCGTCGAACACCACGAACGGGGCCTTGCCGCCGAGTTCGAGGTGGGTGCGCTTGACGCCCGCGACGGCGAGTTCGGCGACCCTGCGCCCGACCGCGGTGGAGCCGGTGAAGGACACCATCGCGACGTCCGGGTGCGAGACGAGGTGCTCGCCGGCCGTGCGCCCGGCACCGGTGACGACGTTGACGACGCCGTCGGGGATCCCGGCCTCGGTGCACGCCCTCGCGAACATCAGCGAGGTCAGCGGCGTCAGCTCGGCCGGCTTGAGCACGATCGTGTTGCCGGCCGCGATCGCCGGGAGGATCTTCCAGGCGGCCATCTGCAACGGGTAGTTCCACGGCGAGACCGAGCCGACGACGCCGACCGGCTCGCGCCGCACGTACGAGGTGTGGTCCCCGGAGTACTCGCCGGCCGCCTTGCCCTCCAGGTTGCGCGCGGCCCCGGCGAAGAAGGCGGCGTTGTCGATGGTGCCGGGCACGTCGAACTCGGTGGCCAGCCGGACGGGCTTGCCGGTCTGCGCGGTCTCCACCCGGGCGAGGTCGTCGCCGGCCCGGGTGAGGACGGCGGCCAGCCGGTTCAGCGCCTCGGCGCGGGCCCCGGGGGTCGCCGCGGCCCAACCGGGGAGCGCGGCCCGGGCGGCGGCCACGGCCGCGTCGACCTCCGCGGTGGTGGCCAGGGCGACCTGTTCGACCACGCTGCCGTCCGCGGGGTTGACGATCTGGAAAGGCTCGCCGTTCCCCCGGCTCTGCCGGCCGGCGATGTACTGCGCGCCGGCGCCGAAGTCGGTCAGGTCCATCTGGTTCCTCCAAGTGCCGGTTCCGGCAGTGCGACGTTCCCCGGGCAGGGCGTTCCACTGCCTCTTGCCTGCTGACGCGACGGATTCCGGAGTCCGGATCTTCGCCACAGCCGACCCGCTGACCATGCCCGCTGCCGCGACGGCGTGACAAGGGTCACTCCGACAGTCTCGACACGAAGGGCCTTACAACCTGCAAGGTGCCGAACAGCCCAACAGTTCGTCGTGAGCAGGATGATTTACCTGACACTGTGGATCCCCTAGGAGCTCTGGAGGCCCTCGCGATGCTCCCCACCGTCGCCCGCGTGCTCGACCTGGAGGTGATGCGGCGCGGCCTGCCCCAGGTCGTCGCCGGCGCCGACCACCTGGAGCGGCCGGTCCGCTGGGTCCACGTCAGCGAGCTGCCCGACGTCGCCGGGATGCTGCGCGGCGGCGAGCTGGTGCTCACCACCGGCATCGCGCTGCCCGAGGACCGCGAGGGACTCGCCCGCTACGTCCGCGAGCTGGCCGAGGTCGGCGTCGCCGGGCTGGTCATCGAGTTCGGCCGGCGCTACTTCGACACGCTCCCCCGAGCCCTGGTGCACGCCGCCGAACAGCGCGGCCTGCCGCTGATCGCGCTGCGCCGCGAGCTGCGCTTCGTCGCCGTCACCGAGGCCGTCCATGCCCTGGTCGTCAACGCCCAGCTCGACCAGCTGCGCGCCTCCGAGGCCGTCCACCAGGTGTTCAACGAGCTGGTCGTCGAGGGCGCCGAACCCCCCGAGGTCATCCGCCAGGTGGCCCGGATCGCCGGCGCGCCCGTCGTCCTGGAGAACCTCGCCCACCAGGTGCTGGCGCACGACGCCGCCGGCCGCCCGGAGGCCGAGCTGCTGGAGGACTGGGAGCGCCGCTCGCGCGGGGTGCGCCCGCCCGGCCGCACCGGCCACGACCCGCGCAGCGGCTGGCTGGTGACCACGGTCGGCGCGCGCGGCCAGGACTGGGGACGGCTCGTGCTCGTCCAGGAGCCCGGCGAACTGCCCGCCGGCGAGGCGCACCCGCACGCCATGCTGCTGGAGCGCGGCGCCTCCGCCCTCGCGCTCAACCGGCTCGTGGTGCGCGACCGGGAGAGCCTGGAGCGGCAGACCCACCGCACCCTGCTGTCCGGCATCCTCACCCACGCGCTGACCGTCTCCGAGGCCGCCCTGCGCGCGCAGGCGCTCGGCGTCCCGCTGGAGGGCCGCCGGCTGGTCGGCGTCGTGCTGCGGCAGCGGCGCGGGCCGATCCCGGCCGCCCTGGAGGCGCAGGCCCGGCTGCGCGACTTCACCGAGCTGGCCGCCGGCGCCGTCCGGGCCTGCCGGCTGTCGGCCCTGGTCGGCGCGCTGGACGACGAGGGCGTCGGCGTCCTGATCGCCCTCGGTACGCAGCAGGACGAGCACGCCGCGCTGGACGCCTTCTCGGCCGCGCTGCGCCGGATGGCGGCGGAGGCAGCGCGCGACGCCTCCCCCGGGCCGGAACCGGTGGTCGCGGTCGGCTCCTCGGTCGGCTCGGTCCGCGACGCCCGGCGCACCCTGCTGGAGGCCACCCAGGTCGCCGACGCGGCCCTGCACGACGCGCCCGGCGCCCGGACGTCGTCCTACTACCGGCTACCCGACGTGCGCCTGCGCGGTCTCCTGCACCTCCTGCGCGACGACGCCCGGCTGCAGACCTACGTCGAGCGCGAGCTTGGCCCGCTGCTCGCCCACGACGCCGAGCACAACGGCCAGTTGGTGCAGATGCTGCGGATCTACCTGGAGCAGGGCCGGAACAAGTCCGCCGCGGCCGACGCCGCGCACCTGTCCCGGCCGTCGTTCTACGACCGGCTGCACAAGGTCGAGCGGATCCTCGGCGTCGACCTCGACCAGGTCGAGTCCTGCCTCTCCCTGCACGTGGCGCTGCTCGCCCTCGACGCCGTCCGCCGGTGAACCTCAGACCCCGGTGATGCGCCCCCAGACCTTGTGCAGCGCGGGCCGCTCGGCCGAGGTGACGTCGCGCATGGTGCGCAGCCGGGCGCGCATCTCGTCGGTGGGGAAGACCAGCGGGTTCTCCGCCAGCTCGGCCTTGTCCTTGTCGCCGCTCGCCGCGAGGACCTCGCGCGCGGCCGGCACCGGGCAGATGTACTGGACGGCGGCGGCGAGTTCGGCGGCCACCTCGGGCTGGTAGTAGTAGTCGATCAGCAGCTCGGCGTTGCGCTTGTGCTCCGCCCGGTTGGGGATCATCAGGCTCTCCGCCCACAGCTCGGCGCCCTCCTCCGGCACGAGGAACGCGATGTCCGGGTTCCCGGCGGTGAGCTGGACGGCGTCGCCGGAGTACGCCTGGCAGGCCAGCGCGGCGCCGGAGGCGAGGTCGCTGGTGTAGTCGTTGCCGGTGAAGCGGCGGACGTGGCCGTTGTCGACCATCCTCTGCACAAGGTCCATCGCGCGGTGCGCGTCGTCGTCGGTGAACCGGGAGATGTCGGCGCCCTGGGAGAGCATGAGCAGCCCGAGCGCCTCGTCCAGCCCGGCGAACAGCGTCACCCGGCCCTTGAGGTCCGGCGCCCACAGGTCCGCCGTCGACTTGAGCTCGCGGCCGAGGGCCTTGCGGTTGTACGCGATGCCGGTGATCCCGGACTGCCACGGCACGCTGCGCCGGCGCCCGGGGTCGAAGGCCGGCCGGGCGAGCTGCGGGTCGAGGTTCGCCGTGACGTTGGGCAGGTTGGCCCGGTCCATGGCCTGCACCCAGCCGAGCGAGACGTACCGCCCGGCCATCCAGTCGCTGATCACCATGAGGTCCCGGCCGGGATCGGCGCCCTCGGTGAGCACCGGGCTGATCTTGCCGAAGAACTCGTCGTTGTCGTTGATGTCCTCGGTGTAGGTGACCGCGATCCCGGTCTTCTCGGTGAAGGCGTCGAGCGTCGGCCGCCGGCCCTGGTCGTCGACGTCGATGTACTGCGTCCAGTTGGAGAACGCCATCCGCCGGTCGGCCTCCGAACGGTCCGGCGCCGAGCGGCGGTCCTCGGCCACGTACGCGGACGGGATGCCGCAGCCGCTCAGCGCGCCGGCACCGAGCAGCGCGGCCCCGCCGCCGAGCACCGAACGTCGGCGCAGCGCACGGGAGTTCAACGGACGTCGGGGCGTGGTGGTGCTGGGCATGGTGGGGCCTCCGGAGCGTGGGACGGCCCCGGGCGCACCGAGGCACCCGGGGCCGTCCGATTCGTTACGTCAGACAGTGTGCGCGTCGGCGAGCGACAGCACCTCGTCGAGCACCGCGAGGCCGGTCTTGGCCTCCTCCTCCGTGACGGTGCACGGGGGGACGACGTGGAGGCGGTTCATGTTGACGAACGGCCAGAGCCCGCGCTGCTTGCAGGCCGCGGCCAGTTCGCCCATCGGGGCGTTGGCGGCGCCGGCGGCGTTGTAGGGCACCAGCGGCTCGCGGGTCTCGCGGTTCTTGACCAGGTCCAGCGCCCAGAACACGCCGAGGCCGCGCACCTCGCCGATCGAGGGGTGCCGATCGGCCAGCTCGCGCAGGCCGGGGCCGAGCACGGTGTCGCCGATGTGCTTGGCGTGCTCGACGATGCGCTCCTCGGCCATCGCGTTGATGGTCGCGACGGCGGAGGCGCAGGCCAGCGGGTGGCCGGAGTAGGTGAGCCCGCCGGGGAAGGGGCGCTCGTCGAAGTCGGCGGCGATCGCGGCGTTGATCGCCACGCCGCCGAGCGGCACGTAGCCGGAGTTGACGCCCTTGGCGAAGGTCAGCAGGTCCGGGGTGACACCCCAGTGGTCGGCGGCGAACCACTCGCCGGTCCGGCCGAAGCCCGCCATCACCTCGTCGAGGATGAACACGATCCCGTACCGGTCGCAGATCTCCCGCACCCCGGCGAGGTAGCCCGGCGGCGGGATCAGGATCCCGGCCGTGCCGACCACGGTCTCCAGGATGACGGCCGCGACCGTGCCCGGCCCCTCGAACGCGATCACCTGCTCCAGGTGCTCCAGCGCGCGCTCGCACTCCTGCGCCTCGTTCTCGGCGTGGAAGTTGGAGCGGTAGGCGTACGGGCCCCAGAAGTGCACCACGCCGGAGACGCCGGTGTCGTTGGCCCAGCGGCGCGGGTCGCCGGTGAGGGCGATCGCGTTGGCGGTGGCGCCGTGGTACGAGCGGTAGGTGGAGAGCACCTTCTGCCGGCCGGTGTGCAGCCGGGCCAGTCGGATGGCGTTCTCGTTGGCCTCGGCACCGCCGTTGGTGAAGAAGATCTTGTCCAGGTCGCCGGGGGTGCGCTCGGCGATCAGCCGGGCGGCCTCGCTGCGCGGTTCGACCGCGAAGCCGGGCGCGATCGTGCAGAGCTTCGCCGCCTGCTCCTGGATCGCGGCGACCACCTTCGGGTGCTGGTGCCCGATGTTGGTGTTCACCAGCTGCGAGGAGAAGTCGAGGTAGCGGTTCCCGTCGTAGTCCCAGAAGTACGAGCCCTCGGCGCCGGCCACCGCGAGGGGGTCGATCAGCGCCTGGGCGGACCACGAGTGGAAGACGTGCGCGCGGTCGGCGGCCTTGACGGCCTGGCCTGCGGCTGAGTCAGCGGTGGGGATGCTCATGCGGTAAGGCTAGGGAGTCCGGTGCCCGAAGTGCAGTTTCATCTTGTCAGTCGGTCACGCGAACGGCCGACAGGGTGCAAAGACACAGGGCCCGGATCGAATCGACCCGGGCCCATTGTCAGTTCACACCACTGATCAGATCGCGGTCATCCTGCGCCGGACGGTCACGACCCGCTCAGATCGCGGTCATCCTGCGCCGGACGGTCACGACCCGCTCAGATCGCGGTCATGACGTGCTTCACACGGGTGTAGTCCTCGAAGCCGTAGGCCGAGAGGTCCTTGCCGTAGCCGGACTTCTTGAAGCCGCCGTGCGGCATCTCGGCGACCAGCGGGATGTGGGTGTTGATCCACACGCAGCCGAAGTCCAGGCGGCGCGACATCCGCATGGCGCGGGCGTGGTCCTTGGTCCACACCGAGGAGGCCAGCGCGAACTCGACGCCGTTGGCGTACTCGACGGCCTGGTCCTCGTCGGTGAACCGCTGCACGGTGATGACCGGGCCGAAGACCTCGTTCTGGATGATCTCGTCGTCCTGCTCGAGGCCGGAGACGACGGTCGGCGCGTAGAAGTAGCCCTGCTCGCCGACCCGGTGGCCACCGGTCTCGACCTTGGCGTGGGCGGGCAGCCGCTCGATGAAGCCGGCCACCTGCTTCAGCTGGTTGGCGTTGTTCAGCGGGCCGTACAGCACGTCCTCGTCGTCCACGCCGCCGGTCTTGGTCTCCGCCGCGGCCTTGGCCAGCGCCTCGACGAAGGCGTCGTGGATCGAGTCGTGCACCAGCACGCGGGTGGCGGCGGTGCAGTCCTGGCCGGCGTTGAAGAAGCCCGCCACCGAGATGCCCTCGACGGCCTCGGCGATGTCGGCGTCCTCGAACACCACGACCGGGGCCTTGCCGCCCAGCTCCAGGTGCACGCGCTTGACGTCCTTGGAGGCCGACTCGGCGACCTGGATGCCGGCCCGGACGGAACCGGTGATGGAGGCCATCGCCGGGGTGCGGTGCTCGACCATCAGCTTGCCGGTCTCGCGGTCGCCGCAGATGACGTTGAAGACGCCGGCCGGCAGCTCCAGGTCCTTGAGGATGCCGCCGATGATCTCGGCCAGCAGCACGGTGGAGGCCGGGGTGGTGTCCGAGGGCTTCAGCACGACGGTGTTGCCCGCGGCGATCGCCGGGGCGAACTTCCAGACGGCCATCATCATCGGGTAGTTCCACGGCGCGACCTGGGCACAGACGCCGACCGGCTCGCGGCGGATGATCGAGGTCATCCCGTCCATGTACTCGCCGGCGGCCTTGCCCTCCAGCAGGCGGGCGGCGCCGGCGAAGAAGCGGATCTGGTCCACCATCGGGCCGATCTCCTCGGAGAGGGTCAGCGCGCGGGGCTTGCCGGTGTTGCGCACCTCGGCGTCGACGATCTCGTCGGCGCGCGCCTCGACGGCGTCGGCGATCTTCAGGAGCAGCTTCTGGCGGGTGCTCGGGGTGGCGTCGCGCCAGACCGGGAAGGCGGCGGCGGCCGAGGCCATCGCGGCGTCGACGTCCGCGGCACCGGACAGCGGGGACGTCGCGTAGACCTCGCCGGTGGTCGGGTCGACGATGTCGAGCGTGCGGCCGTCTGCCGCGTCGACGAACTCACCGTTGATGTAGTTGCGCAGCGTGCGAAGGTCGCTCACGGGGTCTCTCCTCGGTCTGGTCCTGCGGCGTTGCAGAGTCCGGCGCCATGGTACGTCCGCGACGGCGGCGTACGAAGGGTGCCGAGTGGCCCGGCCCGGACGGCCGCGGTCCACTGGTGGGGGAACGCGCGCTGCGCTGCGTCGCCGCGCGCGTACCGTGCCAGGGTAGCCGGAACACGGAGGGGATCGACAGCCCTGACGCAGTCCGGCGATGAAATCCGTACGTGATTTCGGTGATCGCGACGAAATCAGCAGCTTCCACGGTTGCGAACACAGGAACGATCAGGCACAGTTGCGGCGTGGCCAACCGCGACCGGAACGCCAGCGTTCCCCTCGACGCCGCCTCCAAGGCGATCATCGAGCAGCTCCAGGAGGACGGGCGCCGCCCGTACGCCGCCATCGGCAAGGCCGTCGGCCTGTCCGAGGCGGCCGTGCGCCAGCGCGTCCAGAAGCTGCTCGACCAGGGCGTGATGCAGATCGTCGCCGTCACCGACCCGCTCACCGTCGGCTTCACCCGCCAGGCGATGGTCGGGATCCGGGTCGAGGGCGACATCGAACCCGTCGCCGACGCACTGGCCGCCCTCGACGAGGTTGACTACGTCGTCTGCACCGCCGGCTCGTTCGACCTCCTGGCCGAACTGGTCTGCGAGGACGACGAGCACCTGCTCGAAATGATCAACAAGCGCATCCGCGCGCTTCCCGGCGTGCGGAGCACCGAGAGCTTCGTTTACCTGAAGCTCCGGAAACAGACCTACACCTGGGGCACCCGATGACAGCCGACCCGGCCCAGAAGGACCTTTCCAAGACCGCCTACGACCACCTGTGGATGCACTTCACCCGCATGTCGTCGTACGAGAACTCCCCCGTGCCGACCATCGTCAAGGGCGAGGGCACGTACATCTGGGACGACAAGGGCCGGAAGTACATCGACGGCCTGGCCGGCCTGTTCGTCGTGCAGGCCGGTCACGGCCGCACCGAGCTGGCCGAGGTGGCCGCCAAGCAGGCCAAGGAACTCGCGTTCTTCCCGATCTGGAGCTACGCGCACCCCAAGGCCGTCGAGCTGGCCGAGCGCCTCGCCAACTACGCCCCGGGCGACCTGAACAAGGTCTTCTTCTCCACCGGCGGCGGCGAGGCCGTCGAGACCGCCTGGAAGCTCGCCAAGCAGTACTTCAAGCTGATCGGCAAGCCGACCAAGTACAAGGTCATCTCCCGCGCGATCGCCTACCACGGCACCCCCCAGGGCGCCCTGTCGATCACCGGCCTGCCGGGCCTGAAGGCCCCGTTCGAGCCGCTGGTGCCGGGCACCCACAAGGCCCCGAACACCAACATCTACCGCGCCCCGCACTACCTGGAGGGCCCCGACGGCACCGTCGACCCCGAGGCGTACGGCCGCTGGTGCGCCGACCAGGTCGAGGAGGCCATCCTCTTCGAGGGCCCCGACACCGTCGCCGCCGTGTTCGTCGAGCCGGTGCAGAACGCCGGCGGCTGCTTCCCGCCGCCGCCCGGCTACTTCCAGCGCCTTCGCGAGATCTGCGACCGCCACGACGTGCTGCTGGTCTCGGACGAGGTCATCTGTGCCTTCGGCCGCCTCGGCACCATGTTCGGCGCCGACAAGTTCGGCTACGTGCCGGACATGATCACCTGTGCCAAGGGCATGACCTCGGGCTACTCCCCGATCGGCGCGACGATCATCTCCGACCGCATCGCCGAGCCGTTCTACAAGGGCGACAACACCTTCCTGCACGGCTACACCTTCGCCGGCCACCCGGTGTCCTCCGCCGTGGCCCTGGCCAACCTCGACATCTTCGAGCGCGAGGGCCTGAACCAGCACGTGCTCGACAACGAGTCGCGCTTCCTGGGCACCCTGAGCAAGCTGCGCGACCTGCCGATCGTCGGCGACGTCCGCGGCAACGGCTACTTCTACGGCATCGAGCTCGTCAAGGACAAGGTCACCAAGGAGTCCTTCAACGACGAGGAGACCGAGCGCGTGCTCTACGGCTTCCTGTCGAAGGCCCTCTTCGACAACGGCCTGTACTGCCGCGCCGACGACCGCGGCGACCCGGTCGTCCAGCTGGCCCCGCCGCTGATCTCCGACCAGTCGACCTTCGACGAGATCGAGCAGATCCTGCGGACCAGCCTCACCGACGCGTGGGCGAAGCTCTGATCATCTGATCCTCTTTCCCACCCTCCGCCGAAGGGCGGTCCCGCTCCCCGCGGGGCCGCCCTTCGGCGCGTTCCGGTGCCGGCCCGGTCGTTTCCGGTCGGCGTTCGCACCCAAACATGCCTGATTGCGGGTGATATGCCCGCGATGGCCCAGTGCGCCGCAACCGCACGGGGCCCCCATCGTTCTAATCTGACGACTGTCATATCCCTGCGGCCATCCAGGATGGAACCTCATGTCAGCGGCACCGCCTGACAACGACGTGCTGTGGGCCCGGGGGATCGTCAAGTCCCATCACGGCACCCCCGCCCTGCGCGGCATCTCGATCGGCGTCCGCGAGGGCGAGGTCCTCGCCGTCACCGGACCCCGCGGCTCCGGCAAGAGCACCCTGCTCGGCTGCCTCTCCGCCCTCCTCCCGGTCGACCGGGGCGAGGTCTGGTTCAACAGCGCCCCCGTGCACACCCTGACCCGGGCCGGCCGTGAGCGGCTGCGCCGCGACCGCTTCGGCTTCGTCGGCTCCGAACCCCACCTGGTGCCCGAACTGACCGCCCGGGAGAACGTCGCCCTGCCGCTCCTGCTCGCCGGCGCCGGCAACAAGGCCGCCTACACCGCCGCCTCCGAGTGGCTGGAGCGCCTCGACGTCGGCGACATCGCCCGCCACCGCCCCGACCGGCTGCTGCAGAGCCAGCGCCAGCGGATCGCCGTCGCCCGCGCCCTGGCCCCGCTGCCGCCCGTCGTCTTCGCCGACGACCCCACCGCGCCGCTCCACCGCGAGGCCGCCGACCAGGTCCTGCGGATACTGACCAGCGCGGCCCGCTCCCACCAGCTCACCCTGGTCCTGGCCACGCACGACCCGGAGCTCGTCCGGTTCGCGGACCGCGCCGTCGCCCTCGTCGACGGACGGCTCACCGCTCCCGCCGCCCCCGTCCCGCGCGGCCCAGCCGCACCGGGCACCACCGGCGCCTCGGCCGTCTCGGCCACCCGCCGCTGACGACGAGCCGCTGAAAGAGTCGACGTGTTCTATCTCCGCCTGGCCCGGGGCTACCGGGCGCCCGACCTCGGCCGCTGGCTGCTCACCGCCCTCGCCTCCGCCGTGGTCGCCGCCTTCCTGCTGCGCGCCCTCGGCCGGGCGATGAGCGACCGGCCCGGCGACGCCGACGCGCTCGTGCGGCTGCTGTGGTGCCTGCCCCCGCTGGCCGCCGTGGCCTGGTTCGCCGCCGTCGCCGCCCGCGCGGTCCCCGCCCAGCGGCCCGAACGGATCACCGGCCTCACCGCCGCCGGCGCCAGCTCCGGCCGGATCCGCAGCCTGATCGCCGGCGAGGTCGCCCTCGCCTGCACCCTCGGCAGCGTGCTCACCCTGCTCGTCTTCCTGGTCCTGCGCAACGACATCGCCGGGCCCTCCCTCGCCCCCGACCTCGGCATGGGCGTGCCGCTGCCGGCCGCGGCCCCGGTCACCCTGCTCGCGCTCGTGCCGATCACCGCCGGCATCGCCGCGGCCTGCGCGGTGCCCTTCGCCGAGACCCTGCCCGGCGGCCGCGGCACCGCCCCCACCGGCTTCGGACCGCTGCGGATCGCCGTGCCGATCGGCCTGGCCATGGTCGGCCTCGCCCTCGAACTGATCGCCCTGCGGCCCGGCGCCCCCGCCGACGGCCGTCCGGTCCACCTGCCCGCCGGACTCGGCAGCACCAGCGTCGCCGCGCTCGGCGGCTGGGCCGCGAGCGCCCTCGGCCTCGCCCTGATCACCGGCCCGCTGCTCGCCTGGACCGGTCGCCTGCTCGCCCTCGGCAGGCCCACCCCGCTGCGCCTGCTGGCCGGTCGCGGACTCACCGCACAGGCCCGCCGCCTCGGCGCGCCGCTGGCCGTCCTCACCCTCGTCGTCGCGATGGTGCTCACCACCATCCGCTACTGGATCGGCACCCCCGGCAGCGCCGACGCCCTGCCCGCCGTCGAGGCCTGCCTGGTCCTCGGCTGCGCGGCCTCGGCCGTCGCCGCCCGCCTCGCCGAGGTGCGCACCGACCGCCGGGACGTCACCGACGCCCTGCTGCGCCTCGGCGCCTCGCCCCGGCTGCTGTTCGGCGCGGTCGCCCTGCGCACACTGGCCGTCGGCACGGCCCTGCTGGTCACCGGCGGGGCGACGGCCGCACTGGCCGCCGCCGGACTCCGCTAGTCCCCGGTCCTCAGCGTCCTCAGCCTGCGGCCGCGAGCTGGCCGCAGGCGCCGTCGATCTCCTGGCCGCGGGTGTCGCGGACGGTCGTCGGCACGCCGTGCGACTGGAGCCGGCGGACGAACTCGCGCTCGTCCTCGGGCCGGGAGGCGGTCCACTTCGAACCCGGCGTCGGGTTCAGCGGGATCAGGTTGACGTGCACCCGGTGGTTCTTGATCAGCCGGCCGAGCAGGTCCGCCCGCCAGGCCTGGTCGTTGATGTCCTTGATCAGCGCGTACTCGATGGAGACCCGGCGGCCGGACTTCTCCGCGTAGTTCCACGCCGCGTCCAGCACCTCGGCGACCTTCCACCGGGTGTTCACCGGCACCAGCTCGTCGCGCAGCTCGTCGTCCGGGGCGTGCAGCGACAGCGCGAGGCGGCAGCTGAGGCCCTCGTCGGCGAAGCGGTTCATCGCCGGGACGAGGCCGACGGTGGAGACGGTGATGCCGCGCTGGGACAGGCCGAAGCCGTCCGGTGCCGGGTCGGTCAGCCGGCGGATCGCGGCCAGCACCCGGTTGTAGTTGGCGAGCGGCTCGCCCATGCCCATGAAGACGACGTTGGACAGCCGCGCCTCGCTGCCGGGGCCGCTCCCGTCCTCGGCGGACGAGCCCCCGCGCGCCCCGAACTCGCCGGCCCTGAGCGCGCGCATCCCGGCGGCGATCTGCTCGACGATCTCGGCGGTGGACAGGTTGCGGGTCAGACCGGCCTGGCCGGTCGCGCAGAACGGGCAGTTCATGCCGCAACCGGCCTGCGAGCTGATGCACATGGTGACCCGGTCGGGGTAGCGCATCAGCACCGACTCGACGAGCGTGCCGTCGAACAGCTTCCACAGCGTCTTGCGGGTCGCGTCGTCGTCGCAGGAGACGTGCCGGACGACCGACATCAGCTCGGGCAGCAGGCTCCCGGTGAGCTTCTCCCGGCTGGCGGCGGGAATGTCCGTCCAGCCCGCCGGGTCGTTCGACAGCCGGCCGAAGTAGTGGTTCGAGAGCTGCTTGGCGCGGAACGGCTGCTCGCCCAGCTCGGCGACGGCCTCCTTGCGCTCGACGGGGCTCAGGTCGGCGAGGTGTCGCGGGGGCTTGGCGCCGCGCGGCGCGACAAAGGTGAGTTCTCCGGGCTTAGGCATGGTTCATCCAGTGTCGCAGACGCGCGAGGGCCCCGGACGTCGGGACGTCCGGGGCCCTCGCGCGCGTACGCGGGTGCGCTAGCTGCCGACGAAGGCGGCGAGCAGCAGCCAGACCACCGGGGCGGTCGGCAGGAGCGAGTCCAGCCGGTCCATGATCCCGCCGTGGCCGGGCAGCAGCGTGCCCATGTCCTTGATGCCGAGGTCGCGCTTGATCATCGACTCGCCCAGGTCCCCCAGGGTCGCCGTGACGGCCGCGCAGCCGCCCAGGATCAGGCCCTGCCACCAGCTTCCGCCGTCGATGATCAGCTGCATCAGCAGGGCGCCGGCCAGCATCGACAGGCCGATGCCGCCCGCCAGGCCCTCCCGGGTCTTGCCGGGGCTGATCGTCGGGGCCAGCTTGTTCTTCCCGAACTTGTAGCCCACCGCGTAGGCGCCGGTGTCGCTGCAGATCGTGACGATCAGGAAGAGCACGATCCGCTGGGGGCCGTCGTCGGCCGCCAGCATCATCGCCACGAAGGTCGCGAGGAACGGCACGTAGAAGGCGGTGAACACGCCCGCCGTTATGTCCCGCAGGTAGTCGTCCGGCGGCTCGGCCATCCGCCAGACCATCACCGCGAGGCCGGTCAGCGCGAGCGAGGCCGCGGCCCACTGGACGCCGGCCCAGTAGCCGGTGGCGATCATCGCGATGCCGCCGGCGACCAGCGGGACCAGCGGCGCCTTGATCTGCTTGCGCTCGGACAGCCGGCTCGTCAGCTCCCAGACGCCGACCGACACCGCGGCCATCACGACGAACAGGAACAGCGCCTTCACCACGAACAACGAGGCGATGATCACCGCGCCGAGACCGACCCCGACCCCTATCGCGGCCTGGAGGTTACGGCCTCCGCGCTGCTTGCGGGGCTGGGGCTGCGGCTCGGGCTGGGCCACGGGCGTCTCCTGCCCTGGGTAGGACGGCGGCACGAAGGGGGGATGCCCGGCCGCCGGGTGGCTCGACGGAGGCGCGGGGTGCGCCGGAGCCCCCGGGTACGGCGGAGCGCCGTGGCCGGGGGCGGGGGCGACGTCATCGGTCATCGCGCGCAGCACGACGGTCTCCGACGCGCCCGGCACCGCCGCACCGGGATGCTCGTCCCGGAACAGCGGACCGCTCAGCCGGCCCGCCTCCCGTGCCTGGCCCGCGTCCTGGCGGGCCGCGGGGCCCGCACCGGCCGCCGGGCCCGCGGCCGGACCACCGGACGGGCCGGGGCCGACGGGCGGGACCGGGTCGGCCGGTACGGGAGGCATGACCTGAGTCTCCTCCGCGTCGGGGCCCCAGTACACCGGAGGCTGCGACGCGTGACCCGTTCGGCCGCCCCGGTCGCCCGGCACACCGCCGGGCGCACCCTGGGCGACCGGCGGGCCCGGCACGGCGGGATCGCCGTACCCCGGCGCCGTGGGGTCGGCGTACCCGGGCGCCGCGTGCGACGGCTGCCGGGGGGCCTGCGGCTGCGGCGCCGGGCGGTAGGGCTGGAACTGCTGGTCGGATGGGCCCCAGTAGCCAGGGGCGTCAGGGGCGTCGTTCATCAGACTTCGAGCAGCTCGGCTTCCTTGTGCTTGAGCAGCTCGTCGACCTGGGCCACGTACTTGGCCGTGGTGTCGTCGAGCTCCTTCTCGGCGCGGCGGCCCTCGTCCTCGCCGACCTCGCCGTCCTTGACCAGCTTGTCGATGCCGTCCTTGGCCTTGCGGCGCACGGAGCGGATCGAGACCTTGGCGTCCTCGCCCTTGGTGCGGGCGATCTTGATGAACTCCCGGCGGCGCTCCTCGGTGAGCTCGGGCAGCACCACCCGGATGATGGAGCCGTCGTTCGAGGGGTTGACGCCCAGGTCGGAGTCGCGGATGGCCTGCTCGATGGCCTTCAGCGCGGTCTTGTCGAACGGCGAGACGACCGCCATCCGGGGCTCCGGCACCGAGAACGAGGCCAGCTGGTTGATGGGGGTCACGGCGCCGTAGTACTCGGCGACGATCTTGGCGAACATCGCCGGGTGGGCACGGCCGGTGCGGATGGCCGCGAGGTCGTCCTTGGCGACGAGGACGGCCTTCTCCATC
Organism: Kitasatospora sp. NPDC048722; assembly: GCF_040650235.1. Lineage (NCBI taxonomy): Bacteria > Bacillati > Actinomycetota > Actinomycetes > Kitasatosporales > Streptomycetaceae > Kitasatospora > Kitasatospora sp. NPDC048722. The sequence goes on from NZ_JBEZGX010000036.1 coordinate 24,527, forward strand.
TTCTCCTCGGCCTCGAGGAGGGTCTCTTCGATCACTGTGGTCTCCCTGTCCGGTTCATCTGCTGTTGTCCCGACCGGTGCCGGCGTGGCGCCCGGTCATGGCGTCGACGCCGTCCCGTACGGCTGGTTGCTGCTCAGGCCCGGACGGAATCCTGGCTGATGAGTGTGCCGATCTTCTCACTCTTCACCGCGCGCGCGATATTGCCCTCCGCGAGCAGCTCGAACACCAGCATCGGGAGGTTGTTGTCCTTGCACAGCGTGATGGCGGTGAGGTCGGCGACCTTCAGGTCGCGGGCGATGACCTCGGAGTACTCCAGCGCGTCGAACTTGACCGCGTCCGGGTTGGTCCGCGGGTCGGAGTCGTAGACGCCGTCCACGCCGTTCTTGCCCATCAGCAGGACGTCCGCGTGGATCTCCAGCGCCCGCTGGACGGCCGTGGTGTCGGTGGAGAAGTACGGCATGCCCATACCGGCGCCGAAGATCACCACGCGGCCCTTCTCCAGGTGCCGGACGGCCCGCAGCGGCAGGTACGGCTCGGCGACCTGGCCCATCGTGATGGCGGTCTGGACGCGGGTCTCGATGCCCTCCTTGACCAGGAAGTCCTGGAGCGCGAGGCAGTTCATCACGGTGCCGAGCATGCCCATGTAGTCGGACCGGGCCCGGTCCATGCCACGGACCTGCAGTTCCGCGCCGCGGAAGAAGTTGCCGCCGCCGATGACCACGGCGACCTCGGTGCCGGCGCGCACGACCGTGGCGATCTCCCGGGCGATCGCGTGCACGACGTCCGGGTCGACGCCGAGCCCGCCGCCACCGGCGAAGGCTTCACCGGACAGCTTCAGCAGCACCCGGCGGCGCGAGCCGTCCTTGGGGTCCTGCGCGGTCTCCTGCGTCTCCTGCATGGGACTTCTCCTTCTGCACCTACTTGGTTCACAGACGCGGGTGTGCGGGTGCCCGGTCTGCGCGTACACGCGAGGAGGCCACTGCCGCGGGAACCGGTTCGGTGTCCTGCACGGCAATGGCCTCCTCGTCGTTCATGGTGCCGACGCGGCCCGCCCGTGGCGGTTGGCGCTGGGTGAGCCCGTTCGGCGTTCCTCCCGCCCGGGTCAGCGGGCGGGGGCGGTTCCCAGCGTAAGCGCGCCGGGGACCAGGGGGAACGTGGCTCAGGCGCCGACGCGGAAGCGGGCGAAGCGCTTGAGGGCGACGCCGTTCTCCTCGAGGACCTTGGCGACGGACTTCTTGTTGTCCTTCGCGAAGGCCTGCTCCAGGACGGAGTTCTCCTTCACGAAGCCGGTGACGCGACCCTCGACGATCTTCGGCAGGGCGGCCTCCGGCTTGCCCTCCTCGCGAGCGGTGGCCTCGGCGACGCGGCGCTCGTTCTCGATGTCCTCGGCCGGGATGTCCTCGCGGGACAGGTACTTCGGCGCGAAGGCGGCGATGTGCTGCGCGACGTCCTTGGCGACCTCGGCGTTCTCCTTGTCCAGCTCGACCAGGACGCCGACGGCCGGCGGCAGGTCGGGGCTGGTCTTGTGGAGGTAGACCGCGACGAAGCCGTCACCGTCGAACTGGGCGAAGCGACGGAAGACGATCTTCTCGCCCAGGGTCGCGTTGGCCTCGTCGACGAACTGCTGGACGGTCTTGCCGGCCTCGATCTCGGAAGCCAGGGCGGCGTCCAGGTCGGCCGGGGCGGTCTTGGCCACGTGGGCGGCGATCGCGTCGGCGACCTTGACGAAGTTGTCACCCTTGGCGACGAAGTCGGTCTCGCAGTTGAGCTCGACCAGCACGCCGGACTTCTTGTCCTCGGCGATCAGCGCGGCGACGGCGCCGTTGGAGGCGTCACGGCCCTCGCGCTTGGCGACGCCCTTCTGGCCCTTGATGCGCAGGAGCTCGACGGCCTTCTCGACGTTGCCCTCGGCCTCGTCCAGGGCCTTCTTGCAGTCCATCATGCCGGCGCCGGTGAGCTCACGGAGCTTCTTGACGTCCGCGGCGGTGAAGTTCGCCATGGTGTGAATCTCTTCTCGCGTCTCGCGTGTCTGCGTGGGGATGTGCCGGGACCGTTGGTCCGGTCCCGGCACGGGAGAGAGGGGCGCCTACCGGCGTCGTACCGGCGAGCGCCCCTCACCCTTGGTACGTCAGGCCTGCTCGGCCGGAGCCTCGGCGGCCGGGGCCTCGGCGGCGGCGGGGGCCTCCTCGGCCTTCTTCTCGCCCTCGATGAGGTCCTTCTCCCAGTCGGCCAGCGGCTGGTCGGCACCCGGCTCGGCCTTGGCGTCGCCCTTGGCGACACCGGCGCGGGCCTTGAGGCCCTCGGCGACGGCGTCGGCGATCACGCGGGTCAGCAGGGTGACGGAGCGGATCGCGTCGTCGTTGCCCGGGATCTTGTAGTCGACCTCGTCGGGGTCGCAGTTGGTGTCGAGGATGGCGACGACCGGGATGTTGAGCTTCCGGGCCTCGCCGACCGCGATGTGCTCCTTCTTGGTGTCCACGATCCACACGGCGCTGGGAACGCGCTGCATGTCACGGATACCGCCGAGGGTCTTCTCCAGCTTGTCGTGCTCGCGCTGGAGGACCAGGAGCTCCTTCTTGGTGAGGCCGGAGCCGGCCACGTCCGAGAAGTCCAGCTCGCCGAGCTCCTTGAGGCGCTGCAGACGCTTGTAGACGGTCGAGAAGTTGGTCAGCATGCCGCCGAGCCAGCGCTGGTTCACGTAGGGCATGCCCACGCGGGTGGCCTGCTCGGCGATGGCCTCCTGGGCCTGCTTCTTCGTGCCGACGAAGAGGACGCTGCCGCCGTGGGCAACGGTCTCCTTGATGAACTCGAAGGCGCGGTCGATGTAGTTCAGCGACTGCAGGAGGTCGATGATGTAGATGCCGTTGCGCTCGGTGATGATGAAGCGCTTCATCTTCGGGTTCCAGCGGCGGGTCTGGTGACCGAAGTGGACGCCGCTCTCCAGCAGCTCCCGCATCGTGACGACGGCCATAGCCGTTCTCCTCAGGTGTTACGGCCCGGCTGCCGCGCAGGCCGCCCCGGGGCTCGCGCGGTGGCGATCCCCGTTCGGGTGACTGCGTGTACGGCCGGGTCAGGCTCGGTTTGTCCGTGGCGGTCAGGTGACAGCCACGCCTGACGCCCCGAACGTGCCGAGCCGCTTGAACCCGCTCGGTCGGGGACCGGGACGGGCTCGGCGGACCGAGCGGCACTCGCACCTGGCGGGGGCGGCGGCGGAGCCGCATCCGTCCACCGGTGGCGGGGCGTGCGAAGTCGACCCGGCGGACCGGGTCGCGTGTGAAGTGTACGGGAAGCGCCGAGTGGGGGGCGACTCCGCAGGTGGCGGAGGGGCCGCGGACGGGCGGCCGCGTCGGCGGCACGGGCGCCGCCGGAGCGGGTCGGCGTGCGGTCGGCGTGCGGTCCGAGTGCGGTCTGAGTGCGGTTGGAGTGCGGTCGCCACGACGTTCGCGAGGACGTTCGCCAGGACGTTCGCGACGGTGGTCCGTAGCGGCGCCGGGAGGCGCTCGTACACCGGACGGCGGCGTCCGTACACCCGTCCGGGGGATGCCGCTCGTCTGCGGGGACGGTTTGTCCACAGGAATCCCGAAGAGGGTGGTGTGGGCACTTCGCGGCCTGGACGCTCGGGCGCATGACTGGTCGCGGTGGAGTTCGGGGGGTCTCGTCGGCATTGTCGGCGACATTGGCGGCGCCGTTCGTGGTGCTGTGCGTTGTGATGGCGCTCGTTCTGGCGGGTGCTGCGGCAGCGCGCGCTGTCGGGTTCCTTGCCGTGGCTGGGCGTTCGAGCCCGGGTGGCTCCGGGGACGGCGCCCCTGCCGGACTCGCGCGTGAACGGGCGTGGCCGGTGGGTGGGCCCGGCGGGGTGCTCGGGCGGTTCGTGGCACCGGCGAAGCCGTGGTCCGCCGGGCACCGGGGCGTGGACCTGGCCGCTCCGGCAGGAGCGGAGATCAGGGCTGCGGCTCCGGGAGTGGTCACGTTCTCCGGGCTGGTCGCGGGCCGCCCGGTGGTGACGGTGTCGCACCCCGGCTCGGGGGCTCCCGCCCTGCGGACCACCTATCTCCCCGTCACCGGCACTATGCCGGTGGGCGGCGCCGTCGGCGCCGGCCAGGTGATCGGGCGGCTCGCCCCGCTCTCCGGGGAGGGGCGGCACTGCGCCGGGCGGGGCTGCCTGCACTGGGGTCTGCTGCGCGGCGACCGCTACCTCGACCCGCTCGCCCTGTTCGGCGCGGGCGCGGCGCGGCTGCTGCCGACGGGTCCGCCGACGGGCACCTCCCCTCGACCGGGGCGAGGTGTGCCGATCGGCAGCTCAGCCGCGAAGGAGCCGGCGGTTCACCCGCGGGAGAGGCCGTGGAGGGCCATCGCGACGGCGGCATCGGCGATCCGCTCGGGGCTCTCGGCCAGGCCACCGAGCGCGGCTCCTGCCGCCGCCAGCTGCTCGCCGTGGCGGACGGCCGCCTCGACGACCCCCTGGAGCAGCGCCGCGGTGAGCCTCGGCTGGGTGTGGCCCAGCTCTTCCAGGGCCTGGGTGACCAAGCCGACCAGCTTCCCGTGCGCCGCGCGGATCCGCTCGCGCGCGGCCTCGTCGAGCTCCAGCGCCGAGATCGCCACGACCGCCCGGTGGCGCGGATCGGCCGCGAGCGCCAGTTGCCCTCGGACGTAGGCCTCGATGCGGCCGGCCGCCGTGTCGCAGCTCTCCATCCCGGCCTCGATCTCGGCCGCCCAGAGCGGGAAGTCCACCTCGCACAACGCCTCGACCACCGCGGCGCGGGAGCGGAAGTACTCGTAGACCGAGGAACGCGCCAGCCCGGTCCGCGCCGCGAGGGCGGGGAAGGTCAACGCCTCCATGCCCCCCTCGGTGAGCAGGACGCGGGCAGCGTCGAGGAGAGCTGCCCGCTGCAGCTGGCGATGCTCGGCCACCGTGGCCGCTCGGATCTTCGGCACGCTCCCACTTTACGGAGACCTACACGCGGCCGGTACGCCGCCGCGCAAACCTCGGGCCGCCCGGCCGGAACCGCACGCCCGAGCGACCGACCGCACGCACTACCGGACGTCCGAGAGCTTGGCGCGCAGCTGCAGGACGGACTTGGTGTGGATCTGGCTCACCCGGCTCTCCGTCACCCCGAGGACCTGACCGATCTCGGCGAGGGTCAGGCCCTCGTAGTAGTAGAGCGTCACCACCGTCTTCTCCCGCTCCGGGAGGGTGTTGACCGCTTGGGCCAGCAGCCTCCGCAGCTCCCGGTCCTCGGCCACCTCGACGGGGTTGTCGGCGCCGTGGTCCTCCAGGGTCTCCATCAGGCTCAACCGGTCCCCGCCCTCCCCCACGGGGTGCAGCAGTTCGTCGAGCGCCACGACGTTGGCGAGCGACAGCTGGCTGAAGATGGCGTGCAGGTCCTCGATCGCAATGCCCATCTCGGCCGCGACCTCGGGCTCGTGCGGGGTCCGGCGCAGCCGGGCCTCCAGCGTCGCGTACGTCCGCTCGACCGCCTTGGCCTTCTGCCGCACCGAGCGCGGGATCCAGTCCAGCGCCCTCAGTTCGTCGATGATCGCCCCGCGGATGCGGCTGATCGCATAGGTCTCGAACTTGATGGCCCGGTCGATGTCGAACTTCTCGATCGCGTCGATCAGCCCGAATACCCCCGAGGAGACGAAGTCGGCCTGCTCGACGTTGGAGGGCAGACCCACCCCGACCCGGCCCGCCACGTACTTGACGAGCGGTGAGTAGTGGAGGATCAGCTGCTCCCGCAGCCGCTGGTCACCGGTCTCCTTGTAGGAGCGCCAGAGTTCCTCCAGCGCACTGCGCGCGGGGCCGCCTGCCTCCGGCCCCCGGCGGGGCGAAGGCGCCAACGCGTTCGGGGGTGGAGCTGGCGTCGGGGGCGCTGCTGGGGACCGGGTCGGAGCTTGGGTCGAGGACGGAGCGTGCGTCGGGGACGGACCCTGCATCGGGGGCAGCGCTGGAGGCGGGGGCGGAGCCTGGCGTCCCGGTCCGGGCGGGGGCGCCGGTGGTGGCACCGCCTCGGGCGCCTCCGTGGCGGCACGCGCCCCGGTCGGGCCGTCGGCGGGCGCCCCGAACCACGTGCCCGTACCGGCCGCGACCTCGCCACCGCCGGTACCGGCGTCGGCACCGTCGACCGCGTCGGAACCGACGACATCGGGGCCGGCCGTGTCGGGACCGACGGCATCGGCGGGCTGGCCGGGCACCGACGCCGGCCGGCCGCCCTGCCGTGACAGGCTCCCCATCGCCCCCGTCGCCTTGGGCGGGTACTCGGTCACGGGGCGCCGCTCGGTGCGCGGTCCTCCCGAGGACCGGGCGCCACCGGTCACTCTGTGTCCGGGAATGTGTGTGGGCATGCGTTGGTCTGCGCCGTTCTGCCGAGTCATGTGCTGATAGGGAAGGCATGTGGAGCGTAGCGTGACCGACTCGCTGCAATGCGCTACCGCCACTCGGTCGTCCCTCGATCCGGTGGCGTTCTCGTTATCGGATCCGGGCACCCGCAGAGGACGAACCGGTTCGGCAGGTCAACCACCCGATCTCCCGTCACTCCTTCTCGCAGCTCCCATCAGCGCAGCTGTTCGCCTCTCCCCGCGGTCACCTCCTCCGCACGATTCGCCAGTGCGCGCCGTGCCGTTCCACGAAGCCGAGCGACCCCAACTCGTAGAGCCGCTGGAGCACTTCGTCCGGCGGCAACCCCGACTGACGGGCCAGCCACTCGACCGGCGCGCCCTCGGCCGTCGCCGGCACGGCCTCCAGCACCCGTGCGACGGGCGGCTCCAGCAGGTCCCGCGGCAGGACCGGTCCGGTCCGCGTCGGCGCGAGGTCGTCCCCGATCGCACCGATCAATTCCGTCACCTCCGCCGCGTCGGTGACCAGCGTGGCGCCGCCGCTGCGGATCAGGGCGTGCACGCCCGCCGAGAGCTCGGAGGTGACCGGCCCGGCCACGCCCATGGTGTGCCGGTTGAGGTCCCGCGCCCGTCTGGCCGTGCTCAGCGCCCCGCTGCGCACGGCCGCCTCCACCACCACGGTGCCCCGGGTGAGGGCCGCGATGACCCGGTTGCGCAGCACGAAGCGGAAGCGGTTCGGGTGCTCCCCAGGCGGGAGTTCGCTGACCAGGAGCCCTTGGGCCCCGATCCGCCGAATCAGTTCGGCGTTGCCCTTGGGATACGCGACATCGACCCCACAGGCGAGGACAGCGACGGTCAGCCCGCCCACCGCCAGGGCCCCGCGGTGGGCGGCGGCGTCGATCCCGTAGGCGGCTCCGGAGACCACCACCCAGCCCCGTTCGGCGAGTTGGGCCGACAGCTCCCCCGCGACGTGTGCGCCGTACGCCGTGCAGGCCCGGGACCCCACCACCGCCACCGAGCGGAGGGCCAGCAGGCGCAGCGACCCGGTGCCCGTCGTCCAGAGCCCGACCGGCCGCCCGTCGCCCAGGTCGTCGAGCTGGCTGGGCCATTCCGTGTCCCCCGGAATGATGAAGCGTCCACCGCAGGCTCGCACCCGTTCCAGGTCCTCGGCCGGATCCAGACCGGGGAGTCTGGCCTGGTAGCCGGCCAGGCGGGGCCCGTCGAGCCCGGGATGGTCGGGCACGGCGCCCTCCCGGATCGCCTGGACCACCTCGGTGGCGGCGAGCTGGCGGAGCCACCGACCGACCACCGCGTCCCCGGGCTCGCTCAGCCGACTGAGCAGCACTCGGGCGAGCCGCTCCGGCTCGGGCTGTGCGGCCGTCGGCGGCGGCTGTCGAGGATCCGCCGTCATCCGGTTCATGCGACACCGTCCTCGTCCGCCGGGTACTCGTCGCGCGCTCCTCGGGTTGGGCGTCTTCCCGGACCGCTCCGCTGGGCGGGGACGCCCCCGGGGCGCTCGAGGGCGCGTCCGGTGAGCGGAAGGCCCTGCTCCACGCCGGTGCGCAGGACCAGCGCCGTCCGCACGTCCCGTTCGTCCGGTCGGTCCCGGCCAGCGAGGTCCGCGACCGTCCAGGCGACCCGGAGCACCCGGTCCAGCCCCCGGGCGGTGAGCAGCCCGCGTTCCAACTGCCGTGCGGCGTCGTTCAGCGCGCCGGGGGCGAGCTGCCAGCGCGTCCGCAGTTCGTGCCCCGGGACCTCGGCGTTGACCCGCCAGGGCGTGCTGGCCAGCCGGGCGGCCGCCCGCTCCCGCGCGGCCAGCACCCGGGCCGCGATGATCTCGGTGGTCTCCGCCGTGGTGTCCCGCTCCATCAGCTCGACCCTGGTCACCGGGGCGACCTGGACCTGGAGGTCCACCCGGTCGAGCAACGGCCCCGACAGCCGCCCCTGGTAGCGGCTCACCATCGCCGGGGTGCACTCGCACCCCTCGCCACGCCGTGAGTGCCGGCCGCACGGACAGGGATTGGCCGCGAGGCAGAGCAGGAACCGGGCCGGGAGCCGGAGCGATCCGGCCGAGCGCGCGATCACCACCTCGCCCGACTCCAGCGGCTGCCGCAGCGCGTCGAGCACCCGGACGGGGAACTCCGGTGCCTCGTCCAGGAACAGGACCCCCCGGTGAGCCAGCGACACCGCACCCGGTCTGGGCAGGCCGCTGCCGCCACCCACGATCGCCGGCATCGTGGTCGAGTGGTGCGGGGAGCAGTACGGGGCGCGGTCGATCAGTGGACGGCCCGCCGGGAGCAGGCCCGCCACCGAGTGCACCGCGGTGACCTCCAGCGCCTCCTTCTGCGTGAGCGGCGGGAGCAGCGAGGGCAGCCGCTCGGCCAGCATCGTCTTGCCGGCCCCGGGCGGCCCCTTCAGATACAGGTGGTGTCCCCCGGCGGCGGCGATCTCCAGGGCCCGCCGGGCCTCGTACTGACCGGCCACGTCAGCCATGTCGAGGCGGGCCGCCTTGTCGTCGGGCAGGCCCCGCACGCCCGCGCTCGGCAGCATGAGCCCGGCCATCACGGGATCGGGGCGGCCCGCGATCGGATCGGGCGGCTCCTCCGGCGCGGGCGCACCGGTGAGGACGGCGATCAGTTGGCGCAGGCTGCGGACCCCGATCACCTTCGCCCCGGGGACGAGCGAGGCCTCGGCCGCCGTCTGCTCGGCGACGACGACCCGCTCGTACCCGGCATCGGTGGCGGCCAGCACCGAGGGCAGCACTCCGCGGACGGGCCGCACCCGGCCGTCCAGCCCCAGTTCGCCGATGATCAGCAGGTCGGCGATGGCCGAAGGGTCGAGCCGCTCGGCGGCGGCCAGTACGGCGCAGGCCACCGCGAGGTCGAAGCCACTGCCGCTCTTGGGCACGGAGGCGGGGCTGAGGCCGACGGTCAGCTTGCGCTGCGGCCACGCCTCACCGCTGTTCACGACGGCCGCGCGCACCCGGTCGCGGGCCTCTGACAGCGCCTTGTCGGGCAGGCCGACCAGGGTGAACGCGGCCACCCCGGGCTCCAGATCGGCCTGGACCTCGACGATCACCCCGTCGACGCCGACCAGCGCGACGGAACAGGTACGGGCGAAGGCCATCTCAGACCACCCCCCGCAGGTGGTCCACCGAGGCGGCGCCCCGGGACCGGTTGATGACCGCGACCAGGTCGATCCGCACCCCGCCCGGCGGGACGGGCGGCCACTGCGGATCCGCCGGCCCGGGGTCGTACCCGGGCCCGGCCAGCTGCGCGAAGTGCCCGGGCCAGCGCTCGGCCAGCCACCGCTCGGCCAGCCGCTGCAGTCGGGCCGCCTTGGCCTGGTCGATGGCCTCGGTCGGCTGCTGGAAGCCCCGCTCGGAGCGGGTCTTCACCTCGCAGACCGCCACGGTGTCGCCGTCGAGGGCGACGATGTCCAGCTCGCCCTCGGCGCAGCGCCAGTTGCGGTCCAGGATGCGGAGCCCGTCCTCCGCGAGGCGGCGGGCGGCGACCCGCTCGCCGTAGCGGCCGAGGCTGGTCTTGCTCGGCCTGTCCGGCCCGCCCTGGCGGGCCTGCCGGGTGATCGCGCCCTGCGCGGTCGGGTTCTGCACGGTCGTGTTCTGCACGGTGACCACCTCCGCCGTGGAGGTTGCACCGCTGTGCTCGACGGGACCCGGTATTTCCCTTTTCCTGTGGACAACTCGCGCCTGTGGATAACTTCCGTCACCCGCAGGAGTGAGAATCCCCGATTGCGCGAAATTCCCCTGGACAACGCGGGACCGGGCGGTCCAACGTCAGTTCCCGAAGCCGGCGTCGTCCGAGGGCAGCTCCAGATCGCTCTTCGCGAGTTCCTCGATGTTCACGTCCTTGAAGGTCAGCACCCGGACCTTGCGGACGAACCGGGCCGGCCGGTACATGTCCCAGACCCACGCATCCGCCATCGACACCTCGAAGAAGACCTCGCCCTGGACCGAGTGCACCTGCAGCTCGTAGTCGTTGGTGAGGTAGAAACGTCGCTCGGTCTCGATCACGTACTTGAACAGGCCGACGACGTCCCGGTACTCCCGGTAGAGCTTGAGCTCCATCTCGGTCTCGTACTTCTCGAGATCTTCGGCACTCATCCAGGCGTCCCCTCAACTTGTCACGTCCACCCATTGTGGACCACCGCACCCACGCTCAGAGCCGTACCGGAACGACCGGCGGGCCCTGTACCAGCAGCCGCTCCAGAAAGTCGGCCAGTCCGGCCGGGTAGACCGTCTCGGCGGTCCGCCTCAGCTCCTCAAGCGTCCACCAGCGTGCCGCGAGCAACTCGGCGTGTTCCTCGTCGCCCGTGCCCGAGCGGTCGAGGCCGGTCGCCTCGGTCCGGGCCAGGTGGAACCACTGCTCCTGCTCGTAGCGCTGTCCCCGGAAGGAGAACGACACCGTGCCGTACCCCACCAAGGGCCCCAGCTCCACGCCCCGCAAACCGGTTTCCTCCACGAGCTCCCGCGCGGCGGCGTCGCGCACGTCCTCCCCGGGTTCCAAACCGCCTCCCGGGGTGAACCACCAGGTCACGTCCGGCACCGCCGGGTCCGAGCCCAGGAAGAGGAGGACGCGGTCCAGCCCGTCCAGCAGGAGGATCCGCGCGGCCTGGCGACGCCGCACCGTCATGGCAGCTCTTCACGCCCCTTCCATCCGCACCGGTGGTGGTACCGATCCTGCCACCCGACGCGTCCGTCCGGGGCGATGTTCGACAGAGCGGCCCGGCAGCCGGCGGCGGCCGCGCTCAGGATGCGCGCCCCCGACGGAACCGGCGGGCCAGACCGGCCACGCCGCCGACCGCCGAGGTCACGACGATCAGCGCCGCGCCGGCGACGGTGGCCACGGCCGCCGGGACCAGCGGGCCGGGCTGAGCGGCCCGCGGACCGGCGAGGCCGTCGAAGGCCGTGGTCCGGGTGAACCCACCCATCCGGCCGAACGGCATCACCGTCGCCTCCACCCGGGCCTCGACGGCGTCGGCCGCGACGGTCCCGCCGTCGACCGCCACGTGGGTGCGGGAGTCGAGCGAGACCATCCGGTTGTCGCCGAGCAGGAAGATCCGCCCCTGCGGCACCGTGACGCTGAAGGCCGCGCCCTGCGGACCCTGCGCCGCGAGGTAGGGCTCGGTGACGGGGGTGCCGTTCACCGTCAGTCCGCGGCCGTCCTCGGCGGAGGCCACGGTGTCCCCGCCCACCGCGACGACCCGCTTGACCATGAGCTCGCCGCCCCAGGCCTGGTCCTTGAAGACCACGACGTCACCCCGGCCGACGGAGCCGCCGTCGGTCTTCCGGGCAAGCACCGTGTCCCCGACCTCCAGCGTGGGGGACATCGAGCCCGAGGGGATGTTGTAGGGCCGGTAGCCGACCGCGATCACGGCGAAGCCGCCGACCAGCAGCACGAGGCCGAGCCCGATCAGGACGCCCTGGATCACGGCGGCCGCCCGGTGGCGCGGCCGGGTGGGCGTCACCGTCCGGTCGGCGGTCTGTTCCACGGCACTGCTCATCGACACCGTCCAGCTCTGACCTGCCGGAGCACGCCCCGGGTGCGCCGGAGGCACAGGCGGAAAACCCGTCGGGCCGTGGCACGTCCGAGCAGATTACTCGTCGGTACCACGGCCCGCGCAAGAGCTTGGGAGGAGCTGCCGGGGCTCAGGAGCCCTTCCTGTGGTCCGACCGGTTCCGCACCCGGCGCACCAGTGGGAGCAGCGCCACCGCTCCCGCCGCGCCGGCCACCGGCGGCACCAACGGCACGCCCGCCGCCAGGCCCTTCTGGTCGAAAGTGCTCGGCACCGGCAGCGTCGCCCAGTGGTCGATCGGCCAGGCCACCACGAAGGCGCGCCCGATCACGTCGTCCACCGGAACCGTCCCGCCGCCCGGCTGGTCCATGTGGAAGCGGGAGTCCAGCGAGTCGTCGCGGTGGTCGCCCATCACCCAGATCCGGCCCGGCGGCACCTTCAGCGGCCCGAAGCTCCGGCTGCAGGGGTTGTTGCCCGGGAAGATGTACGGCTCGTTGAGGGCGACGCCGTTCACCTTGACCGGACCGCCGCTCTCGCACTCGACGGTGTCGCCGCCGATCGCGATGACCCGCTTGATCAGGTCCTTCTCATTGGCCGAGGGCATCAGGCCGACGAAGCTGAGGACGTCCTGCACCCCCCGGAGGAAGGAGTTGCTGCTCTGCTGGACGGGCTCGTCGTTCAGCCAGCCGCCCGGGTCGTGGAACACCACGACCTCGCCGCGCTCGGGCTCGGCCCCGAACCAGGGGGTCAGCTTGTCCACCAGGACGCGGTCACCGACCTGCAGCGTGTTCTGCATCGACTCCGACGGAATGGAGAAGGCCTGGACGAAGAAGGTCTTGATCACCAGCGCCAGGACCAGCGCGATGCCGATCAGGATCGGCAGTTCCTTCCAGAACGATCGCGGCTTCTTGTCCTTGTCGGACACCTTGCCTTCCGACTCGTCCGCCGGCCCGGCCCCACTCCGGAGCTCGCCCGGGGTACCGTCCGTCCCGTCGCCCGGCTCGTCGGCGGAATGGGCCGCCGCGTCCTCGACCGAGGCCGACGGCGCTGCGGACTCGGCGGACCGGTCCGCCCGGCTGCCGGAGCCCTCGGGCTCTCCGGCGCCTGAGCGGGCGCCGATCACCAAATCCCCCACAACGTCTCCTCCCTGCTGTGCGGACGCCCACGCGCCCGCGCTCGGAGTGCCGCACAGCGGGCACCACGCTCACTACGACCATGAACGCCTCAGGGCTGCCCACCACGGACGCCCCTGACACCAGCACAGCCTCGACGCTCAGCCGGGACGTCCCGGCCGCGCCTGCACTTCTCTATCACTCCAAGGCATCCGGCTCGCGATCCCACGCGCGCGACCCGGTGGGTCGGCGGCCGGCGTGGCCTACCGCGCAGGCCCCTCCGGCCTGCGAACGGCAAGCGGAAGGATGCCCAACACACCCATAACGAGCGGAGGTTCCATCGGAACCGGCCCAACGGGCACGGAATTCGGCACAGTTCCGGCGGCCTGCGGAGCACGCGCCAGAGAGGAGAGTGAACTCGGCTCGTCAAGTTGATGGAAGCGGTCCAGCGGCCAGGCGATCACGAAGGCCCGGCCGACCACACCACTCAGCGGGATCGTGCCCTGGCCCGGATTCCCCATGTGGAAGCGGGAGTCGGCGGACACGTCCCGGTGGTCGCCCATGACCCAGAGCCGACCCTGGGGCACCTTCACCTTGAAGGGCTGCCTGGACGGCGGGTTCCCGGGCGAGAGGTACGGCTCGTCCACCGGCGTGCCGTTGACGCTCAACCGGCCCTGCGCGTCGCAGCACTCCACGGTGTCCCCGCCCACGCCGATGACCCGCTTGATCAGATCCTGCTCGCTGTCGGACGGCAGCAGCCCGACGAAAGTGAGGACCTGCTTGGCCCCGCCCAGGATCGGACCGTCGTCGGACGGCTTGTGATCGTTCTCCAGCCAGCCGCCGGGGTCCTTGAACACCACGACGTCTCCGCGCGACGGCTCGTTGCCGAACCAGGGGGTGAACTTGTCCACCAGTACCCGGTCCCCGACCTGGATGGTCTGCTCCATCGACCCCGAGGGGATCACGAAGACCTGGATCATGAAGGTCTTCATCACCAGCGCCACCAGCAGGGCCACCAGGACGATCAGCGGGAACTCCCGCAGCAGCGAGCGCTTGCGCCGCCGGGCCGCGCGCTGCGCCGTGCGGCGTCGATCGGCCCGGCCGCGGACCGGAACGACTCCGTCGGCACCCGCGGCGCCCTCCCCCGCCACCTCGGCGGGGTGGTCGGCCAGTCGGCCCCTACCTCTGGTCCCCATGACCACCCGTCCCCGCTGTCGCGGCGAAGGCCGCGGGCCGGTCCAGGCTGTTCCAGCGCGCGATCGGGAAGACCACCCAGTCCGCCCGGCCGATCACCCTGCTCTCCGGCACGAACCCGCCGCCGGGCTCGCCGAGGTGGTCGCGGGAGTCCCGGGAGGCCCTGCGGTGGTCACCCATCACCCACAGCTTGCCGGCCGGCACCACCACGTCGAAGGCCACGCCGGACGGTTCGTCGCCCGGGGCGAGGTAGGAGGATTCGTCGATCGGCACACCGTTGACGGTGATCCGCCCGCCGGGCCCGGTGCTGGTCACGCGGTCGCCGCCGACACCGATCACCCGCTTGACGTACACCGTGTTGCCGGCCGGGGCCAGCCCGAGGTCCCGGCCGAGCGAGCGCAACCCGTCCCGGAAGCCGGCCGGCCGGTCCGGCTCCGGAAGGAAGGAGCCCGTCCCGTCGAAGACCACGACGTCGCCCCGCCTGGGGTGGTCGCCGAAGGCGTAGGCGAGCTGGTTCGCGATCAGCCGGTCGCCGGGGCGAAGGGTGTCCTCCATCGACCCGGACGGCACGGTGAACGGCCGCGCGACGAAGGCGTTCACCAGGAGCAGCGCGGACAGGCAGATGCCGGCCAGCAGCAGGAGGTCGCGCGAGCGCGACCGCCCCGGCTCCTCGCCGTCCGCGGCCTCCCCGCCGTCGGCCTCGCCGTCGGTCTTGCCATCGGCCTCGCGATCGGCCTCGCCATCGGTCGTGCCGTCGGGCTCGCCATCGGTCTTGCCATCGCCCCCGCCGTCGGCGACCCCACCGCCATCGGCCACGTCGTCCACCACGTCCGCGGAAACCGCCGTGGGAGCAACCGCAGTGGCGGCGGAAACGGCCGCGGACCGCGGCGGCGAGTCCGCACCGGAGGGTGCGGGACTGCCGTCGCGGTCCGCGGGTGGTTCGTGCGTGCTCATCGGGGGCTGAGCTTACCGTGCGGCAGCCGCGCCCCCGGGAGCGCTCCGATCCCCCGGCGAGGCCGGGGGCCGGTGGATCAGCGGTCGCGCTTCTCCTTGATCTTCGCGGCCTTGCCGCGGAGGTCACGCAGGTAGTACAGCTTGGCGCGGCGAACCGCACCGCGGGTCACGACCTCGATCTTCTCGACGACCGGGGTGTGCACCGGGAAGGTGCGCTCCACGCCGACGTTGAAGCTGACCTTGCGGACGGTGAAGGTCTCACCGACGCCCGCACCGTGGCGGCGGATGACGACGCCCTGGAAGACCTGGACACGGGAGCGGTTGCCCTCGATGACCCGGACGTGGACCTTCAGGGTGTCACCGGCGCGGAAGGCCGGGATGTCGCTACGCAGCGAGGCCGCGTCGACAGCAGCGAGCTTGTTGCTCATGTTGCTCTCCATCGCAGGCGCCACGGGCCGCCCACGGAAGTTCGTCGCAATGGGGTCTGCTGCGGGCCGCATCGGCTGGCGGCGATCCCCCCGTGGCGGGGGCGCCGGTCCACGTGACCCCTACGGGAGGGGTCCAGCGACAGACAGCAGCGGCCTATTCTTCCACACCCTCGGCCACGGACCGAAATCGGCCGAGCGTCTCGTCCCAGGCCAGGCCGAGGACGGAGAGCGCCGCCCGGTCCTTCTTGTCGAAGGCGCCGTACTGCCACCGCTCCACCAGGTCGGGACGGTTCGCCAGCGTACGGGCGAAGGCCTCGTCCCGGCGCCAGCGGGCGATGCGGCCGTGGTTGCCACTGAGCAGCACCTCGGGCACGGTCCGGCCGCGCCACTCGGCGGGCTTGGTGTACACCGGGCCCTCCAGGAGGTCGGCCATCGCGCCGGGAGCGAAGGAGTCGTCCCGGTGGGACTCGGCGTTGCCGAGCACCCCCGGCAGCAGCCGGGCGATCGCCTCGACCATCACGAGCACGGCGACCTCGCCGCCGGCCAGCACGTAGTCACCGATCGAGGCTTCGACCACCGGCATCCGGGTGGCCGCCTCCTCGATCACCCGCCGGTCGATGCCCTCGTACCGGGCGGGAGTGAAGGCCAGCCAGGGGCGGCCGGCCAGTTCCTGGGCGAGCTCCTGGGTGAACGGGCGCCCGCTCGGGGTGGGCACCACCAGCGTCGGCACCTGCCCCTCGGGCCCGGCGGCGACCACCGCGTCCAGGGCCTCGCCCCACGGCTCGGGCTTCATCACCATGCCGGGGCCGCCGCCGTACGGGCTGTCGTCGACCGTCCGGTGGACGTCGTACGTCCAGTCCCGCAGGTCGTGGACGTGCACGTCCAGCTGGCCGCGGGCACGGGCCTTGCCGACGAGCGAGATGTTCAGGGGTTCCAGGTACTCCGGGAAGATCGAAACGACGTCGATCCGCATCCCGGTCTGGACGCCCTCGGTCGCCGTCACTTCTCGCCGCCCTGCGAGTCACCGTCGGCGCCGTCCGGGGAGTCCTCCTGGGCGCCCTCAGCAGCGCCCTCCGGGGCCTCGGCGGCAGCACTGCCCGCCACCTCGGCCCGCTCCGGGTCGATGAGACCGGCCGGCGGGGTGATCACGGCGCGCTGGTTCTCCAGGTCGATGGTCGGCACGATCTGGCTGACGAAGGGCACCAGCACCTCCGTCCCGTCGGCCTTCTTCACCGTGAGCAGGTCCTGATACGGCAGGTGGACGACCTCGGTGAGCTCGCCGACCGGGGTGCCGTCGGAGAGCACCACGTCCAGCCCGATCAGCTGGTGGTCGTAGTACTCCTCCGGGTCCTCGGGGCTCTCGTCCGGATCGACCTCGGAGATCAGCAGGGTGCCACGGAGCGCCTCCGCCGCGTTGCGGTCCTTGACGCCGGCGAAGCGCAGCAGCAGCCGCCCGCTGTGCACCCGGCCGGACTCGACGGTCAGCGGGCCGGCCGACGCGGGGTCGGTGAGCACGACGGCCCCCGGCCCGAGCCGGAGTTCCGGCTCGTCGGTGCGGACCTCGACGCTGACGTCCCCCCTGATGCCGTGGGCGCGGCCGATCCTGCCGACGACGAGCTGCACGGTGATCGTTCTCCTGGAGTTCCTGAGCTGGACGGGAAGTCGGCCACGTCCGCGCCCCCGCGGGGCAGGGACGTGCTGGCCGGATGCGAAAAAGGCCGACCGGGACGCCATGCGTCCCGGTCGGCCCCAAGCCCTGACGGCTGCACGGGCAGCTGCGTCAGCGGATGTTGTCCACGTCGACCAGGTCGACCCGGACGTTGCGACCGCCGAGGGCGCCGACCACGGTGCGCAGAGCGCGCGCCGTGCGGCCGCCCCGGCCGATCACCTTGCCGAGGTCATCGGGGTGCACACGCACCTCGATGGTGTTCCCCCGACGCAGGTTGCGCGAGCGCACCTGCACCTCGTCGGGGTGCTCGACGATGCCCTTCACCAGGTGGTCGAGGGCGTCCTCGATCACGATCAGGCCTCGGCGGCGGCGTCGGCCTCAGCCTCGGCCTTGTCCGACTTCTTGGCCTTCGGGGTGATGGCGACACCGGTGGTGGCGTCCTCGAAGCCGGCGACGGCCTTCGCGAACAGGTGCGAGAAGTCCTCGACCTTGGGCTCGGCGACCTTGAGCGGCGCCGGGGCCGGCAGGCCCTTGAACTTCTGCCAGTCGCCGGTCAGCTTGAGGATGGCGAGGACCGGCTCGGTCGGCTGGGCGCCGACGGACAGCCAGTACTGGGCGCGGTCGCTGTCGACCTCGATCTTCGAGGGGTTGTAGGTCGGCTGGTAGATGCCGATCTCCTCGATCGCGCGACCGTCACGCTTGGTGCGGGCGTCGGCGACGACGATGCGGTAGTGCGGGGAGCGAATCTTGCCGAGACGCTTGAGCTTGATCTTGACTGCCACGGGAGTGGATTCTCCTGGTGTTGACGTGGGTGAGCGGTCGCGTCATCGCGTGGGGTTGCGGTGCGGACCGTTCAAGGGACACGCCAGCCGTAGGAGAGAGGGGTCCTGCTCGGCTGCCGAGTACTCAGCTGTCCATTCTGCCATACCGGCGCGAACCGCCTGGACCGGGCCTCCCGGGCCCCCGTCCGCGGGGCCGGAGCCGGAGCGGCCGGCCCCCGGATCCACCTCGTGGGGCCGGACCGGACCGGGAGCCCCCGCTCCCGGTCGAGTCCACTGATTCCGTCCACGAGTCTTCCGATCACACCCGCCGGTTCCGCTGCCCGCACAGCCGACCACCGGGTCCTGCCACCCGGTCACGCGACCCCGAACCGGTCACGTGAGCCCGATGGGCCCTGCCTTGCCTAACTTCTCGAACGCGCTTGTCGAACTCGTCGAACGTGCCGAACTCGTCGAACCTCGTCGAGATTGCTGAAATTGCTGAAATGGTTGGAACTACCGGAACCGCCGGAACTACCGGAACCGTCGAACCCGACAGGATCAGGCGATCTTGAAGGGCTGCTGGCACGCACCGCAGACGATGGACGCCTGCGCGAGCACCGACGGCACGACCCGGACGTTCCGCCCGCAGCCGCAGACCGCCTTGACCCGCACGCCGCCCCCGGAGGAACCGTGCCGGGCGGCCGGCCCGCGGAAGGCACGCGTGGCGCCGTCGCCGGCCACCGCCTCCTGGTGCGCACCCAGGGCGCGGTCCAGGCGTTCGATGGTCTCGGCGTACCGCTCCTGCGTCTCCTTGAGCATGGTCACCTGGGAGAACCCGCTGCTTGCGTGCGGCTCCACCGGGTGCGCCAGACCGAGCTCGGAGGCGAGCATCAGGAAGCGCCGGTTGTGGTAGCGGCCGGCCCGCGAGGTGTCCCGGATGTCCCGGGCCGCGGCCAGACCATGGGCAGCCTCGTGGAGGAGCCGCTCGAAACCGAGCCGCGTGCCACAGGCCGAGGAGGACTCGCCGATCAGGGCCTCGGGCGAGGCCAGGTCCGGGAGGTCCTGGTGGTAGGCCTGGATGTCACTCCAGGCGGCGGCCAGTTCGGCCGCGAGGACGAGGGGCTGTGTCGTGCTCACGCTAGACCAACGATGGAGTGCGAGCCGATGTTCCGCCTGTTCCCGTTCTCCGGGAATTCCCAGGGAACTCCCAGGAATGCATGGTCGCGCGCGAATTGCGCGTTCCGGATCTGACGCAAGACCAACCCCCTGCCGGTTTCGGCCCGCACAGCTCGGCGGGCCTGGTGAATTCCGTCCGGGGGGCGGGCTGTCGCACCCAGGACGTACGGCCCGTGGTCCTGTCGAAGTTGACAGGGCCACGGGCCGTACACCGTACCGCTATTCCGTTAATACCGGCAGTTGACCGGCCAGTAGGGATGTTGCGAGTCCGGAGCCGTCGGTGAGAGTTACCGGATTCTTACCACCCGCATTCCGGGCAAATGTTGCCGGTAACGGTCATTACCCACCGCCGGTCGTGCCGATGGTCGGGATCAGTACGCACGCGCGACGATCGCGATATTGCCTTCCTGGTCGTCCGTCTGCGGCACCGAGCCGTCGGCGGCGACGATGCAGCGCACCGAGACGCCCTGCTCGGCCAGCTTGGCCTCGCCCTCCGGGCCGAGCTCGGCCCAGGACATCCGGCCCCAGCCGGTGGCGGCGGCCTCGACGGCCTCGTCGAGGGTCTTGACGTCGACGGTGCGCGACTCGCGGCGCTCGCGGGACTGGCGCAGCAGGAGCGCCTGGTCCTCCTCCAGGACGCCCGGGAGCAGCTCGGCCAGGGCGTCGATCGAGACCGGCTCCTTGCCGCCCGCGATGCGGCGGACCAGCATCGCGGTGCCGTTCTCCAGGTCGCGCGGGCCGACCTCGATGCGGACCGGAACGCCCTTGAGCTCCCAGTCGACGGCGCGGCGGCCGAACGGGGTGTCGGTGCGGTCGTCGACGACCACGCGGACGCCGGCGGCCTCCAGGCGGGCGCCGATCTCGCGGACCTTGGCGAGGACGGCGTCGTCGCCCTTGATGGCGAGGACGACGGCCTGGACGGCGGCCAGGCGCGGCGGGACGCGCAGGCCGTTGTCGTCGCCGTGGGACATGATCAGGCCGCCGACCATGCGGGTCGAGACGCCCCAGGAGGTCTGCCAGACGTACTCGCGCTCGGCGCCCTGGAGCTGGTAGGTGGTGTTGAACGCCTTGGCGAAGTTCTGGCCCAGCTCGTGGCTGGTGCCCATCTGCAGGGCCTTGCCGTCGCCCATCATGCCCTCGAGGGTGAGGGTGTTGATGGCGCCGGCGAAGCGCTCCTTGGCGGTCTTGCGGCCGAGCACGACGTCGATGCCGAGCACGTTGGTCATGAAGTCGCCGTAGACCTGCGTGTGGATCATCGACGCGTACGCGCGGGCGTCCTCGTAGGTGGCGTGGGCGGTGTGGCCCTCCTGCCAGAGGAACTCGGTGGTGCGCAGGAAGACGCGCGGGCGCAGCTCCCAACGGACCACGTTGGCCCACTGGTTGATCAGCAGGGGCAGGTCGCGGTGGCTCTGCACCCACTTGGAGAAGTACTCGTTGATGATCGTCTCGGAGGTCGGTCGGACGACGACCGGCTCCTCCAGCTGCTTGCCGCCGCCGTGGGTGACCACCGCGAGCTCGGGGGCGAAGCCCTCGACGTGCTCGGCCTCCTTGGTCAGGTACGACTGCGGGATGAACATCGGGAAGTAGGCGTTCTGCGCGCCGGCCTTCTTGATCCGGGCGTCCATCTCCTGCTGCATCCGCTCCCACAGGCCGTAGCCGTACGGTCGGATGACCATGGTGCCGCGCACCGGACCGTTGTCGGCCAGCTCGGCCTTGTTGATGAGGTCCTGGTACCAGCGCGGGAAGTCTTCCGCCTGAGGGGTGAGAACGGGTGCCTTAGCCATGGCCCGAATGGTACGGGGAGCGGCCCCCTGACTTCGAATCGGTATCACACCCGCGGCGGACGGCCACCCGGCCACGGGACGACCACGCACGGCCACGGGACGGAACGGGACACGGCCGCGGGAGGACCACGGGACGGACGGGCCACGCCCGCGGCACGACCCCCGCCGACAGCAGGGGGCGCACGACCGCGACACGCGCGCACCACCCTGCACCCCTCTGGACGCCGCGCCCGAGCCGCTGTTCGCTGGAGTGGGGCGGGACTTTGGGGGAGCCGTAGCAGCACACCGAAGGACCGGATGGGAGGCCGCGATGGCTTCAGCTCGGACGACCGGCACGACCGAACGACCAGCGGGCGCACGACCGCACCACCACCACGCGGGGGGCGCGTGGCCCGCGCGGGCGCGCGACTGGGCCGAGATCCAGGAACGCATGCTGGTACCGCTGTACGAGGCGGTCTACGACCGGCTGGAGGTCGGCCCGGCGAGCAGCGTGCTGGGCCTGGGCTGCCGCTCCGGGCTGGCGCTCCTGCTGGCGGCCGGCCGGGGTGCCCAGGTCGCCGGCCAGGAACCGCGGGACGAGCTGCGCGAGCTCGCGCGGGACCGCCGGCTGCGGGTGTGCGCGGGGGCCCGCCCGGCCACCGCGCTCCCCCGCTCGGCCCATTCGCTGGTGACCGTTTTCGAACAGCTCCCGGCGAGCGCCGAACCGCGCGCGGTGGTCGCCGAGGCCGCCCGGCTCACGCTGCCCGGCGGGCACGTGGTGCTGGCCACCTGGGGGCCGCAGGAGCGCTGCGAGAGCGCCGCGGTGCTGGACGTGGCCCGGCGGATGGCCGGCCGCACCGCCGCGCGCGACCCGTTCGAGCTGAGCGCGCCGGGCGCCCTGGAGGACCTGATCGCCGCGGCCGGCCTGCGTCCCGCCGGCAGCGGCCGGGTGAGCTGCCCGTTCGCCTATCCGGACCTGGACAGCGCGGTGCGCGGCCTGCTCTCCACCGGGCTGTTCGAGGCCGCCGAGGAGTTCTCCGGCGGCGCGCTGGTCGCCAAGGAGCTGGAGGAGGCGCTGCAGCCCTACCTGCGCGCCGACGGGTCGGTCCGGATGGAGAACGTGTTCCGCTACCTGATCGCCGAGCGTCACCGCTGAACCGGGCACCGCGGCACACGCGGCGCGGCACACGCGGCGCGGCACACGTGGCCCGGCACACGTGGCCCGGCACACGCAGGCACGCCGGACCCGGCGGACCCGGCGGACCCGGCGGACCGGGGGCACACCCCGAGACAGACGAAACCGGGGGCGCCCGCCGCCATGGCGAGCGCCCCCGGCCTTCTGCCCGCGCTTCCCCGAACAGCCCGCGGCGCACCGCCGTCCTACGAGGCGTCCCCGTCCCCGTCCCCGTCCTCGGCCGCCTCCCGCGGCACCCCGGCGGCCCGGTAGGCCTGCGCCTCGTCCAGTGTCTCCGCCTCCAGCAGAGCCGCCGCCAGCGCGTCGAGCCGGGTCCGCTGCTCGGTCAGGATCCGCACCGCGTCCTCGTAGCACTCGGCGACGATCCGCCGGGCCTCCTCGTCGACGGCGTCGAGCGTGGTCGGGGCGGCGGAGAGCCCGTACGCCCCCTGCGGGTCGGCGGGCACGGCGGTGAGCCGCCCGACCCGCTCGCTCATGCCCCAGCGGCCGGCCATCCCCCGGGCGATGTTGGTGACCTGCTCCAGATCGCTCTCCGCGCCCGTGGTGATGACCCCGTAGACGACCTGCTCGGCCGCCATCCCGCCGAGCGCGCCGATGATCCGGCCGCGCAGGTAGGGCTCGGTGTACGAGTAGCGGTCGTTCTCGGGCGTGGAGAGCGTGACGCCGAGCGCCCGGCCGCGGGGCACGATGGTGATCTTGCGGACCGGGTCGGCACCGGGCTGGAGCATCCCCAGCAGCGCGTGCCCGCTCTCGTGGTACGCCGTGCGCTCGCGCTCCTCCTGCGGCATCACCAGCGGCCGGACGGCGCCGAGCTGGACCTTCTCCAGCGCGTCCGAGAGGTCCCGCTCGTTGACGGCGTCCTGCTTGCGCTTGACGGCCAGCAGGGCGGCCTCGTTGACGAGGTTGGCGAGCTCGGCGCCGGTCATCCCCGGGGTGACCTTGGCCAGCCGGGTGAGGTCGGCGTCGCCGGCCAGCGGGACGGTCCGGGCGTGGATGGCGAGGATGGCGGCGCGCCCCTCGCGGTCCGGCGGACTGACGGTGATCCGCCGGTCGAAGCGGCCGGGGCGCAGCAGCGCGGGGTCGAGCACGTCGGCGCGGTTGGTCGCGGCGATCACGATGACGCCCTCGGAGCCGGTGAAGCCGTCCATCTCGGTGAGGATCTGGTTGAGCGTCTGCTCGCGCTCGTCGTGGCCGCCGAGGCCGCCGCTCCCGCCGCGCTGGCGGCCGATGGTGTCGATCTCGTCGATGAAGACGATCGCCGGGGCCACCTTGCGCGCCTCGGCGAAGAGTTCGCGGACGCGGCTGGCGCCGACGCCGACGATCATCTCGATGAACTCGGAGGCGGAGGCGGAGAAGAACGGCACATCGGCCTCGCCCGCGACGGCTCGGGCGAGCAGCGTCTTGCCGGTGCCGGGCGGGCCGCTCAGCAGCACGCCGCGCGGCATCTTGGCGCCCATCATGCGGTACCGCTGCGGGTTCTTCAGGAAGTCGACGACCTCGGCGAGTTCGGCCTCGACCTCGTCGATGCCGGCCACGTCGGCGAAGGTGGTGCGCCTGCCCTCCTCCGCGACCACCGGTTTGGGCGGCGCCTTGCGGCCGAGCGGCCCGGTGCCGAGGCCGCCGGACATCCGGCGGGCGAGCAGCACCCAGACGAAGACCAGCAGCAGCATCGGGGCCAGCGAGAGCAGCAGGTTGGAGAGGAAGCTGCGCTGCTGGACGACCGGCGAGGTGGCGGTGACCTCGATGCCCTGCTGCTGGAGCGTGGCCCAGAGGTTGTCGTTGGCGAAGGAGGGCCGCTGGGTGGCGAAGTCGGTGTAGTCGCCCTTGGCACCGTCCGGCCGGGGCTGGGCGGACTTGAGGGTGCCCTCGATCGCGTCGCCCTTGGAGTAGATCTTGGTGATGTTGCCCTTGTTCAGCTGGTTGTTGAACTCGGTGTACGAGATCGTCGTGGCGCCCTCGTTGCCGAAGAAGGACAGCAGCACGTCGGAGATCAGGAACACCACGAGCGCGGTGAGGATGAGGCCCATCCAGCCGCCGGGCATCCGGCGGCGGGGCGGCTGCGGGGGTGGGGCGCCCTCCGACCGCCAGGGCTGGTCGGGGGTCTGGCGCGGCGGGACGGGTTCGGTCACCTCTCGGACGATACGGACGCACGCTCGGGTGGGCCAACCGCAACGCCGCACCCCCGCCCCGCCCCGAGCGGCCCCGGGACAGCCCCTGCCCGCCCCCGGGCCGGCCCCGACCGGGGCCGCCCCACCGCCCGCTAGGCGCCCGAGCCCGGCCATTCCTCGACGGTCATCGCGAACCGCTCGTGGTCGCGCCAGGCGCCCTGCAGGAACAGCATCCGCGGCGTGTAGCCCTCGTGCCGGAACCCCAGCCGCTTCGCCAGCGCGATCGACCGCTCGTTGTCCGGCTGCACGTTGATCTCCAGCCGGTGCAGCCCGAGCCCGCCGGCCGACGGCGGGGCGAAGCAGCGGTCCACGACCAGCCGCATGCCCTCGGTCATCCGCCCGGTGCCGGCGAACGGCAGGTAGGAGTCGTAGCCGAGGGAGGCGTTGCAGAAGCGGCCCATCACGATGTTGGCCACGTTCACCTTGCCGACCAGCCCGTCGGTCTCGCGGTCGACGATCAGGAAGGTCCGCAGGCCGGCCCCCTGGCGCTCCAGCAGGTCGGGCAGCCCGTCCGGCTCGACCGGGTTCCACCGCCCGACGTGCTCGGCGGACCGTCGGACCGCCTCGGCGTACGCACCCTCGTCCTCGGCCCGCGGGGCCCTGATCGTCACTCGCACCCCACCATCATCGGACACGCGATCGGCCCGCCGCCCGGATAATCCGGACGGCGGGCCGATCGGTGACGACGCTGGCCGACGGGCGTCGAACCGCCCGGAGGCCTACAGCAGGTCCTTGAACTCCTTGGGGAGCTCGAAGTCGGCCGGTCCCTTGCCCGCGCCGAGGCCGAACGCCCCGCCGTCGGCCGGGGCCTGGGCGCCGCCCGGGCCGAGCGCGCGCCGCTCGGCGGCGGCCGCCTCCTCCTGCGCGCGCTTGAGCGGGTTGCCGCTCTTGCGCTTGCCCTTGGCCTGCGGGGCCTTCTTCGCGGACTTCTTCGCGCCGCCGCCCATGCCCGGGATCCCCGGCATGCCGGGCATGCCCTTGCCGGAGGCCATCGCGGACATCATCTTGCGGGCGTCGAAGAACCGCTCGACCAGGTTCTTGACCTCGCCGACCTGGACACCCGAACCCTTGGCGATGCGGGCCCGGCGGGAGCCGTTGATCAGCTCCGGCTCGGCACGCTCGGCCGGCGTCATCGACTTGATGATCGCGCCGACGCGGTTGACGTCCTTGTCGTCGATGTTGTTGATCTGCTCGCGGATCTGGCCCATGCCGGGCAGCATCCCGAGCAGCTTGGAGATCGAGCCCATCTTCTGGACCTGCTCCAGCTGGGACAGGAAGTCGTCCAGCGTGAAGGCCTTCGGGCCGCCGCGCAGCTTGGCGGCGATCTTCTCGGCCTCGGCCTGCGAGAAGGTCTGCTCGGCCTTCTCGATCAGCGAGAGGACGTCACCCATGCCGAGGATGCGCGAGGCCATCCGGTCCGGGTGGAAGGCGTCGAAGTCGTCGACCTTCTCGCCGTTCGAGGCGAACATGATCTGCCGGCCGGTGACGTGCGCGACCGACAGGGCCGCACCGCCGCGGGCGTCGCCGTCGAGCTTGGAGAGCACGACACCGGTGAAGTCGACGCCGTCGAGGAAGGCCTGCGCGGTGGTGACCGCGTCCTGGCCGATCATCGCGTCCACGACGAACAGGACCTCGTCCGGCTCGACCGCGGCGCGGATGTCCGCGGCCTGCTGCATCAGCTCGGCGTCGATGCCCAGGCGGCCGGCGGTGTCGACGACGACGACGTCGTACTGCTTCTGCTTGGCGTACTCGATCGAGTCCTTGGCCACCTGCACCGGGTCGCCGACGCCGTTGCCCGGCTGCGGGCCGTAGAAGGCCACGCCGGCGCGCTCGGCGACCACCTGGAGCTGGTTGACCGCGTTGGGGCGCTGGAGGTCGCAGGCGACCAGCAGCGGGGTGTGCTTCTGCTTCTTCAGCCAGTGGCCGAGCTTGCCCGCGAGGGTGGTCTTACCGGCACCCTGCAGACCGGCGAGCATGATCACCGTGGGGCCGTTCTTCGCGAACCGCACCCGACGGGTCTCGCCGCCGAGGATCGCGATGAGCTCCTCGTTGACGATCTTGATGATCTGCTGCGCCGGGTTCAGCGCGCCCGAGACCTCGGCACCGAGCGCCCGGTCCTTGACCTGCTTGATGAAGGCCCGGACGACCGGCAGCGCGACGTCCGCCTCCAGCAGCGCGATGCGGATCTCGCGGGCGGTGGCGTCGATGTCCGCCTCGCTGAGGCGGCCCTTGCCACGGAGGTTCTTGAACGTCGCTGCGAGGCGATCGGAAAGGGTGTCGAACACGTCGTCGCGGGTCCTCTGCGGCATCGGTATCGGTACGGTCGTCGCTCCCAAGGGTATCCGGCCGCCCCGGGTACGGTCTCCACCCCCGCGCACACCGGGCCCGCGGCCCGTTCGCGGCGGGCCCGCGACCCCTTCAGCCCAGTGCCGCGCGGACCGCCGCAGCCACCTCCCCGGCCCGCTGGGCGGCCAGCGGGCGGCCCTCCCCGTCGGTCAGGTAGAAGGAGTCGACGGCGTCCGCGCCGAGCGTGGAGACGTGCGCGGTGCGCACGCGGACGCCGGCCTCGTCCAGCGCCCGGCCGATCCGGTGCAGCAGCCCGGGGGCGTCGTGCGCGCGGACCTCCAGGACGGTCGCCGTCGCCGAGGCCACCGCGGGCGCGACCGTGACCAGCGGCGGCGGGGTCGGGATGCCCCGGCGCCGCGGGGCCGCCGCGTCCCGCTCGGCGAGCCGGCGGGCGACGTCCAGCGAGCCGTCCAGGGCCCGGCGCAGGTCCGCGCGCAGCCGGGTGGCCTCCGGCAGCTCGCCGTACTCGGCCGCGACCCGCCAGGAGAGCAGCAGGACCGGGCCCGCGCCGATCGGGTCCAGCTCGCGCAGTCCCGCCGAGCGGACGGTCAGCCGGTGCAGCGCGAGCACCCCGGCGACCGTGCCGAGCAGCCCCGGCCGGTCCGGGACGGCCAGCGTCAGCTCGACGCCCATCGGCTCGGTGCCCGGTTCGGCCGCCTCGGCCTGGGCCAGCAGTGTCAGTGCCGGGGCGTCGGTGCGCGCGGCCTCGACGGCGAGCCGCTCCTGCTCGGCCGTGGGTGCCGCCTCGGTCGGCGCGGCCGGTCCCCCGGACAGCTGGGCGGCGGCCCGCGCCACCAGGCCGTCCACCAGCGAGGCGCGCCAGCCGCTCCACGCCGCCGGGCCGGTGGCCAGCGCATCCGCCTCGGTGAGCGCGTGCAGCAGTTCCAGGCGCGGCAGGGTGGTGACCACCTTGGTGATCGCCTCGACGGTGGCCGGGTCGTCCGGGTCCCGCCGGGTGGCGGTGTCGACCAGGGTCAGGTGGTGGCGGACCAGCACCGCGAGGGTCTCGGTGTCCTCGGGGTCGAAGCCCATCCGGACGGCGACGTCGCGGACGATCACCTCTCCGGCCTCGCTGTGGTCGCCGGGCCAGCCCTTGCCGATGTCGTGCAGCAGCGCGGCGACCAGCAGCAGGTCGGGCCGGGCCACCCGGCGCGTCATCGCGGCGGCCCGCACCGCCGTCTCGACGAGGTGGCGGTCCACCGTCCAGCGGTGCACCGCGTTGCGCTGGGGGCGACAGCGGACCCGCTCCCAGTCCGGCAGCAGCCGGGTGACCACGCCCTCGGCCTCCAGCGCCTCCCACACCGGCACGGCCGCCTCGCCCGCGCCGAGCAGCGTGACCAGCTGCTCGCGCGCCTCGTCCGGCCAGGGCACCGGCAGCGGGCGGCACTCGGCGGCGAGCCTGCGGACCGTCGCGTACGAGACGGTGAGCCCGTTCTGCGCGGCCGCGGCCGCGGCGCGCAGCGGCAGCACCGGGTCGGCGGCCGGGCGGGCACCCTGTGCGAGCACCGCCTCGCCGTCCTGCTCGACGACGCCCTCGGCGAGCGGTCGGCGCTCGACCGCGCCGCGCGCCACCGCGCCCGAACCGCGCCCGGCGCCGCCGAACGGGAAGGCCAGCCGCCCCGGCCGGCGGCCCCGGCCGGACCGGGCGGCGAGCACCCGGTCCACCGCCCGCCAGGTGACGTCGCTCGCGTAGGCGATGGTCCGGGCGGCCTCGTAGACCTGGCGCAGCAGTGCGTCGGCGTCCAGCACGCCGAGCCGCTCGGCGACCTGGTCCTGGTCCTGGAGGCTGAGCCGCTCGGTGGCCCGGCCGGTGGCCAGGTGCAGCGCGTCGCGGACGTCGGCCAGCCGCAGCGCGGCGGCGTCGAGGCCGTCGCGCGGGGCGTCGGCGAGCCAGGTCGCGGCGACCGCGTTGAGCGCGACGACGTCGCGCAGGCCGCCCCGGGCCTCCTTGAGGTCGGGCTCCAGCAGGAAGGACAGCTCGCCGTGCCGCTCGGCCCGCTCCCGGCCGAGCTCGCGCAGTTCGGGCAGCCGGGCCGGGGCGCCGGCGCGCCAGTCACCGAGGACGGCGGAGCGCAGGGCCGCGGTGAGCGACTCGTCCCCGGCGACGTGGCGGGCGTCCAGCAGGCCGAGCTGTGCCTTGAGGTCGGCGGCGGCGACGGACCGCGCCTCGGCGACGGTGCGCACCGAGTGGTCGAGGGAGGCTCCCGAGTCCCACACGGGGTACCAGATCCGCTCGGGCAGCTCCCGGTCGATCCGGCCGGAGTGCAGCAGGAGGACGTCGAGGTCGCTGCGCGGGGACAGTTCGCCGCGCCCGTAGCCGCCGACGGCGACCAGGGCGACACCGGCGGGGGCACCGGCGGACGCGAGCAGGCCCGCCAGCCAGTCGTCGGTGAGCCGGGCGAGCGCGGCGCGGCGTTCGCGGCCGGCCGGGCCCGGGCCGGCGAGCAGCGCGGCCCGGGCCGCTCCGTAGCCGGCGCGACCGGAGTCGGAAGGGCTGGTCTCGGTGGTCATGCGGGGTCCCGTCCGTCGGGCGGCTGTGCGGGGTGGCGCCGGCGGGCGGGCCGGGCGCCGATGCGCCGCCGGGCGGGCCCGCGACCCCTGGGGATCGCGGGCCCGCCCGCGGTGCGTCACGTCGTCAGAGCGCGTCCGGTCCGCGCTCGCCGGTGCGGACCCGGACGGCCGTGTCGACCGGGATGCTCCACACCTTGCCGTCGCCGATCTTGCCGGTCCTGGCCGCCTTCACCAGGACGTCGATCAGCTGGTCGGCGTCGTCGTCCTCGACCAGGACCTCGATCCGGATCTTGGGCACGAGGTCCACGGTGTACTCGGCGCCGCGGTAGACCTCGGTGTGGCCGCGCTGGCGGCCGTAGCCGCTGGCCTCGGTGACGGTCAGCCCGTGCACCCCGAAGGCCTGCAGGGCGGCCTTCACGTCGTCCAGGCGGTGCGGCTTGATCACGGCGGTGATGAGCTTCATCGGGCGTCGACCTCGGTCTTCTCGGCAGTGTTCGGGGCGGCGGACTTCTGAACATCGGCCTTCTGGGCCGTGGTCGCCGCGGAGACCGCGGCCGGAGCGAGGGCCCGGGCCAGACCGGCGCCCACCGCGCTGAAATCGTAGGCGGACTCCGCGTGTTCGGCCTGGTCGATGCCGGCCACCTCCACCTCCTCGCTGACCCGGAACCCGACCGTCTTGTCGATCGCCTTGGCCAGCAGCCAGGAGACGACGAAGGAGTACGCCGCGACCACGGACACGCCCATCGCCTGCTTGCCGAGCTGGTCGAGACCGCCGCCGTAGAACAGGCCCTTGGCGGTCTGGCCGACCCCGCCGGTGGCGAACAGGCCGATCAGCAGCGAGCCGATCGCGCCGCCGACCGCGTGCACGCCCACCACGTCGAGCGAGTCGTCGAAGCCGAGGCGGTACTTGAGGGAGATGGCGGCGGCGCAGACGGCGCCCGCGATCAGGCCGATCGCCACCGCGCCGAGCGGGCTGACCGAACCGCAGGCCGGGGTGATGGCGACCAGGCCGGCCACCGCGCCGGAGGCGGCGCCCAGGGTGGTGAACGCGCCGTGCTTGAGCTTCTCGAAGACCAGCCAGCCGACCAGCGCGGCGCCCGTCGCCACCTGGGTGTTGACGAAGGCCATCGCGGCGACTCCGTTGGCGGCCAGGGCCGAGCCCGCGTTGAAGCCGAACCAGCCGAACCACAGCAGGCCGGAGCCGAGCATCACCAGCGGCAGGCTGTGCGGGCGCATCGGGTCCTTCTTGAAGCCGATCCGCTTGCCGAGCACCAGGCAGAGCGCGAGTCCGGCCACGCCGGCGTTGATGTGCACGGCCGTGCCGCCGGCGAAGTCGATGACGCCGTTGCGGTCGCCGAGCCAGCCGCCCTTGCCGCCGTCCACCATGAACACCCAGTGCGCGACGGGGAAGTAGACGACGGTCACCCAGAGCGCGACGAACAGGCCCCAGGCGGCGAACTTGGCGCGGTCCGCGATGGCGCCGCTGATCAGTGCCGGGGTGATGATCGCGAACATCAGCTGGAAGACGGAGAAGGCGGTGACCGGGATCGTGCCGGACAGCTCGTTCAGGCCGATCCCGCGCATCCCGAGGAAGTCGAGGTTGCCGATCAGGCCGAAGCCGGCGTCCGGCCCGAAGCTGAGCGAGTACCCGTAGAGGACCCAGAGCACGGTGACGATGCCGAGCGAGAGGAAGCTCATCGCCAGCATGTTGAGTGTGCTCTTGGCCCGGACCATGCCCCCGTAGAAGAAGGCCAGGCCCGGGGTCATCACCATGACCAGGGCCGCACTGATGAGCACGAAGGCGGTGTCGCCCGCGCTGAAGCCGTCCGGCATCGGCGTCTCCTCTGCGTGAAAGCCGATCCACCACCCGGGTACCTGTCCCGTGCCACCCGGGGTGTCGGCGATGAAGAGGAGAGTGCCGAAGGCTGGTTTCGGCCAGTGCGGCCGGTTGTTTCGCGGCCGTGACGCGTGCGACGCGCGGGTTACACCTGCGTGAACCGCAGCCGTGTCGATGGCCCGGATGGGTTACCGTGCCGCCGCGCGCCACACCCGGTGCCGCGACCGCCACCGACCGTGGCGGCGGCGGCCGTCACGGTCGGTGGAGTCCGGTGGGGGGGCGTGCTCAGACCACCGAGACGTACTCGGGGATGTCCTGGACGACCCTTTCCTTCAGGCGGCTCACCGCGTCCACGCCCTTGAAGCGGACGGCCGCGGCCTCCGTGGTCTTGCGCACCCGCGAGTTCAGCCGCTCGGAGCGGACCTTCGTCGCGATGTCCACCGCCTGCTCGGCCATCAGCGCGGCCTGCTCGGCCTCCTTCTGGAGCAGGTGCACGCTGGCCATGCCGATCAGGTTGAAGGCGTAGGAGCGCACGTGGTCGCCGTCCTGGCGGAACAGGTCCACCGCGCGCTCCATCACCGGCGCGGACATCGACGCGTACAGCTCGGCGTTGTCGGAGTGGTAGGCGAGGTCGCGGAAGGAGTGCGCGTTCTCGGCGTTCAGCTCGGCGGGCGAGAAGAACTTCAGCCAGTCCGGCTCCTCGTCCCCCTCGCGGATGTCGGTGAAGGTGTCCTCGGCCAGCCGCACCGCCCGGGCGCAGCGGTTCACCTCGCCGATGGTCGCGTAGGCGCGCGCCTCCATCGCGTACAGCAGGGCCTGCTGGCGCGGGGTGGCCGTGTCGCGACTGCCGTACTGGGCGAGGTGGATCAGCTCCAGGGCGTCCTCGCCGCGGTTGAGGTGGATCATCTGGCGGCTCATGTCGGTGAGGATCAGCGCGCCGAACGGGCGGTCGCCGGCCTCCTTGGCGGCGTGCAGCGCGAGCACGTAGTACTTCTGCGCGCTCGGGTGCATGCCGACGTCGTAGGACATCCACCCGGCCAGGTGGGCGAGTTCGGCGGTGAGCCGGAACAGCCGCCGGGTGGTCTGCTCGGGGTAGCTCTCCTGGAGCAGGTCGGTGACCTCGTGCAGCTGGCCGACGACGGCCTTGCGGCGCAGCCCGCCGCCGTTCTGCGCGTCCCACTGGCGGAACATGACCGTGGTCTGCTCCAGCAGTTCGAGCTCGGGCTCGGACAGCCGGCCGGTGAACGCCTCGCCGCCGTTGGCCGCGGTCAGGATCGGGGTGGGGGTGCCGTTCGGGCCGGGGGCGAGCCAGCGCTGCATCGGCTCGATCAGGGCGGCGCCGGCGGTCAGCGCCAGCGAGGTGCCGAGGAAGCCCCGGCGGTTGAGCATCAGGTCGCTGCGGGAGTAGTCGCTGATCAGCTGGACGGTCTGCGGGGCGCTCCACGGCAGGTCCACGCCGCCGCCGACGGTGGAGACCGGGATCGCGGCGCGCAGGCCGAGGTCCTCGATCGAGACGACCGAGCCGAAACGCTCGGAGAAGAGCTCCGACATGATCTTGGGGATCGGCTCGCGCGGCTGCTCGCCGTCCAGCCAGCGCCGCACGCGGGAGGTGTCGGTGGAGACGTGGTGGGCGCCGATCTGCCGGGCCCGGCGGTTGACCTGGCGGGCCAACTCCCCCTTGGACCAGCCGCTGCGGGCGAACCACGTGGTCAGCTTCTCGTTGGGTTGCTTCTCTGCCATGGGGAACGTCCCATCCCGCCCGGCCCCGGAGGGCCCCCGATCGTCATCGCCCGACGGTTGCGGGCTGTTGCCAGACGTGCCGTGCCGCGGCGCCGCCGCACCCCGCTGTCGCACTGGTGTGCCACGACCCCGGACGGGGCGTCAGTTCGCCCAACTCCCGCGCCCCTACGGCTCGGAGCTGACTCCCCGACGACGCCCGTGTGCTGAACGTAATGCCCCGCCGAGGGTCCGCGGGACGGCCCCTGGCGAAACGCCACCTTTCGCCACCCCCAGGAGTGAACCGAAGCAAGGGGGCACACGCTTCACTAGGTAGTCGCGGCGGTCGGCATATGCGGGCTGCCAAGTCCCCGAGCAATCCCGGCGGTCCCGGCGGACCACTACGGCCACCGGCGAGTTTGCCGTCCGCCCAGCTCGACGGCCGCCTCGCGCACACGACGATCCGGCATCGGCACAGCCGCCACAAGGCGGCGCCCGAGGCGCACCACCCCAAAAGGCGCACGCCACGCGCTGCGCGCCGCATTCGCACAACGCACCACGCAACGGACAATCAACACAAAGTCACCGTCCCGTAACCATCGGCAACGAGAACCTGTTGGGGGAGGCATGGACAACCTGTTCGGCGAACTTCGACTGGGGCACCTGCGGCTGGCTCCGCTGGGCGCGCGCCGCCGCACCAAGGTCACCGCGTCCCAGGCCGCCGCGGAGTACACCGGCCGCTGGGGCTGGGCGGTAGCCGTCACCGGCCGGGCCGCCGGCAACGCCCCGGCCTCCTGCCGGTGCGGCTCCGCCCGCTGTGCCGCCCCCGGCCTGCACCCCGTGCCCGGCTGCGAGGGCGCCGTGCACACCGCCGACGCCGAGGGCTCCGTCCTGTTCCCCACCGGCCGCGCGTTCGACGTCCTGGACGTCCCCGAGCAGGCCGGCGTCCAGGCGCTCGTCCGGCTGGAGCGGATGGGCACCCAGGTCGGCCCGGTGCTGACCGCCCCCACCGGCCGGCTGCAGTTCCTGGTCGCCCCCGGCACCGCCCGCCGCCTGCCCGACCTCCTGTACCGGATGGGCTGGGACGACGCCGCGCTCGACCTGGCCTGCCACGGCGAGGGCAGCTACGTCGCCGCCCCGCCCACCGTCCTGCCCGGCCTCGGCCCGGTGCGCTGGCTGCGCCGCCCGACCCGGGACAACGCCGGCTGCCCGCCCGAGGCCCGGCTGCTGCTCGGCACCCTCGCCTACGCCTGCCACCGCGGCCGCGAGCGCACCGCGGAGCCGGCCTGGATGGCCTCCTGAGCCCAGCACCACCCGAGCCCAGCGCAAAGGGCCCGCCCCCAGCGGGGAGCGGACCCTTCACCGTGTGCGGGGAGCTCAGTCCCCGATCAGCGCGTCCACGAAGGCGCCAGGCTCGAACGGCGCCAGGTCGTCCGCGCCCTCGCCGAGGCCGATCAGCTTGACCGGCACCCCCAGCTCGCGCTGGACCGCGACGACGATGCCGCCCTTGGCGGTGCCGTCCAGCTTGGTCAGCACGATGCCGGTGATGTCGACCACCTCGGCGAAGACCCGGGCCTGGATCAGGCCGTTCTGACCGGTGGTGGCGTCCAGCACCAGCAGGACCTCGTCCACCGGGCCGTGCTTCTCGACGACCCGCTTGACCTTGCCCAGCTCGTCCATCAGGCCGGTCTTGGTGTGCAGACGGCCGGCGGTGTCCACCAGGACGGTGTCCACGCCCTCGGCGATGCCCTCCTTGACCGCGTCGAACGCGATCGAGGCCGGGTCGCCGCCCTCGGGACCGCGCACGGTCCGGGCGCCGACCCGCTCGCCCCAGGTCTGGAGCTGGTCGGCGGCGGCGGCACGGAAGGTGTCGGCCGCGCCGAGCACGACCCTGCGGCCGTCGGCGACCAGGACGCGGGCCAGCTTGCCGGTGGTGGTGGTCTTGCCGACGCCGTTGACGCCGACGACCAGGACCACGGCCGGGCCCTCCTCGTGCTTGGTGGAGCGCACGGTGCGGTCGGCGTCCTTGCCGACCAGCTCGACGAGCTCCTCGCGCAGCAGCCCGCGCAGCTCGTCGGGGGTGCGGGTGCCGAGCACCTTCACCCGGGTGCGCAGCCGCTCGACCAGCTCCTGGGTGGGGGCCACGCCGACGTCGGCGGTCAGCAGGGTGTCCTCGATCTCCTCCCAGGTGTCCTCGTCGAGGTGCTCGCGGGAGAGCAGCGAGAGCAGGCCCTTGCCGAGCGAGTTCTGCGAACGCGAGAGCCGGGAGCGCAGCCGGACGAGCCGGCCGGCGGTGGGCTCGGGGACCTCGATGGCGGGAGCCACCTCGGCCTCGGCGACCTCGACGGCCTCGGGGGCCTCGGGGGCCTCGGGGGCCTCGGGGAGCGGCACCTCCTCGACGGTGCGCCGCGGCTCCTCGGTGGGCGGCGCGGCCTCCTCACCGACCTGGGGCTCGCGCGGGGTGGTCGGCGGCGCCGTGATGACCGGCGCCTGCGACTTCGGCGGGAGTTGCTGGCGTCGTCTGCCGGAAACGACGAGGCCCGCGATCGCGCCGACGGCGACCACGGCGATGACTACGGCAAGGATCACGTATTCCATAACGGATCCAGTATCCGCGACGGGACCCGAGAAGCACCGCACCCGGGCTAGGCCGATGTGGCCCGCTCCACTTCCCGCCGCCGCTCGCGGTCCTCTTCCCGCAGCCGCTGGCTGATCACCTGGGAGATGCCGTCGCCCTTCATCGTCACGCCGTAGAGCGCGTCCGCGGACTCCATCGTCAGCTTCTGGTGCGTGATCACGATCAGCTGCGAGCTCTCCCGCAGCTCCTCCATGATCCCGATCAGCCGGCGCAGATTGGTCTCGTCCAGTGCTGCCTCCACCTCGTCCATGACGTAGAACGGGCTGGGCCTGGCCTTGAAGATGGCGACCAGCAGCGCGACGGCGGTCAGCGAGCGCTCGCCGCCGGAGAGCAGCGACAGCCGCTTGACCTTCTTGCCCGGCGGGCGGGCCTCCACCTCGACCCCGGTGGTCAGCATGTCGTCGGGGTCGGTCAGCACCAGCCGCCCCTCCCCGCCCGGGAACAGCCGGGCGAAGACTCCCTCGAACTGGGCCGCGGTGTCCTGGTAGGCGGACGCGAACAGTTGCTCGACCCGCTCGTCGACGTCCCGGACGATGTCCATCAGGTCGCGCCGACCGCGCTTGAGGTCGTCCAGCTGCTCGCCGAGGAACTGGTGGCGCTCCTCCAGCGCGGCGAACTCCTCCAGCGCGAGCGGGTTGACCTTGCCGAGCTGCTGGTAGGCCTTCTCGGCCGCCCGCAGCCGCTTCTCCTGCTCGGCCCGGACGTAGGGGTACGGCTCCCCCGGCTCCCGCCCCTCCTCGGGCGTGGCCGGCGGGACGGGCTGGTCGGGCCCGTACGAGGCGAGCAGCTCGCCGCCGTCGATGCCGAACTCCTCCAGCGCCCTGGTCTCCAGCTGCTCGATCCGCAGCCGCTTCTCGGCCCGCAGGACCTCGTCCCGATGGCCTGCGTCGACCAGCTTGTCCAGTTCCTCCTTGAGGCCGCGCCCCTGCTCGCGGTGCTCCCGGAGCTCCGCCTCGCGCTCGGCGCGCTCCCGTTCGACGGCCGCCCGCCCGGCGTCCGCACGCGCGAGCGACACCTCCAGGCAGGTGAGCAGTTGCCGGGCACCCGCCGCGACGGCGTTCGCCACCCCGGCGTCGTGCTGCGCGCGCCGACGGCGCTCGGCGGCACGGGCGCGCGCCTCGCGCTCGGCGCGGGCGGCGCGGTCCAGCTGGTCGGCACGGCCGGCCAGCGCGCGGACCCGCTCCTCGTGGGTGCGCACGGCGAGGCGCGCCTCCAGCTCGGCCTGCCGGGCGGCTGAGGCGGCACCGGCCAGCCGCTGCTGCTCGGCCGGGTCAGGCTCGTCCTCCCCCGCATCGGCGGAGTCCTCGGCGGCGGCCAGGCGTTCGGCCAGTTCCTCGGCGGTGGCGAGCAGTTGGGCGAGGCCCTCCTCCGCCCGGGCGGCGGCGGCCGCCAGCCGTTCGGCCTCGCCGGCGGCGGCGCGGGCCTGTCCGCCCAGGCGGCCGAGCGCTCCGGCCACCTGGGCCCGTTCCTTCTCCGCGTGCCTCCGCTGTGCGGACAGCCGTTCCACCTCGGCCGCCGACTCGCTCCGCAGTTCGGTGAGTTCGGCCAGCCGTTCGGCCGCCTCGGCGCAGCGGAGGGCGAGTCGGTCGATCGCGCGGGCCGTCTCGTCCACTGCGGCCTGGGTCTCCAGCAGGCTCGGCGCGCCGCCGGAGCCGCCGTGGGCGCAACCGGCGCCGAGCCGGTCGCCGTCTGCGGTGACGGCGTTCAGGGCGGGGTGCGCGGCGATCAGGGACAGGGCGTCGTCGAGGGTGCCGACGACGGCCGTCCCGGCCAGCAGCGTCCGCACGGCGGCGGTCAACTCGGCTGGTCCGTCCACCAGTTCGGCCGCCCAGCGGGCACCGGCGGGCAACTCGGGCACGGCCCGGGCCGGTTCGGGCGCACCGGCGATGAGCAGCGCGGCCCGCCCGGCGTCGTCGGCACGCAGCAGGCGCAGCGCGGCGACGGCGGCGTCCGGCGAGTCGACGGCCACCGCATCGGCCGCGGCGCCGAGCGCGGCGGCGACGGCGGCCTCGTGGCCGGGGGCGATCCGCAGCAGTGCGGCGGCCGGGCCGAGCAGCCCGGTCAGCCGTTTCCCCGCCGCGAGCAGCGCACCGGTGCCGTCCTTGCGGCGCAGCCCGAGCGCCAGCGCGTCGTGGCGCGCGGTGAGCGCGGCGCGCTCGCGCTCGGCGGCGCCGGCCGCCTCCCGGGCGGTGGCGAGGTCGCGTTCGACGGCGGCGAGCCGCGCGCGGGCCTCGTCGTGGGCGGTGTCGGCGCGCTCGTCGTCCCCGACGAGGCCGTCGACCTGCTCCTGCAGCTGCTCGAACTCGCCCTGCGCGGCCCCGGCCCGCAACAGCGCCTCGTCCCTGGCCTCGGTGAGCCGGCCGATCTCGGCCTGGGCCGACGTGGCCTTGGAGCGCGCGGCCGCCGCCTGCCCCTGGAGCCGGGCGAGCCCCTCGCGGCGGTCGGCGATGGCGCGGGCGGCGTCCCGCAGCCGGCGTTCCTCGGCGGCCAGGTCGCGTTCCAGTCCGTTCTTGCGTTCGACGGCCTCGGCCAGCGCGTACTGGGCCTCCTCCAGCGCCTCGGCGAGGGCGGCCTCCTCCTCGCGCACGCGCTCGGCCTCGCGTTCGAGCTCTTCCGGGTCCCGTCCGCGCCGTTCCTCGCCCTGTCCCCCGGCGGCGGCGTGCCGGGCCCTCGCCTCGGCCAGTCCGATCGTGCCGCGGGTGCGCTCGGCGAGCGCGGAGAGCCGGTACCAGGTCTGCCGGGCGGCCTCCAGGCTCGGGCCGAGCTGCTCGACCTGCGCCTCCAGGACGCGCTCGCGCTGGACGGCGCGGGCCAGTTCCTGCTCGACGGTGGTGCGGCGCAGGCGCAGCGCCAGTTCGTCGGCGATCTCGGCCTCGACGGCCTTGCGGAGGGCGAGCAGGTCGTCGGCGAGCAGCCGCAGCCGGGCGTCGCGCAGGTCGGCCTGGATGCCGGCGGCGCGGCGGGCGATCCTGGCCTGCCGGCCGAGCGGGCCGAGCTGGCGGCGCAGTTCGGCCACCAGGTCCTGGACGCGGTTGAGGTTGGCCTGCATCGCGTCGAGCTTCCGCAGCGCCTTCTCCTTGCGCTTGCGGTGCTTGAGCACGCCGGCCGCCTCCTCGATGAAGGCCCGGCGGCCCATCGGGTCGGCGTGCAGGACGGAGTCCAGCTGGCCCTGGCCGACGATGACGTGCATCTCGCGGCCGATGCCGGAGTCGGAGAGCAGTTCCTGGATGTCGAGCAGCCGGCAGGTCCGGCCGTTGAGCGCGTACTCGCTGCCGCCGTTGCGGAACATCGTCCGGGTGATGGTCACCTCGGCGTACTCGATGGGCAGCGCGCCGTCGGTGTTGTCGATGGTGAGGCTGACCTCGGCGCGGCCGAGCGGGGCGCGCCCGCTGGTCCCGGCGAAGATGACGTCCTCCATCTTGCCGCCGCGCAGCGACTTGGCGCCCTGCTCGCCCATGACCCAGGAGAGCGCGTCGACGACGTTGGACTTGCCCGAGCCGTTCGGGCCGACGACGCAGGTGATGCCGGGCTCGAAGCGCAGCGTGGTGCTGGAGGCGAAGGACTTGAACCCGCGCAGCGTCAGACTCTTCAGGTGCACGCCGCCGGTCTCCTCATCGCTCGCCGGGGTTCACGGGCCCCGACCGCGACTGTATCCGGCGGGCGGGCGGCCGAAGGCGCCCGGACACGACGAAGGGACGCCACAACCGGGCGTCCCTTGCATGCTGCGTCCCTTGCGGGGCGGCTCAGTGCACAGCGGCGTCGATCTGTGAGGACCGGGCGGGACTCAGGTGAGAGCCGGCTCCCGCTGATCCAGATCGATGCTGTTGAGCAGCGAGTGCTCGTCAGCGACAGCGGTGAGAGCGTCGTTCTCAGCCTGCATCCGAAGGAGCTCGGCTTCAAGGTCCTGGACGCGCTGCTGAAGCCGTCGCATCTCGGAGAGCATTCGCGGGTCGGGGCCGCCGACGTACCCGAGAAGCGCCTTTGCCATGATGAATGGTCCTCCACGCTGAGTGACCGAACCGGAACGGTACAGGTCTAGGGGGAAGGGGGACGCACGCGCGGCGCGCCACCGGTAAGTGCCGGCTTGGCACTGCGGCGCAACCATCGTGAGCTGCGCTCACGAGGGCATGCGCCGACCGGGAAAACGCGGTCGTGTGCGCGGGCTTCCAGCGTCTCACCAAAGACGGAAAGGGTCAACACGATCACCGCACGCTACCGCGCCCCTGTCACCTGCCTGGCGGTGTCGTCACGCCGAGGGGGTCCGGGCCCGGGTCCACCAGGTGCTCGTGGATCATCGTTCGATGCGGAGTCAACCACGAGTCTGCCCGGATGGCAACCGTATGACACCGCCGGTTGAGGATCTTTTCCCCGGGGACCGCACGGGGCCCCTCCGCGGCGGATTTCAGCGGATCTCGAAGCCCTCGTAGCCGGCGCCGACGGCGGTCCAGATCTCGGTCACGCCGCTCACGCTGCCGGGCGTGTCGGGGCCGCGGAGCAGCGCGAGCAGCTCCTCGC
This sequence comes from Kitasatospora sp. NPDC048722, assembly GCF_040650235.1. Lineage (NCBI taxonomy): Bacteria > Bacillati > Actinomycetota > Actinomycetes > Kitasatosporales > Streptomycetaceae > Kitasatospora > Kitasatospora sp. NPDC048722. Next base: position 64,378 of record NZ_JBEZGX010000036.1, read on the forward strand.
AGTCGGCGGCGAGGCCCTCGGCCACCACCTGGACCCGGCCGTCGCCGAGGTTGCTCGCGTAGCCGGTCAGACCGACCTCCAGCGCCCGAGCCCTGGTCCACCAGCGGAAGCCGACCTGCTGGACCTTCCCCCGGACCCAGGCGGTGACCCGGACCGGTTCCTCACTGTGGGCGTCGCGACCGTGCATGCCCCGACCCTAACCGGCCGCGGGCCCGGCCACAGGTCCGCGGACGGTCACGGCTCCGCGGGCCCCTCGACGGTCCATCCCGGGCTGTGCACGCGCGCGTGCAGTTCGCCGCGCCGGGCCTCCCGGCCGCAGGTGCGGCAGACCCAGGCCGCGTCGAAGGCGTGGGGCTCGTGCCCCGGCGGCTCGTGGTCGAAGGTGACCGGCGACTCGGGCAGCAGCCAGCGGTCGCCCCACGTGCGCAGCGCGTGGGCGAGCGGGGCGAGGTCACGGCCGGCCTCGGTGAGGTGGTACTCGTAGCGCGGCGGGCGCTCGCTGTAGGCGCGCCGCTCGACGATCCCCGCCTCCTCCAACGCCCGCAGCCGGGCGGTGAGCCGGTCCCGGGGCGCGCCCGTGTTGCGGGCGATCCGGTCGAAGCGGTGGTTGCCGTAGAACAGTTCGCGCACCACCAGCAGGGCCCACTTCTCTCCGACGACGTGCAGCGCCGCCGCCATCGAGCAGGGACGGCCGGGCAGGGCGGCGGGGACCGACGGGACCGGGCCCGGGGTGTCAGGGGTCACGGCGCCAGCGTGCCACACAGGGTTGTGTTCTCAAACCCGGCCCGGACGACACCGCGGCCCCGCCGGAGGATCCGGCGGGGCCGCAGCGGGGTGCGCGTCGGGTCGGCGCGTCAGGTCAGCGGGTCACCAGTCGCCGCCGCCACCGCCGAAGTCGCCGCCACCGCTCCAGTCACCACCGCTGAAGTCCCCGGCGTTGAAGTCCGCCCCGGTGAAGTCACCGCCCTCGTACTGGTCCTGGTAGCCGTGGTGGCCGCCCTCCATCATCGGCGCCGCGGCGTAGGCCGGGCCGCTGCTCATCATCGAGCCGAGCATGGTGCCCACCAGCAGGCCGGACAGCAGCCCGCCGCCGCCGAAGCCGCTGTAGTAGCCACCCGCGTACGGGGCGTAGGCCGGGCCGGCGTTCCAGTACGGCTGCGGGCCGTACTCGGTGTCCACCGTGCGGACGGCCGGGTCGAGGCCGGCGGCGACGCGGTCCGCGTCGGCCTGGCAGACCGGGACGCTGCGGGCCGAACCGCCGGCCGGGGCCCAGTCGACGTCCTTGACGGAGGGGCCGTGGCGCGGGTCCATGAAGCACGGGGGACGGCGCTCGGGCAGCGGGCGCCCGTCGCGCCGGGCGGCCAGGGTGGCCAGCGCGAACCGGCCGTCCTCGATCGTCTCGGTGACGACCTTGACGTCCTCGGGCTTCTTGGCCTCGTCCATCAGGCGCTTGGCCTTCTCGTACGAGTCGAGCGCGTGGCTGTAGTCGGTCCGCTGGACGTCGTCGGCGTCGGCGGCACGCGGGTTGAAGTCCAGGCGCTCGAGCTCGACGCCGTAGGCGGTGATGTCCTCGTCGACCACGCGGCGCAGCTGCTCCAGCTCGGCGCGGGCCTGCTCCTCCTTGCGCTTCTTGGCGCGGCGGAAGAGGAAGAAGACACCGGCGCCGGCCAGCGCGAGCAGCACGACCGGGATGACCACCCAGGCGATCGAGGTGCTGTGGTTCACCCCGGTGCCCTTGGTCTGCGGGGCGGCCTGGTCGACGAAGTCGTTCAGGGTGGCGTTGATGTCGCCCTTGTCCGCGCGGGCGACGGCACCCGAGATCCGCTCCGCGGCGCCGACGCCCATCGCGCCGCGGTCGGCGTGGGCCAGGAACCCTCCGGTCCCGCGCCAGACGCCGTAGACGCCGTCGATGCCCACCAGGGTGCGCAGATCGGTGAGGATGGTGTCCTTGTTGGCGCTGTCGGGGACGACCGCGATGAAGATCGGCTTGTCGGCCTTCTCGATCTTCTTGGTCAGGGCGTCCGCCTGCGCCTGGCTGAAGCGGTCCAGCATCGTCGGGGCGACGTAGACCTGGCCCTTCTTCAGGGTGGCCGCGGCGTCGCTCAGGCCACCGGCCGCCGAGGCCGCCGGGGCGAGCAGGAGCAGAAGCCCGAGCAGCGTCGCCGCGACCACGGCGAGCGGCCCGGTGCCCCGGGAACGTCGAGCAAGGGTTCTCATAGCACCCGACGCTACCGCGAGTGGCGGCGAAGCACGCCATACCCTTCGCATACTGGTGATGTGGGGATTCCCCGCCGGACGCCGGGGCGGTCCCCTCCTCGGGGATGAGATTTCCCCCGAGTCACCCTGAACCGGACGACCGCCGGGAACCGCGGCAGGCGGCCGGACGTACATCCCGGCAGGCCCGGAGCGGTCGGAGGGGGTGTCCTGACCGTATCGTGCGAACGGGCATAGTGGTCCCGGACCGCGGGCCCATTACCCGCTCTTGACCCAACGCCCCTCGTGGCCCCAACCCCTCTGATCGGAGCGCTCGGTGATCATCGGCCTCGTCACCGCCGTGACGGCATCCGCCTGTTACGGCACCGGCTCGGTCCTGCAGGCCGTCGGTTCCCGGCGGTCCGCCCGCGAGGAGGCCGCCAAGGGTGTCTCCACCGCCACGACCGAGCACGGCGGGCCGAGCCTGTCCTCGACCGCGAAGGCCGCCGTCACCTGGGAGTTCATCCTCGGCACGGTGCTCGACCTGATCGGCTTCGGACTCGGGGCACTGGCCGCCCGGCTGCTGCCGTTGTTCCTCTCCCAGACGATCATCAGCGCCAACCTGGTGATCACCGCGGTGCTGAGCATCAAGCTGCTCGGCATCCGGCTCAAGCAGCTGGAGTGGGCGTCGATCGGCGTGCTCTGCTCGGCGCTGGTGCTGCTGGCCGTCTCGGCCGGCCCCGAGGGCGGCCACCACGCGGAGATGGCGTTCCACTGGTGGCTGCTGATCATCACCACCGTCCTGCTGGTCGGCGGCGGCCTGCTGGTGCGGCGGATGGGCTCGAAGGGCGCCGTCGTCGCCGGTCTGCTGTCCGGCCTCGGCTTCGGCGCCCTCGGCGTCGGCGTGCGCATCCTCAACGGCGTCGAGCCGTTCGAGCTCGGCAGCCTGCTCTCCGACCCGGCGCTGTACGCGATCATCATCGGCGGCCTGGGCGGCATGTACGTGCACACGGTCGCGCTGCAGATCGGCTCGGTGAACGGCGCGACGGCCGCCCTGGTGGTCGGCGAGACCGTGCTGCCCGGCGTGGTCGGCGTGCTGTGGCTCGGCGACTCCTCCAAGTCCGGCCTCGGCTGGCTCGGTGTGGTCGGCTTCGTGCTCGCGGTGGTGTCCGCCGTCGGCGTCGCCTACTTCGGCCAGGGCGACCACGGAGCCCTCGGCGACGCGGCCGACCAGGAGCCCGAACTCGCGCACAAATAGCGCTGCCCGTCAGCCCCCGCTGCGCTCCCGCGGCACCCGTTGGCAGCGGGGGCAGTAGTAGCTGGAGCGGTTCATCCACGCGGCCCGGCGGATCGCGGTGCCGCAGCGGCGGCAGGGCTCGTGCTCGCGGCCGTACGCGTCGAGGTCCCGCGAGAAGTAGCCGCTCTCGCCGTTCACGTTGACGTACAGGCTGTCGAAGCTGGTGCCGCCGACGGCCAGCGCCGCGGTCATCACGTCCCGGGCGTTGGCCAGCAGCACGGCCGCCTGCGGGCGGGTGAGCGTCGCCGTCGGCCGGTCGTAGTGCAGCTTGGAGCGCCAGAGCGCCTCGTCGGCGTAGATGTTCCCGACGCCGCTGATCAGCGTCTGGTCGAGCAGCGCGCGCTTGACGGTGGTGCGCCTGGCGCGCAGCGCGGCCGTGAAGGCGTCGTCGTCGAAGCGCGGGTCGAGCGGGTCGCGCGCGATGTGCGCGATGGAGACGGGCGTGCCCTCCGGGTCGCCCTCCTCGGCCTCCTCGACCGCGAGGCCGCCGAAGGTCCGCTGGTCGACGAAGCGCAGTTCGCGTCCGCCGTCGGTGAAGCACAGCCGCACCCGCAGGTGCGTCTCGTCGGGCACCGACGGGTCCTGGACGAGGAGTTGGCCGCTCATGCCGAGGTGGCCGATCAGCGAGAATCCGGTGCCGGTGCCGGCCAGCGGCAGCCACAGGTACTTGCCGCGGCGCTGCGCGGCGCCGAGCGTCGTCCCGGTGAGCCGGGCGGCGAAGTCGGCGGCGCCCGCGGGCTGGCGGCGCACCGCGCGCGGGTGCAGGACCTGGACGTCGGCGACGGTCCGCCCGGCGACCCAGTTCGCCAGTCCGCGGCGCACGACCTCGACCTCGGGAAGTTCGGGCAAGGCAGCATTCCTCCTGCGGAAAGGGACCGGCAGGAGGAAGGCTACTGCTTCGTCACGCGCCGGCGGGCAGCCGGTCGGCGTACTTCTCCTTGATCGCGCGCCAGGCGCTCTCGGCGGCCTTCTGCTCGGCCTCCTTCTTCGAGCGGCCGACGCCGCTGCCGAAGTCCTGGCCGGCCACGCGGGCCACCGCGGTGAAGGTCTTCTCGTGGTCCGGACCGGACTCCATGACCACGTACTCGGGCACACCGATGCCCACCGAGGCGGTGAGCTCCTGCAGGCTGGTCTTCCAGTCCAGGCCCGCGCCCAGCTGAGAGGACTCCTCGATCAGCGGGTCGAACAGGCGGTGGACGAACTCGGTGGCCGCGTCCAGGCCCTGGTCCAGGTAGACGGCGCCGATGACGGCCTCGACGGTGTCCGCGAGGATCGACGACTTGTCGCGGCCGCCGGTGCCCTCCTCGCCCTTGCCGAGGCGGATGAAGGCGCCCAGGTCGAGCCCGCGCCCGACGTCCGCGAGCGCGCGGGAGTTGACCACCGCGGCGCGCAGCTTGGCGAGGGTGCCCTCGGGGACGTCCGGGTGGACGCGGTAGAGGGTGTCCGTCACCACGAGGCCCAGCACCGAGTCGCCGAGGAACTCCAGGCGCTCGTTGGTGGGCAGCCCGCCGTTCTCGTACGCGTACGAGCGGTGGGTCAGGGCACGTACCAGAAGGGCGCGCTCGAGCGTGTACCCGAGGCGCCCTTCCAGGACGTCGTATTCGGTCGAAGCCGGCCCACCGGCCTTGCCACCGCCCGAAGGACCCTTCGGGGCGGAGGACGCCTTGCGGGTGGAGTTACCGTCCGACATCGATCCGTGCACCCCGCCGATCAGACCGAGAGGACCTGGCGGCGGTTGTACGTGCCGCAGCTGGGGCACGCGATGTGGCCGAGCTTCGGCTCGTGGCAGCGGTCGCACGCCACGAGGGCCGGAACGACGGCCTTCCAGTTGGAACGGCGGTGGCGCGTGTTGCTGCGCGACATCTTCCGCTTCGGAACAGCCACGGCTACTTCTCCTGGTTCTCGGCGGCACCCTCACGGGTGTCGCTGTTCTTGATCCCGTCACCCTCGTCGCCGGGGGCGGCGGAGAGTCCCTGCAGAGCCGCCCACCGGGGGTCGGCGGCATCGTGGTGGTGGGCCGGGTCGTCGCTCAGGCGCGCTCCGCACTCGGAGCACAGGCCCAGGCAGTCGTCCTGGCACACCGGCTGCAGCGGCAGTGCGAGCACCACCGCGTCACGCAGCACCGGCTGGAGGTCGAAGAAATCGCCCTCCAGGCGGTAAGTCTCTTCTTCCGAGTCCTCGTCGAGGTCCTCGGTCCCGGTGGTCCGGGCGCGGTGGCGCTCGTCGGACTCCGGGTAGTAGTACAGCTCCTGGAAGTCCACGTCGATGTCGAACTCGACGGGCTCCAGGCACCGGACGCACTCGCCCTCGACCCGGGCCTCGGCGGTGCCGGTGACCAGCACGCCCTCGACCACGGACTCCAGGCGGAGCTCCAGCTGGATCTCGCTCTTCTCCGGGACGCCGATCACGTCGATGATCCCGAAGCCCTCGGGGGCCTCCAGGGTGCGGGACACCTTGCGCATCGAACCCGGACGGCGGCCGAGCTCGTGCGTGTCGAACACGAGGGGGTCGCGGTGGTCGAGGCGGTTCAAGGTGTCCTGACTTCCATGGAAGGTGATCGGTGGGGCCCCATGTACGGCGGCGTTGCGAGGGCAAGCCGAGAGTCCGACATGGAGAGGCCGGAGTGGTCAGACTACCGGAGTCTCCCGCCAGGCCCAACTTCGGTCCCGGAGGAACGACCCGGGACCGGTGCTCAGCGCCCGCCGAGCTCCCGCAGCCTGGTCATGTCGATCATGCTGGTGTCGAAGAAGCTCGTCTCGTCCAACCCGGGCTGCTGCTGCGGCACGACCGGCGGGGCGGCGGGCTGCTGCGGGTAGCCGTAGGCGTCGTACTGCTGCGCACCGTAGCCCTGTTGCTGCTGCGGATAGCCGTAGTCGGCGTGCTGCTGGCCCGTGTAGTCCCCGTGCTGCTGCTGTTGCGGGTACGCGCCCGTGGCGTCCTGCTGCTGGTGGGCCCACTGGGCCGCGTACGGGTCGCCCTGGGCGGCCGGGTCGAAGCCGCCGCCGTACACCTCGGCGTACTGCCCGCCCTGCTGCTGGGCCGCCGCGGCGTACTGGTCGGCGCCGGGGTTCTGCCAGCCGGCCGCGGCCGGGGTCTGCTCCGGCCAGCTCTGCTGCTGCGGCACGTCCTCGCGGTACCAGGCGAGTTCCTCGCCGTCGCCCTCGGCGGCGAAGCCCGCCGCGACCGCCTCGGCCCGCTCCTTGGCCTGCTGCGCCTCGTCGGCGGCGGCCAGGTAGGCGCCCAGCTCGTCGATCGGCCGCTTGCCGAGGAGCTTGTCGCGGCCCTTGCCGACGGCCTCCAGGGTCGCGCTGAGGACGTTCTCCAGGGTGGCGAGCTTCACATCGACGTACTCGTCGACCTCGGGACTCGGGCTGACCCGCTGCGGCCGGAACTCCTCGCCGTCCGTCTCGCCGTCGTACTCGTTCTCGAAGACGCTGGAGTCGCCGCGCAGCTTGGTCCGGCCGCGGCCGACGGCGCCGAGCGTCTTGGTCAGCACGACCTCGAAGTTGGCGAGCTTGCTGTCCACGTAGTCGTCGGCCTCGGCCCGCTTGGTGTCCACCTCGGAACGCGCCTCGGCGAGGATCCGGTCGGCCTCGGCCTGGGCCCGGCGGACCACCTCGGTGTCCGAGATCAGGGAGCCGCGCTCGGCGTGCGCACCCTGGATGATCCGGTCGGCCTCGGCCTGGGCGCCGGCCACCACCTGCTCGTGGTCGGCCATCACCGACTGCGCCTGGGCGAGTTCGGCGGGCAGGACCGCCTTGAGGTCGTTGAGCAGGCCGATCAGCTCGGCCCGGTTCACCACGCAGGAGGCCGACATCGGCATCGAGCGGGCGTTCTCGATCGCCGCCACGATCTCGTCGACCTTGTTCTGCACGTCCACGGGGCTTCGTCTTTCCGTGTGCCGCCGACGGTCCGGCGGAGGCAGGCCCGGCGCGGTGGACCTCACCGCAGGGCAGGAATACAGACTGTACGGCCACTGCGGGGCGCGGTCACAACGCCCGAGCCGGGCCGGGCCTCCGGGGGATCCCGGCGACACGGACAAACCATGACGAAGCGGCAGGAAGGGAACGGCCGGACTACTGCTCGGCCTTGCGCTCCGCGATCCGCTCGACCAGCCTGCGGTGCACCGTCTCCGGAAGCAGGTGCGAGACGTCGCCGCCGTACGAGGCCACCTCCTTGACCAGCGTCGAGGACAGGAAGCTGTACGTCGGCGAGGTCGGCACGAACAGCGTCTCGACGCCCGTCAACCCGTGGTTCATCTGGGCCATCTGCAGCTCGTAGTCGAAGTCGCTGACGGCCCGCAGCCCCTTGATGATCGCGGGGATGCCGCGCTCGCGGCAGTAGTCCACCAGCAGGCCGTGGTGCGACTCGACCACCACGTTCCCGAAGTCCGCGGTGACCTCCTCGATCAGGCCGATCCGCTCCTCGACGCTGAACATGCCCCGCTTGCTCCGGTTGATCAGCACCGCGACGTGCACCACGTCGTAGAGCTTCGAGGCCCGCTCGATGATGTCGAGGTGGCCGTTGGTGATCGGGTCGAACGAACCGGGGCAGACGGCTCGGCGCATGGCGTTTGTGCTCCCTCGTGGGGTGACGGCTGCTGCGGGCCTCGGCCCGCTACTCGTGCTGGCGGGCGGCGGCGCGACCGTACCAGAGCGTGCCCTCGCCGTAGCGGCGGGAGCGCAGCACCTCGAAGCCGTCGGGCCAGCCGAACTCTCCGCCGCGGGTGCTGCGCTCCACGGTGACGAGTGCGTCCTCCGCGAGCCAGCCCCCGGCCAGGAGTGTGATCAGCATCTCGCGCAGCTCGTCGTCCGTGACGGCGTACGGAGGATCGAGGAACACCAGGTCGTACGGGGCCTGCGGGGGCGGCCCGGCGATCACCTTCTCGGCCTTGGCGGCCTTCAGTTCCGCGCCCGGCAGGCCGATCGTGCGGACGTTCTCGCGGATCACCCGGGCCGCCTGGCCGTCCGCCTCGACCAGCAGGACGTGCTCGGCCCCCCGGGACAGCGCCTCCAGGCCGACCGCGCCCGATCCGCCGAACAGGTCGAGCATCCGGCTCCCGTGCAGGGTGCCGCGCAGCGCCTCCAGGGTGGAGAACATCGCCTCACGGGCCTTGTCGGAGGTCGGTCGGGTGCCCCGGCCTGGCGGTACGGCCAGCCGGCGGCCGCCGGCCGCTCCGGCGATCACGCGGGTCATGGTGGTGGGAGGTCCTTTCGTCGCTGCCCGACCACGCTACCCGCCCCGGGCAGGAGGCGAGCGGGCGAGTGACGGTGCGGCCCCCGCCGGGCGTACCGGTGGGGGCCGCGGGGGCGCCGCCTAGCTCGCCTCGGAGCCCGCCGACTGCGCCGGGACCGCCGCGCCGAGCAGGGCCGGCGAGGCGTAGCGGGACCAGGACAGGCAGCCGTCGGGCGGGCAGAACTCGGGGCGGCGCGGGTCGTGCCCGAGCTCGCGCAGCTTGGTGCGGACGGAGTCGGGCGTGCGGCCGAAGCGGGCGGCGATCCGGGCGACGGTCTCGCCGTCGTGGAAGCGCCGGACCAACTCCTCCTCGTGCTGCGGCACCCAGGGGGCGCCGTGGCCGGGGTACAGCTCGCGCAGCACGTCGCGGTCGGGGATGGGCTCGGAGACGTCGGCGACGATCGCCAGCGCCCGCAGCGCGCGGTTGAGCGCGATCCGCAGCGAGGCGACGTCCTCGACCGGCAGGCGGAGCTTGCCCGAGGCGAGCGGCGCGGCCGCCGCCCCCTCGCGCCAGCCGGTCAGGGTGAGGGTGACCTCGCGGTCGTCGTCGCTGGCGAGTTCGATCCGGAAGACCTTGTCGCCCAGCGGGAGCTCGTTGAGATGACGGAATGCCATGGCAGGACCCCCAAGTGTCGCGCCAGGTACGCACCTTGAGGTGCGTCCTGAACACCTTCATTCTCTCGCGGGGGTCTGACAATTCCCGGGCCGCGCGGGTACGACCGGCCCGCTCAGCCCTTCTCCATGTAGGCCGCGCGGTCCTCGTCGACGAGGCTCTCCAGCGCGGTGCGCAGCTCCGGGTGGGCGGCGAGCTCCGGGTCCTCGGCGACCAACCGGGTCGCCTCCGTCCGGGCGGTGAGGATGACCTCCTCGTCCTCCAGCACCGAGAGCACCTTGAGCGAGGACTTCACGCCGGACTGCGCCTGGCCCAGCACGTCGCCCTCGCGGCGCTGTTCGAGGTCGATCCGGGACAGCTCGAAGCCGTCCAGCGTGCCGGCCACCGCGTCCAGCCGGGCCCGGGCCGCGCTGCCCGCGGGCATGTCGCTGACCAGCAGGCACAGGCCCGCCGCGCTGCCGCGGCCGACCCGGCCGCGCAGCTGGTGCAGCTGGGAGACTCCGAAGCGGTCGGCGTCCATGATGACCATCGCGGTGGAGTTGGGGACGTTGACGCCCACCTCGATCACGGTGGTGGCGACCAGGACGTCCACCTCACCGGCCGAGAACCGGCGCATCACGTCGTCCTTGGCCTCGGGCGCGAGCCTGCCGTGCAGGATCTCCACCCGCAGGCCGCTCAGCGGACCCTTCACCAGCTTCTCGGCGGTCTCCACCACCGAGAGCGGGGGCCGCCGTTCGTCGCTCCCGGCGCCGGCGTCCGCGATGTCCTCGAAGTCCTCCTCGGCCGCCTTCCGCTTCTTCTTGGGATCGGCCGCCGGCTCCTCGTCCCCGATGCGGGGGCAGACGACGTACGCCTGGTGGCCCTTGCCGACCTCCTCGCGGACCCGCTCCCAGGCGCGGGTGAGGAAGTTGGGCTTCTCGACCGCGGGGACGACGTGGGTGGAGATCGGGGAGCGGCCGGCCGGGAGCTGGTCCAGGACGGAGGTCTCCAGGTCCCCGAAGACCGTCATCGCGACCGTGCGCGGGATCGGGGTGGCGGTCATCACCAGCAGGTGCGGCGGCTGGTCGCCCTTGGCGCGCAGCGCGTCGCGCTGCTCGACGCCGAAGCGGTGCTGCTCGTCGACGACGACGAGGCCGAGGTCCTGGAACTGGACCTTGTCCTCGATCAGCGCGTGGGTGCCGATGGCGATCCCGGCGTCCCCGCAGGCCATGTCGAGCAGCGCCTGGCGGCGGGCCGGGACGCCCATCGAGCCGGTGAGCAGCACGACCCGGGTGCCGAGGTCGGAGCCGCCGAGCATGCCGCCCTCGGCGAGGTCGCCCATCATCTCGACGATCGAACGGTGGTGCTGCTGGGCGAGCACCTCGGTGGGCGCGAGCAGGACGGCCTGGCCGCCGGCGTCCACCACGGCGAGCATCGCGCGCAGCGCGACCAGCGTCTTCCCGGAGCCGACCTCGCCCTGGAGCAGCCGGTGCATCGGGTGCTCGCTCGCGAGGTCGGCGGCGATCTCGGCGGACACCTTCCGCTGCCCCTCGGTGAGGGCGAACGGCAGCCGCTCGTCGAACGCGTCCAGCAGGCCGCCCTCGCGGGCCCGGCGCGGCTTGGCGGGCAGCGCGGACTCGGCGGCCCGGCGCTGTGCGAGGGCGACCTGGAGGACGAAGGCCTCGTCCCAGCGCAGCCGGCTCTGGGCGCGCTCGCGGTCGGCCTGGCTGCGCGGGCGGTGGATCAGCTCCAGGGCCTCCGGGAGCGGGATCAGGTCGTGCCGCTCGCGCAGTTCGGCGGGCAGCGGCTCGCCGACGTCGCCGAGGTGCTTGGTGAGCGCGGTGTCGATGCAGATCGACAGCTTCCAGCTGGGCATCTGGGCGCTCGCGCCGTACACCGGGATGAGGCGGCCGGCGAACTGCTGCGCGGCGTCCGACCCGGCGTCCTCGTCGAGCAGCTGGTAGTCCGGCGACACCAGCTGGCGGGTGCGGTTGAAGACGTTGACCTTGCCCGCGAACAGGCCCTGGGCGCCGGACCTCAGCTCCTTCTGCCGCCAGCCCTGGTTGAAGAACACCAGCGAGAGCCGGCTGCGGCCGTCGGTGACGACGACCTCCAGCCGGTCGCCCTTGCGGCCGCGGAACGGGATGAGGGTGACCTTCTCGATCCGGGCCAGCACGGTGACGTGCTCGTCGACCTCCAGCTCGTCCAGGCTGGTGAGCTGGCCGCGTTCGACGTAGCGGCGGGGGTAGTGGTGCAGGAGGTCCCCGACCGTGCGCAGCTTGAGGCTGTCGGCGAGCACCTTCGCGGTGCGGTCGCCGACGAGCTTGGTCAGTGGTTCATCGAGAGCGCCCATCAGGCCCTTGTTTACACCAAAGCGCCGACAAACCGGGCCGCTCCGCCGGCCCCGTCCGGCGCCTACTCGACCCCGATCAGCAGCGGGGCCGCCTCCCGGCCGCCGTGGAAGACCACCGTGTCCACCTCGGGCCGGCCCTGGCGCACGTGCGCGACGAGGTGCTCGGCGAGCGCGTCGTCCGCGCCCTCGCCGAGGATCAGGGTGACGAGTTCGCCGCCCGCCCCGAGCATCCGGTCCAGCACGCTGGCCCCGACCTCGGCCGGAGCGGCGCCGATCACCGCGACGTCCCCGTCGATCAGGCCGAGCACGTCCCCGGCCTGGCAGACCCCGGCCATCGTCCAGGACTCCCCCTCGGCGACGGCGAGTTCGGCGTAGCGGGTGGCCCCGGCGGCGGAGGTCATGGCGACCACGTCCTCGTCGAAACGGCGCCCGGCCTCGTGCACCGCGAGCGCCGCGAGCCCCTGCACCGGCGAGCGGGTGGGCAGGACGGCGATCCGCACGCCCTCCTCGCGGAGCTGGTCGGCAGCGGCACCGGCGGCGGCGCGCAGTTCGGGGTCGTTGAGCAGCAGGACGACCTCGCGCGCGCCCGACCTCCGGACGGCGGCGGCGAGTTCGGCGCTGGCGGTGGGGCGGTCCGGGTCGGCGCGGAGCACGACGGCGCCGGCCTGCTCGCAGAGTTCGGCGAGGCCCTCGCCGCACACCACGGAGAGCACCGCGCGGGCCGGTTCCTCGCGCTCGCCCGGCTCGGCGGCGGCGCCGGAGCGGGCGGCGGCCTCGGCGAAGTGGGTGATGCGGATCTGGTGCGGCCGGCCGGCCCCGATGCCGGCCTCGACGGCGGCGCCGGCGTCGTCCACGTGGACGTGCACGTTCCACAGGCCGTCGCCGCCGCCGATCACGAGGGAGTCGCCGAGCCCGCCGAGCCGCTCGCGCAGCGCGGGCAGGGCGTCGTCGGGGGCGTCCAGCAGGTAGATGACCTCGAAGGCGGGGTGGCCGGGGCCGGGCGGCCGTACGTGGGCCTCGCAGCTCTCCATCGCCCGGACGTCCCCGCGCAGCGCGACCGGCCCCATCGGCTGGTGCCCGGCGACGGCGTCGGCGAGCGCGCCGAGGACGGCCACCAGGCCGCGCCCGCCGGCGTCGACGACCCCGTTCTCGGCGAGCACGGCGAGCTGCTCGGGCGTGTGCCGCAGCGCGTCCCGGGCCGCCCGGTGCGCGGTGTCGGCGACCTGCGCGAGCCCGTCCCCGGCCCGGACGGCCTCCCGGGCGGCGACCCGGGCGACGGTCAGCAGCGTGCCCTCGACGGGTTCCGCGACGGCCTGGTAGGCGGAGTCGGCGGCCCGCTGGAGGGCGGCCCGCAGCTGGTCGGCGCCGCCGCCGCCGGCCAGCGTCTCGGCGGCGCCGCGCAGCCACTGGGCGAGGATCACGCCGGAGTTGCCGCGGGCGCCGACCAGCGCGCCGCGGGCCATCGCCCGGACCGTGTCGGCCAGGCCGGGGGCCGGCTCGGCGGCCGGGTCGGCGAAGCGGCTCTCCACCTCGGCGGCGGCGGACTCGACGGTCAGGTAGAGGTTGGTGCCGGTGTCGCCGTCCGGGACGGGATAGACGTTGAGCGCGTCGATCTCCTCGCGCGCCTGGCCGAGCGCGCGCAGGGCGAGCTGGCACCAGGTGCGCACGGCCGGGGCGTCGAGCGTGTGCAGCACCAGGTCTCCTCCGGATGGGACGCCGCGATGGCCTCAGGTCGAACGGCGAGGGGTGATACCGGCAGGTTATCGGGGGCCGGGAGGGGTCGCCCGGGCCGTCGGCCGGAGCGATCACCCGGGCGGTCATGGTAGTTTCGTTGAACGGGAGCAAGCGTTGTATGCTCTTCCGGTTGCCTGGAACAATCCGGGCGCACCCCCCAGGTCGGTCCGGTTCACGCGAGTGTTCCGGTGTCCTGGTGGGTTGTCGAACGTAACTGATCTGAAGTCTTGGAGTGACTCCTGTGGCTGCCAACTGCGACGTCTGCGGCAAGGGGCCGGGCTTCGGCAACAGCATCTCCCACTCGCACCGCCGTACCCCCCGTCGTTGGAACCCCAACATCCAGACGGTGCGCGCTGTGATTGGGCGGACGCCGAAGCGGCTCAACGTCTGCACCTCGTGCATCAAGGCCGGTAAGGTCTCGCGCTGACGCGCAGACCGGCATGCCGGTCCTCCAGTGGAGGCCGGTCCATCCTCGGATGGACCGGCCTCCACTGTTTTCTCCGGGCGTGCCGGGGCCTCCCGCGGGCGCCGGCGCGGTGGGCGGGTCCTGACGAGGGCCCGCCCACCGGCGTTCGTCAGCGCCAGCGCCAGGCGTGGTCGACCGGGCCGATCCCGGCGCCGAGGGCGAAGCCGCCCGCGATCGCGCCGGTGATGTACTCCTTGGCCGAGCCGACGGCCTCCGGCAGCGGCTCGCCCTTGGCGAGTCCGGCGGCGATCGCGCTGGCCAGCGTGCAGCCGGTGCCGTGGGTGTGCCGGTTGTCGTAGCGCGGCGCCCGGTACCAGTGCTCCTCCCCCGGCCCGCCGTACAGCAGGTCGGCGGCCTCGCCCTCCAGGTGCCCGCCCTTGACCAGGACCCAGCGCGGCCCGAGGTCGAGCAGCGCCTTGGCGGCGTCCAGCATCTGCCCCTCGTCCTCGACGGTGCGGCCGGTGAGCTGCGTCACCTCGTGCAGGTTGGGCGTGGCCAGGGTGGCCACCGGCAGCAGCTTCTCGCGGACGGTCGCGACCGCCTCGGCGGCGAGCAGCGCGTCCCCGTGCTTGGAGACGCCGACCGGGTCGACGACCACCGGGGCGTCCACCCCGGCCAGCAGGTCCGAGACCGTCTCGACGAGCTCGATCGACGCGAGCATCCCGGTCTTCACGGCCTGCACGCCGATGTCGTCCACCACGCTGCGGAACTGGGCCCGGACGGCCTCGGCGGGCAGTTCCCAGTAGCCCTGGACGCCGAGCGAGTTCTGCGCGGTGACGGCGGTGATCACGCTCATGCCGTGGACGCCGAGGGCGAGCATGGCCTTGAGGTCGGCCTGGATGCCGGCGCCGCCGCCGGAGTCGGATCCGGCGACGGTGAGCACGCGGGGAGGAGCAGTCGAAACCATGTCCCCAACCTACCCGCGGCCGCTCAGAGCACGGCTTCCGATTCCGCCCAGCGGTCCTCCGGCACGGTCTTCAGCCTGGTCACCGCGTCCGCGACCGGCCGCAGCTCGATGGAGGTCCCGCACAGCGCCGTGAAGTGCCCGAACGCGCCCGCGTGCACGGCCTCCACGGCGTGCCACCCGAACCGGGTCGCGAGCACCCGGTCCCGCGCGGTCGGGGTGCCGCCGCGCTGGGTGTGGCCGAGGATCACCGGGCGGGCCTCCTTGCCGAGCAGGTTCTCCAGCTCGTTGGCGAGCCGGTTGCCGATCCCGCCGAACGTCCGGTGCCCGAACTGGTCCACCTCGCCGTGGTCGAAGCGCATCGTGCCGGGCATCGGGGCGGCGCCCTCGGCGACCGCGATGATGGCGAACTTCTTGCCGCGCGCGAAGCGGTCCTCGACCATCCGGGCCACCGCCTCGATGTCGAACGGCTTCTCCGGGATCAGGATGCCGTGGGCGCCGCCGGCCATGCCCGCGGTGAGCGTGATCCAGCCGGTGTGCCGGCCCATCAACTCGACCACCATGACGCGCTGGTGGGACTCGGCGGTGGTCTTCAGCCGGTCGATCGCCTCGGTCGCGACGTGCACCGCGGTGTCGAAGCCGAAGGTGACGTCGGTGGCGTCGATGTCGTTGTCGATGGTCTTCGGCACCCCGACCACCGGCAGTCCGGCCTCGCTGAACAGTTTGGCGGCGGTCAGCGTGCCCTCGCCGCCGATCGCGATCAGCGCGTCGATGCCGATGTCCCGGGCCAGCGTCTTGGCGTTCTCCACCGCCCAGGCGATCCGCTCGCGCCGGACCCGGGCCGACCCGAGGATGGTGCCGCCGAGGGTGAGCAGACCGGTGACGTCGTCGTGCGAGACCAGGCGGGTGCGGCCCTCGATCAGACCGAGGAAGCCGTCCAGGATCCCGACGATCTCGTCACCGTGCACATCGGTGCCCCGGTGCACCACGGAGCGGATCACCGCGTTGAGGCCGGGGCAGTCGCCGCCGCTGGTCAGAACACCGATGCGCATGGTTGGTGCGTTCTCCGCTCGCAGTGGTCCGGACCACCCGCGCCGGAGGGCGGGCGGGCTCGATCCCTCGCAAGCCTACGCAGAACCGACCCGCGAATCCCGTCCGCGGCACCCGGGAGCGTGACGTGCCGTACCCGTGTCCGAGCAGCATCAGCCGTACTGCGTACGTCACTCGGCGAAGTGGTCCCAGCCGCCGACCCGGTCCCAGGGCGCGCCGTCGACCGTCACCCGGCCGCCGCGGGTGCCCCGGGGCCGGCCGGTCACCTCGCCCACCACCCGCCAGCGGGCCGGGAGTTGGATCCCGCGCGGGAAGGTCGCCACGATCGCGTGGTCCTCGCCGCCGGACAGCACCCAGACCAGCGGGTCCACCCCGACGGCCTGGCCGATGTCGGCCATCTGCGCCGGGACGTCGAAGTCCGCGGCCTTCAGGTCGATGTCCACGTCGCTGGCGCGGGCCACGTGTCCGAGGTCGGCGACCAGCCCGTCGCTCACGTCGATCATCGAGGTCGCGCCCAACTCGGCCGCGGCCGGGCCGGCGTGGTACGGCGGCTCGGGGCGGCGGTGCGCCTCGACGAAGGCGCGCGGGGAACGGAAGCCGCGCTGGAGCACCGTCAGGCCGGCGGCGGACCAGCCCAGCCAGCCGGTCACCGCGACCACGTCCCCCACCTGCGCGCCGGAGCGCAGCACGGCCGCGCGCCCCTGGAGGTCCCCGAGCGCCGTGATGGCGAGCGTGACGGTGTCGCCGCGCACCACGTCGCCGCCGACCACGGTCGCGCCGGCCACCTGGCACTCGTCGCGCAGCCCGTCCATCAGCTCGGTGGCCCACGTGGTGGGCAGGTCGGCGGGGGCGACCAGGCCCAGCAGTATCGCGGTCGGCACCGCGCCCATCGCGGCGACGTCGGCTAGGTTCTGGGCGGCGGCCTTGCGGCCGACGTCGTAGGCGGTGGACCAGTCCCGGCGGAAGTGCCGGTTCTCGATCAGGACGTCCGTGGTGGCCACCACCCGGCCGTCCGGGGCCTTCACCACTGCCGCGTCGTCGCCCGGGCCGAGGTCGACCGCGTCGGTGAGCGGTACCCGGGCGGTCAGCTCCCTGATGAGGCCGAACTCGCCGAGCTCGCCCACGGTCCCCTGCATCTGCCGTCCTCTCGCACTTCAAGCCGAATCGTGCTGCCGTCCCGGATCGCGCTGCCATCCGGATCCGATCCCCGTCGCTCCCCCGCGCGCAGCGTACGCCCTCCCGGGGTGCAGAGGTCTCCCCTCCCCGGCCCGCTGCGCGGTAGCGTGGTGATCAGACTGCCGGTGAGCCCGTTTCCCACCCGACGTCCCCCCGGGCGAGCACGGCGGCGATCCCCCCCAACCGGCCGCCGGGAGGCCCCCGTGGTACAGGCGTACATCCTGATCCAGACCGAGGTCGGCAAGGCCACCGCCGTGGCCGAGTCGATCTCCAAGATCCCCGGCGTGCTCACCGCCGAGGACGTCACCGGCCCCTACGACGTGATCGTCCGGGCCGAGGCCGACACCGTGGACGACCTCGGCCGTCTGGTCGTGGCCAAGGTCCAGCAGGTGGAGGGCATCACCCGCACCCTCACCTGTCCGGTGGTCCACCTGTAAGCCCCGGCTACGATCGGCGGGTGGCCAAACTCCGTGTCCCCCGCGTCCTCGCGACCCTGCCCGCGCCGGTCCGCTGGCTCGCTATGCCCGTCGCGCTGACCTGCACCGTCGTGGTGCTGCTCGGCAGTTGGAGCGAGCCGGCGGACATCGAGGTGCCGGCGCCGACCGGCAAGGCGGCCGACTACTGCCGGAACCTGGCCGGCGCGTTGCCGCCGGACCTCCTCGGGCACGCCCGCAAGGACCCGTCGCCGTCCTCGCCCTTCGTCGCCGCCTGGGGCTCCTCGCCCCGGACGGTGCTGCGCTGCGGCGTCGACCGGCCCGAGGAGCTCGACGGCGACCACGCCGGGGACTGGTCCCCCGTGGCCGACGACGTCACCTGGTGGGCCCAGAAGCTCACCGACGGCAGCTACCGCTTCGTCTCGACCATGCGCAAGGCGTACGTCGAGGTGACCGTCCAGGACGGCGTCGCGTCGAACCCGTTCGACCCGGTCGCCGCCCTGTCCGGCGCCGTCAACGCGAACGTCCCCGGCTGACCGGGACGGACGAGAGACCGACGGAGGGCGGGCCGGGAGCTTCCCGGCCCGCCCTCCGTCGTCGCGCGGGCGACTAGCGCAGCCCGGTCGAGCGCCGCAGCGCCGCCTGGAGCAGCCGGTCGATGAGCTCCGGGTACGCGACCCCGGTGGCCTCCCACATCTTCGGGTAGGCCGAGATCGGGGTGAAGCCGGGCATCGTGTTGATCTCGTTGATCATCCAGGTGCCGTCCTCCAGCAGGAAGAAGTCCACCCGGGCGAGGCCCTCGCAGCCGAAGGCCTCGAACGCCGCCACCGCCTGGCGCCGGATCTCGGCGGTCTCGTCCGCCGACAGCTCCGCCGGGATCCGGACGTCCGAGGAGTCGATGTACTTGGCCTCGAAGTCGTAGAACTCGTAGTCGCCGCCGACCATGATCTCGCCGGGCACGCTGGCCCGCGGACCGTCCTCGAACTCCAGCACGCCGCACTCGATCTCGCGGCCGGTCACCCCGGCCTCGATGATCAGCTTGGGGTCGTGCCGGCGGGCCTCCTCGATCGCGGCGTCCAGCTCGGCGAGGTCCTTGACCTTGGTGATGCCGATGCTGGAGCCGGCCCGGCAGGGCTTGACGAACAGCGGCAGGCCGAGCTCGGCCACCCGTTCGCGTACGGCCGCGCGGCCCTCCTCGGTCTCCCAGTCGCGCCGGTTCACGATGGTGTAGCGGCCGACGTTCAGGCCGTGCGAGGCGAGGATCCGCTTGGCGAACTCCTTGTCCATGCCGGCCGCGCTGGCGAACACGCCGTTGCCCACGTACGGGACCCCGGAGAGCTCCAGCAGGCCCTGCAGGGTGCCGTCCTCGCCCCAGGGGCCGTGCAGCAGCGGGAACACCACGTCGACCTCGCCGAGCGCCTTGGGGGTGCTCCCCGGCTCGCTGAGGAGGACCTCGCGGCTGCCCGGCGAGACCGGCAGCGCGACCTGCCCGTCCACGGACTCGGCGACGTGCGCCACGTCCGGCAGCCTGCCGTCGGTGATGGCCATCCGGGCCGGCTCGTCGCTGGTCAGCGCCCAGCGGCCCTCGTGCGTGATGCCGATCGGCAGCACGTCGTACTTGTCGCGGTCGATCGCCCTGAGCACGCTGCCCGCGGTGGAGACCGAGATGGCGTGCTCGGAGCTGCGCCCGCCGAACACCAGCGCGACGCGGGGCTTCGGGGCGGACGGGTTCGGGGAGGACTGTTCGATGCTCATATCGCGTTTGAGACTACCGTGCGACGTGTTTCCGGAAAGTTAGCCGCCCCGCCACGTCGCCACCCGGCGGTCAGCGCCGTTCCGCCTTCGCGGAGCGGGACATGAGCGCCTGCAGCGCCTCCTGGGTGGGCCGGCCGTTGTGCACCACGTCCACGACGGCCTCGACGATCGGCATGTCGACGCCGCTGCGCCGCGCGAGGTCGAGCACCGACTCGCAGGACTTGACGCCCTCGGCGGTCTGCCGGGTCGCCGCGATCGTCTCGGCGAGGGACATGCCCCGGCCGAGGTTCATGCCGAAGGTGTTGTTGCGCGACAGCGGCGAGGAGCAGGTGGCGACCAGGTCGCCCATCCCGGCGAGGCCCGCGAACGTGTGCGGGTCGGCGCCGAGCGCCTCGCCGAGCCGGGTGGTCTCGGCCAGCCCGCGGGTGATCAGCGTCGCCTTGGTGTTGTCGCCGAGCCCCATGCCCGCGGCCATGCCGACCGCGAGGCCGATCACGTTCTTGACCGCACCGCCGAGCTCGCAGCCCACCACGTCGGTGTTGGTGTACGGGCGGAAGTACGGCGTGTGGCAGGCCGCCTGGAGCCGCTTGGCGACCGCTTCGTCGCTGCAGGCGACGACGCTGGCGGCGGGCTGGCGGTTGGCGATCTCCTTGGCCAGGTTGGGCCCGCTGACCACCGCGACCCGCTCCCGGCCGACCTTGGCGACCTCGTCGATGACCTCGCTCATCCGCTTCGCGGTGCCGAGTTCGATGCCCTTCATGAGGCTGACCAGGACGGTCTGCGGCTCGATCAGCGGCGCCCAGGCGGCCAGGTTGTCGCGCAGCGTCTGCGAGGGCACCACCAGGACGGCGAAGTCGGCGCCGGCCAGCGCCTCGGCGGGGTCGGTGGTGGCCCGGACGGAGTCGGGCAGGCGCACGCCCGGGAGGTAGTCCGGGTTCTCGTGCGTCGTGTTGACCGCGTCCGCCAGCTCCTGGCGGCGGGCCCAGAGCACGACCTCGCTGCCGGCGTCGGCCAGCACCATCGCGAACGCGGTGCCCCAGGAGCCGGTCCCCATCACGGCGCAGCGGGTCACTGACCGGCCTCCTCGGTGTTCGGGCCGCCCTTGGCGCGGCGGCGTTCGGCGAGCGCGGCGGCGGCCCGCTCGCGGGCGGCCCTGCGCATGTCGTAGCGCTCGGCGGGCGGCTCCTCGCCGCGCACGCCGGCCAGCACGGCGGTGATCGCCGCCATGATGTCCT
Organism: Kitasatospora sp. NPDC048722; assembly: GCF_040650235.1. Lineage (NCBI taxonomy): Bacteria > Bacillati > Actinomycetota > Actinomycetes > Kitasatosporales > Streptomycetaceae > Kitasatospora > Kitasatospora sp. NPDC048722. The sequence continues at coordinate 84,802 of NZ_JBEZGX010000036.1, forward strand.
CGGTGGCGTCGCCCAGCACCTGGGCGGTGAGCTCCATGCCCTGGTACTTGCTCAGGTCCACCGGCGGACCGGCCGCGACGACCACCCGGTGGCGCGGGAAGAGGTTGAACTTGCCCTTCCCGTAACCGGGCCGGCCGTACGGCGGGATGATCTCGTGGGCGCCCCAGTGCGCGACCGGGATGACCGGCGCACCGGTCATCAGCGCGACCCGGGCGACGCCGCTCTTGCCGGTCATCGGCCACAGGTCCGGGTCCCGGGTGAGGGTGCCCTCGGGGTAGAACTGCACGCACTGGCCGTTGTTGACGGCGTCGATCGCGGCGCGGAACGCCTGCGCGGCGTCCGTCGACTCGCGGAACACCGGAATCTGGCCGGTCTTGCGCAGCATGAATCCGATGAAGGGAATCGAGAACAGCGAGGACTTGCCGAGAATCCGCGGCGGGCGGCCGCTGTTGTACTGCCAGTGCGCGTAGACCAGCGGGTCGATGATCGAATTGTGGTTCACCGCGGCGATGAATCCACCTTTCTCGGGAAGGTGCTCCCAGCCCCGCCAGTCGGGCTTCACCAGCGCGGTCGTCACCGGCTTGACCAGCACGGCCGCAAAGCGGTACCAGATGCCGTAGTCGGCGTTGCCGAACTTGGCGTGCGAGCGGCGGGCCACCCCAGGTCCTCCTCATCCGTGCGGCACACGGGGTGCCGCGGTCCTTGCCTCCCGGCGCCGGTGCACCGGCCGCCCGGTGCCCGGATCGCGGGCGCGGAACAGTGTCGCCCGCCCGCTCACCGACTGTCGAGCGACCGCGCCAGCACACCGGGCGGCCGTGATCAAACGCACGTCCGCACAGCTGGGACGGCCTGGCGGGGGCTCCGGGACCGGCGTCACAATGACGCCGATGACCCAGGACACCGTACGCCCCAGCGGGCCCGTCGCGCCCGCCGCACCCACCGCCGGCTGGTCGCTGGTGCTGCCGCTCAAGCCGCTCGCCCTCGCCAAGTCCCGGCTGGCCCCGTACGCCGGGCCGCACCGGGCCGACCTGGCGCTCTCGTTCGCGCTCGACACCGTCACCGCCGCGCTCGCGACCCCGGGCGTCGCCCGCGTCCTGGTGGTCACGCGGGACCCCGCGGCCGGCCCGCGGCTGGCCGCGCTCGGCGCCGTGGTGGTGGCCGACGAACCCGGCGGCGGCCTCAACCGGGCGCTGGCGCACGGGGCGTCGGCCGCGCTGGCGCTCGCCCCGGACGCGCCGCTGGCCGCCCTCTCGGCGGACCTGCCGGCGCTGCGGCCGGCCGAACTGGCCCGGGTGCTGGTCGCGGTGCCGTCCCGGGGCCGGGCCTTCCTGCCGGACTCCCCCGGCCTCGGCACGACGCTGCTCGCCTGTGCCCCCGGCAGCCCGCTCGCCCCCGCGTTCGGGGACGGCTCGCGGGCCCGGCACGCGGCCGGCGGTGCGCTCGAACTGCGCCTGGCGGACGTGGAGTCGGTGCGCCGGGACGTCGACACCGGCGCGGACCTCGGCGAGGCCCTGGCCCTCGGCGTCGGCCCCCACACGAGCGCCCTGTTCGCCCTCATCGGCCGTTCCTGACGCACGCCACGCGAGACGCCGCCCGGGACTGTCGGACCCGCTCGCTATGCTGCTGGCATGCAGGCCACCGCGTTCACCTTCGACCCCGCCACCCGGGCCGGCTCCGTGCTGCTCGACGACGGGACCCCGGTGCCGTTCGACGCGGCCGCGTTCGACGCCGGCGGCCTGCGGCTGCTGCGGCCCGGCCAGCGGGTGCGCATCCGCACCGAGGGCAGCGGCGAGGCGCGCCGCGTGGTCTTCCTGACGCTCCAGACCTTCCCGGACCCGGCCGACGGCTGAACCGGACCCGGCCGGCGGGGCCGGCCGGACGCCCGGAACGCGAAAGAGCCGTGGCGGCCCGGCCTCCGCGTCATGCGGGAACGGGTGCGCCACGGCTTCTCTCGAAAGCCGTCCGAGGACGCTGCGCGGGACTACTTGGCGGTGGTCTTGCGCGCGGTGGTCTTGCGGGTGGCGGTCTTCTTCGCCGGAGCCGTCTTCTTGGCCGTGGCGGTCGCCTTCTTGGCGGTCGCGGTGGTCTTCTTGGCGGCGGCGGTGGTGGCCGTCTTCTTGGCGGCGGCCGTCTTCTTCGTGGCGGTCGCCGTGGTCTTCTTGGCGGCGGCGGTGGTGGCCGTCTTCTTGGCGGCGGCCGTCTTCTTCGTGGCGGTCGCCGTGGTCTTCTTGGCGGCGGCGGTGGTGG
>NZ_JBEZGX010000036.1:87146-99228 GCF_040650235.1 Kitasatospora sp. NPDC048722
GGCCGTCTTCTTGGCGGCGGCCTTCTTGGCGGCCGGCGCGGCGGCAGCGGCGGCGCGCTTGGTGGCGGCACGCTTGGCGGCCGGGGTGGCGGCGACGCCGCTCTTGCCCGGGGTGAGGGAGCCCTTGGGGGCCTTCTTCACCGAGGGGCCTTCCTTCGGCAGCTTCTTGCTGCCGCTGACCAGGTCCTTGAAGCCCTGGCCCGGACGGAAGCGGGGCACCGAGGTCTTCTTGACCTTGACCTTCTCGCCGGTCTGCGGGTTGCGGGCGAAGCGCGCGGAGCGCTCCACCTTCTCGAAGGTGCCGAAACCGGTGACCGAAACCCGGTCACCGGCCACAACGGCACGGACCATGGTGTCGAGCACTGCGTCGACGGCCTCTGCGGCAGCCTTGCGACCGCCCAGCTGCTCGGCCACCGCTTCGACAAGCTGAGCCTTGTTCACGTCTTCCCCTTCGGAAACGGGCGCCGGATGATTCCATCCGTTCTTTTCGCACGTTAGGTATGTATCTGCGGACTTTCAATTACCAAACGCGCGAATCACCCTAGTGTCGCAATGGATTTGCGCGTCGGCGACCTCAGCCGAGCGGCGGGCGCCCCTCGTCGAGGTCATGCACAAACCGACTCAACCGCCTTGCCGCCTCCGGAAGATCGCGCTTGGCGGCCTCGGTGACGATGAGGAGTTGACGGGTGAGAGCGGTCTTTGCATCCGTAGACACGTTCAGCGCATGCACACGGTCGTGAGCTTGCTTCAACCGCTCGGCCACAAGCGCGTAGAGCGCTGCGACTTCCGGGTCGTCCGGCCCCTCAGCAGGTGCGGAGGCGACGTCCGGCCGCTCGTCAATTCGGCGTTCGGATCCCCGGCCCGTGGACTCCGAAGGCGCGGGTTCGCCGCCCGCGTACGGAGGTTCATGGTGCCGGTGCATGCACTGATTGTGCCATCTACCCGCAGTTGTGCATGCGCGGGGCCCTCTCGGGCAAAGCCAAATGGGCAATCGGGGGCGACCCGGCGGCCCTAACTCGTCCTCCGGAACGCCGGATGGCCCGCCCCCCCGAGGAGGGGGCGGGCCATCCGGCGGATCGTCAGAATGCTTGTTCTGAAGGGATCTCAGGCGGCGGGCTGGGTGCGGGGCTTGAAGGCCGGGCGAGTCGCCTCGAACGCGGCGATGTCGGCCTCGTTCTGCAGCGTGATGCTGATGTCGTCCAGGCCGTTGAGCAGCCGCCAGCGGACGTTGTCGTCCAGTTCGAACGGCGCGGTGACACCCTCGGCCCGGACCTCGCGGGCCTCCAGGTCGACCGTGATCTCGGCGCCGGCGTCACTCTCGGTGAGGACCCAGAGGCGCTCCACCGTCTCCTGCGGCAGGACGACCGTCAGCAGACCGTTCTTAAGGGAATTCCCACGGAAGATGTCGGCGAAGCGCGACGAGATGACGGCGTGGAAGCCGTAGTTCTGCAGCGCCCAGACGGCGTGCTCGCGCGAGGAGCCGGTGCCGAACTCGGGACCGGCCACCAGGACGGTGGCGCCCCGGCGCTCCGGCTGGTTGAGGATGAACGACTCGTCCTTGCGCCAGGCCTCGAACAGCCCGTCCTCGAAGCCGGAGCGGGTCACCTTCTTCAGCCAGTGGGCGGGGATGATCTGGTCGGTGTCGACGTTGCTGCGGCGCAGCGGGACGGCCCGGCCGGTGTGGGTGGTGAACTTCTCCATGGCTCAGGCCTCCACGGCGATGTCGGCGGTCAGGTCGGACGGGGCGGCCAGCCGGCCCAGGACGGCGGTCGCGGCGGCGACCTGCGGGGAGACCAGGTGGGTGCGGCCGCCCTTGCCCTGCCGGCCCTCGAAGTTGCGGTTCGAGGTGGAGGCGCAGCGCTCGCCGGGGGCGAGCTGGTCGGGGTTCATGCCCAGGCACATCGAGCAGCCCGCGTGCCGCCACTCGGCGCCGGCCGCGGTGAACACCTTGTCCAGGCCCTCCTCGACGGCCTGCAGGGCGACGCGCACCGAGCCCGGCACGACGAGCATCCGTACGCCGTCGGCGATCCGGCGGCCGTCCAGCACGGCGGCGGCGGCGCGCAGGTCCTCGATGCGGCCGTTGGTGCAGGAGCCGACGAAGACGGCGTCGACCTTGACCTCGCGCAGCGGGGTGCCCGCCTCCAGACCCATGTACTTCAGGGCGTTCTCGGCGGCGGTGCGCTCCTGCGGGTCGGCGAAGTCCTCGGGGTGCGGGACGGCGGAGCCCAGCGGAGCGCCCTGGCCGGGGTTGGTGCCCCAGGTGACGAACGGGGTCAGCTCGTTCGCGTCGATGAAGATCTCGTGGTCGAACACCGCGTCCTCGTCGGTGCCCAGGGTGTTCCAGTACGCGACGGCGGCGTCCCAGTCCGCGCCCCGGGGGGCGTGCGGGCGGCCCTTGAGGTACTCGAACGTGGTCTCGTCCGGGGCGATCATGCCGGCCCGGGCGCCCGCCTCGATCGACATGTTGCAGATGGTCATCCGGGCCTCCATGGACAGGCTCCGGATCGCCGAACCGCGGTACTCCAGGACGTAGCCCTGGCCACCGCCGGTGCCGATCTTCGCGATGACGGCGAGGATCAGGTCCTTGGCGGTGACACCCTCGGGCAGCTCGCCCTCGACGGTGATCGCCATGGTGCGGAACGGCGCGAGCGGCAGCGTCTGGGTGGCCAGCACGTGTTCGACCTGGCTGGTGCCGATGCCGAAGGCCAGCGCGCCGAAGGCGCCGTGGGTGGAGGTGTGGGAGTCGCCGCAGACCACGGTCATGCCGGGCTGGGTCAGGCCGAGCTGCGGGCCGACGACGTGGACGACGCCCTGCTCGACGTCGCCCAGCGAGTGGATCCGGACGCCGAACTCGGCGGCGTTGCGGCGCAGCGTCTCCAACTGGACCTTGGAGACCGGGTCGGCGATCGGCTTGTCGATGTCCAGCGTCGGGGTGTTGTGGTCCTCGGTGGCGATCGTCAGATCGGTGCGGCGGACCGGGCGGCCGGCCAGCCGCAGGCCGTCGAAGGCCTGCGGGCTGGTGACCTCGTGGAGCAGGTGCAGGTCGATGAAGAGCAGGTCGGGCTCACCCTCCGCGCGCCGCACGACGTGGTCGTCCCAGACCTTCTCTGCGAGTGTCCGTCCCATCGGGTTCCCTCCAGCCGGCCGCGTTGCCGGCCTTCTCGGTGTCGTCGAGGTCAAAGCTGCCGCCCTCGGTGCGGAGCGCTTCGCGCGACCTGCACGCCGGATCGGTGTCCACGATGCGGACACTCTGTCGAGGCCCCATCCTGGATGTCTCCCGGGCTGCTGCATCCAGAGTGGCGCTTTTCCGGCGAGATTGAACTTGCGTCTCGCGGAATGAGACTGCAGTCTTAGGGCATGGACAACACTAGCGGCGTCGGCGTTCTCGACAAGGCCGCTCTGGTGCTCAGCGCACTGGAGTCGGGCCCCGCCACGTTGGCGGGGCTGGTCGCCGCCACCGGTCTGGCGCGCCCCACGGCCCACAGACTCGCCGTCGCACTCGAACACCACCGTCTGGTCACCAGGGACATGCAGGGGCGTTTCATCCTCGGCCCCCGTCTCTCCGAACTCTCCGCCGCGGCGGGCGAGGACCGGCTGCTCGCCACCGCGGGCCCGGTCCTGACCCACCTGCGCGACGTCACCGGCGAGAGCGCACAGCTCTACCGCCGGCAGGGCGAGATGCGGATCTGCGTAGCCGCCGCCGAGCGACTCTCCGGTCTGCGGGACACCGTCCCGGTCGGCAGCACCCTGCCGATGAAGGCCGGATCGGCCGCCCAGGTGCTGCTGGCCTGGGAGGAGCCCGAGCGGCTCCACCGCGGCCTCCAGGGCGCCCGCTTCACCGCCACCGCGCTGAGCGGCGTCCGCCGCCGCGGCTGGGCCCAGTCGATCGGCGAGCGGGAGCCGGGCGTCGCGTCCGTCTCCGCGCCCGTCCGCGGCCCCTCCAACCGCGTCGTGGCCGCCGTCTCGGTCTCCGGCCCGATCGAGCGCCTGACCCGCCACCCGGGCCGGCTGCACGCCCAGGCCATCATCGAAGCCGCGAACCGGCTCACCGAGGCCCTGCGGCGCAGCTGACACACCCCGGAAAAGCCCGGAGGGCCCCGATCGAAAGCGATCGGGGCCCTCCGGGCTTTTCCGCACGGCGCTGCGGGGACAAAACGAAAAAGACCCCGGGAAACCGGGGCCTTCCTTTTCTGGCTGGGGTACCAGGACTCGAACCTAGACTAAATGAACCAGAATCACTCGTGCTGCCAATTACACCATACCCCAACACAAAGCAAGCGCCGGTGGGCAAGCCCACCGGCTTCCTGCTCTGGTACCCCCGACCGGATTCGAACCGGCGCTACTGCCGTGAGAGGGCAGCGTGCTAGGCCGCTACACAACGGGGGCTTCCTGGCGATCCCTTGCGGGATCAGTACCCCCGACCGGATTCGAACCGGCGCTACTGCCGTGAGAGGGCAGCGTGCTAGGCCGCTACACAACGGGGGCTTTCCAGGTGATCCCTTGCGGGATCAGTACCCCCGACCGGATTCGAACCGGCGCTACTGCCGTGAGAGGGCAGCGTGCTAGGCCGCTACACAACGGGGGCTTGATCTTCACTTGTCCTGCGGTACTGCTGTTACTGCGGTACTGCGCTGGGGTACCAGGACTCGAACCTAGACTAAATGAACCAGAATCACTCGTGCTGCCAATTACACCATACCCCACCAGAGTTGAACCCTCATCGGATCCTCTCAGGCGTTGCGCCTCTCGCTCGGTCCCGGCCGGGGGGCTTTCGCTCCCTCGTCCGTTCCCTCCCGGGCGGCGCAGAAAGAACATTACCCGACGTCTGCCCTGGCTCCAAAATCGATAACCCCAGGCAGCGTCCGGGAGGCCGGCGGATGACCTCCGGGTACGCCGCGGGCCCGGCACCAGGCCGGGCCCGCGGGCGTGCTCAGCGGCCCGTTCAGGCGGCCGGCAGGGCGTCCAGGGCGGAACGCAGGCGACGCAGCGTCTCGGGCCGGCCGAGCAGCTCCATCGACTCGAACAGCGGCGGCGAGACCCGGCGGCCGGTGACGGCCACCCGCAGCGGCGTGAAGGCGAACTTGGGCTTGATGCCCAGCCCGTCGACCAGCGCCTCGCGCAGCGCGGCCTGGATCGGCTCCGGGGTGAAGTCCCCGAGCGCCTCCAGTGCCTTGATGCTGGCCTCCAGCACCGGGCGGGAGTCCGCGGTCAGCGCCTTGGCGGCGTCGTCCGGGTCGACCGCGAAGTCGGCCGGGTCGACGAAGAGGAAGCCGGCCATGTTGACGATCTCGCTCAGCACGACCATCCGCTCCTGGGTGAGCGGCGCCACCTTGGCGAGCAGGTCCAGCTGCTCGGCGGTGGGCTCGGCCGGCAGCAGGCCGGGGGCCTGCAGGTACGGCACCAGGCGGCGGACGAAGTCCTCCGGGGCCAGCTTGCGGACGTGCTCGGCGTTGATCGCCTCGCACTTCTTCAGGTCGAAGCGGGCCGGGTTGGAGTTGACCTTCGCGATGTCGAAGGCCGCGATCAGCTCGTCCGTGTCGAAGATGTCGCGGTCGTCGGCGAGCGACCAGCCCAGCAGGGACAGGTAGTTGAGCAGGCCCTCGCGGATGAAGCCGCGCTCGCGGTACAGGTTGAGCGAGGCCTGCGGGTCGCGCTTGGAGAGCTTCTTGTTGCCCTCGCCCATCACGTACGGCAGGTGGCCGAAGCGCGGGGTGGCACCGGTGCCCACGCCGATCTCGGCGAGCGCCTCGTACAGCGCGATCTGGCGCGGGGTGGAGGACAGCAGGTCCTCGCCGCGCAGCACGTGGGTGATGCCCATGAGGGCGTCGTCGACCGGGTTCACCAGGGTGTACAGCGGGGCGCCGTTGGCCCGGACGATGCCGTAGTCCGGCACGTTCTCCGGCTCGAAGCTGAGCGTGCCGCGGACCAGGTCGTCGAACGCGATGGTCTTGTCGGGCATCCGGAAGCGCAGGATCGGCTCGCGCTTCTCCAGCTTGTAGACGGCGACCTGGTCGTCCGTCAGGTTCCGGCAGTGGCCGTCGTAGCCGGAGGGCTTGCCGGCCGCACGGGCGGCCTCGCGGCGGGCGTCCAGTTCCTCGGTGCTGCAGTAGCAGTGGTAGGCGTGGCCGGCCTCGTGCAGGCGGCGGGCGACGTCCGCGTAGATGTCCATCCGCTGCGACTGGCGGTACGGCGCGTGCGGACCGCCGACCTCCGGGCCCTCGTCCCAGTCGAAGCCGAGCCAGCGCATCGCGTCGAGCAGCTGCTCGTACGACTCCTCGGAGTCGCGGGCCGCGTCGGTGTCCTCGATCCGGAAGACCAGCGTGCCGCCGTTGTGGCGGGCGTAGGCCCAGTTGAAGAGGGCGGTGCGGACCAGGCCCACGTGGGGGTTGCCGGTCGGGGAGGGACAGAAGCGAACCCGGACGGCCGGGTCAGTGTTAGCCACGCTTGATCACCTTGTTGGTGAGAGTGCCGATGCCTTCGATGGAGACGGCGACCTCGTCGCCGACGTTGACGGGGCCCACCCCAGCGGGTGTGCCGGTGAGGATGACGTCGCCGGGCAGCAGCGTCATGGCCTCGGAGATGTGGACGATCAGCTCGGCCACCGAGCGGACCATCTGGGAGGTGCGCCCGCTCTGGCGGAGCTCGCCGTTGACCGTGCAGGTGATCGCGAGGTCGCCCGGGTCCACGTCGGTCTCGATCCAGGGGCCGAGCGGGCAGGCGGTGTCGAAGCCCTTGGCCCGGGCCCACTGGCCCTCGCGCTGCTGGACGTCGCGGGCGGTCACGTCGTTGGCGCAGGTGTAGCCGAGGATCACCTCGGGCACCCGCTCCAGCGGGACCTCGCGGCACATCCGGCCGATCACCACGGCGAGTTCGGCCTCGTGGTGGACGTCCGAGGAGAACGGCGGGTAGGCGATGCTCTCGGTCGGGCCGATCACCGAGGTGGACGGCTTGAAGAAGGTGAGCGGGACGTCGGGGACGCCGCCGCCCATCTCCGCCGCGTGGGCCGCGTAGTTGCGGCCGACCGCCACGATCTTGTTGGGGAGCATCGGACTGAGCAGCCGGACGTCCTGGAAGCGGTAGCTCTCGCCGGTGGGTTGCGGCTGGCCGAACGGGTGGCCGGCCAGGGCGTGGACGACCAGCGACTCCGGGCGGGCCGGGTCCCCCTCCACGACGCCGAAGGAGACGCTGCCGGCGGCAGGGCTCCCTTCCCGGACGGAAAACCTCGCAATGCGCACGGCTGGGCTACCCCTCGCTTCGTCGGCCGCCCGGGGCGCCCCCGGGCGCTGCTGGGCGCCCCGCCCGGCGTGGGCGCGGCCCCGTCAATCGTCGACCAGGCTATCGCGTGGGCCCTCCCCCGGCCGCTTTGGCCCTGTTCGGCGCGGGCGCCGTCCCGGCGCGGTCGGCCCGGCGGTCCCGGCACGCGAACGCGAAGGGCGCCGCGGCCGGTTCGACGGCTGCGGCGCCCTTGGCGCGGCGCGGGGCGGGATCAGTCCTGCGGGACGACCACCGGCGCGACCATCAGCTGGGTGCGGCGCGGGTTCGCGGTGTTGCCGGGCAGGTCGGTCGCGTAGGTGACGGCGTCCTCGGGCTTGCGGGCGCCGGGGATCTTGCTGAAGTCCTCGACCGAGGCCAGCGTGGTCCGGCGCGGGTTCGCCGTGGAGCGGCAGGACAGCGTGGACTTGGTGGCCTTCTTCGCCTGGGGCATCGAGTCAGCACCTCGTGTTCGCGGCCGGGCGCGCCACGACGGGGGCGGCACGGCCTGAGTGAGTCCGATTGATTCGGAGGGATTCTGGGCAGGCTGATCGGGGCCGTGCTCCGGATGCAGCCAGATTACGAGATCTCATTCCACAGGGACCGTGACCAAAGCTACACATTCGCCTGTGATTTTGCTCACAAATAGGTCCGCAAATCTCCGATATCCGACATTTCGCCGGAACGGGATTTCCCGACAAAACACCGATATCGGGCATTCCGGCAGGTCTGCGACTCTTGTCGATCTAGGGTCCCGTTGGCATGTATCGGACGAGTGTCCGAAAAAGGCGGTATTCCGGTCCGGTTACCGCACAGTCCGTGAAACCGCGCACGCGGTCGGTAGCCGTAACCGATGGTTCCCGGCGGCCCTTGTTGGGATTCCCTCGCTGTGCTGGAATGCCACGGACCGTGGGTAGGGAGCAGTCCACCCCGGTGCCCGCTCTCCCGGACCGGCCGGGGTGCGGATGGAAACTCGACACCGTCCAGGCCGTGGCGACGCGGCGGGACGCCCGGTCCAGAGGTTGCGACGCCAGTGCAGGGACGTTTCAAGAGGGGTAGCGGCGCCGCGGGGAACCCGGAGTCGCGCGAGCCTGTGGCAGCCCCCCAGCAGGCGGCGGCCCCCGGTGGCCCGGCCGAACCGCCGACGCCCGAGGGCATCGGCCACCCGGAACAGGACAACCAGGACCGGAAGTCCGCCCGCGACAAGCTCCGCACATCCCTCACCAGGCGCCGCGCCACCGGTCTGAGTCGGCTCGCGATGCGCAACTGGCGGATCCGGACCCGACTGATCGCGCTGCTCGCGCTGCCCGTCCTGGTCTCGCTGGTCCTCGGTGGCCTGCGCATCCAGACCTCGATGCAGGCATCGCAGCAGCTCGCCCAGATGGCCAACCTGTCCGACCTGGCCAAGAAGGCGACCAACCTCGCCGACGCGCTGCAGACCGAGCGCGACATCAGCGCCGGCCCGATCACCAACCGGCCGAACGACCCGCTGGACGACGACATCGTCTCCGCGCGCAAGACCACCGACGACCTGAGCCGGACCTTCACCGCCTCCTCCGACAAGTTCGAGAACCTCGAACTCTCCGGCGGCAAGGCGCTGCTGTTCCAGATCCGCAAGGACCTCAACTCGATCTCGGACGCGCGCAACACGCCGTACCAGAACAACCAGAACATCCAGTCGACGATCACCGCGTACGACGTGATCATCCGCGACCTGCTGTCCATCACCCAGGACATCGCACTCGCGTCCAACAACAAGGACCTGGTCGTCGCGACCCGCGCGCTCCAGCAGTTCTCGCTGGCCAAGGACGCGACCTCGCAGCAGCGCGCCCTGATCAGCGCGGCGCTCGCCAACCCCAAGGCCCCCGACCTCAGCCTGAGCGACGAGTCCTTCGGTATCCGCCTGCGCACGACGTACGACAACGCGCTCACGACGTTCAACAACATCTACACCGCGCACGACCTGGACAACCTGCGCGGCCAGCTGAGCTACAACAACGTCGTCGCCGACGCCGACCGCTACTCGCGCTCGATCCTCCAGCAGAGCGGTATCCACCAGACCGACCCGGTCAGCTACAAGGACTGGTACGAGAAGGCCACCGCCAAGATCAAGGCCGAGCAGCGGATCGAGTCCAAGCTGCTGGAGAACCTGGACGGAAAGGCCCAGGACCTCCAGTCCCAGGCCGACACCGACGCCCTGATCATCGCCGGCGCCGTCGCCCTCGTGCTGCTCGTCGCCCTCGGTGGCGCCGGTCTGATCGCCCGCTCGATGGTGCGCTCGCTGACCCGCCTGCAGGCCGCGGCCGAGGACGTCGCCGAGCGGCGGCTGCCCGAGCTGGTCAAGACGCTCTCCGAGAGCGACCCGCACGACGTCGACGTCACCGTCGAACCCGTCGCCGTCGACTCCACGGACGAGATCGGCCACGTGGCCCACGCGTTCGACATGGTGCACAGCGAGGCCGTGCGCCTCGCCGCCGAGCAGGCCCTCCTCCGCGGCAACATCAACGCGATGTTCACCAACCTCTCGCGCCGCAGCCAGGGCCTCATCCAGCGCCAGCTGTCGCTCATCTCCGAGCTGGAGAGCCGCGAGGCGGACCCGGACCAGCTCGCCAACCTCTTCAAGCTCGACCACCTCGCGACCCGCATGCGCCGCAACGGCGAGAACCTCCTCGTCCTCGCGGGCGAGGACCCGGGCCGCCGCTGGACCCGCCCCGTTCCGCTGGTCGACGTGCTCCGCGCCGCCGCGTCCGAGGTGGAGCAGTACGAACGCATCGAACTCGCCGCGGTGCCGTCGGCCGAGGTCGCCGGCCGCGTCGTCAACGACCTCGTCCACCTGCTCGCCGAGCTGCTGGAGAACGCCACCTCGTTCTCCAGCCCGCAGACCCGCGTCCGGGTCACCGGCCACGCGCTGCCCGACGGCCGCGTGCTGGTCGAGATCCACGACACCGGCATCGGCCTGAGCCCCGACGACCTCGCCGAGATCAACGAGCGCCTCGCCAACCCGCCGACGGTGGACGTCTCCGTCTCCCGCCGCATGGGCCTCTTCGTGGTCGGCCGCCTGTCCCTGCGACACGGCATCCGCATCCAGCTGCGCCCCAGCGACTCCGGCGGCACCACCGCGCTCGTCATGCTCCCGGTGGACGTCACCAACTCCGCCGACCGCCGCGGCTCCGGCCGCCCCGGTCCGGCGCAGGCCAAGCAGCAGCGCGGGGTCGCCCCGACGCCGCGCCAGCAGCGCCAGATGCCGGCCGGCCAGGGCGGTCCCGCCGCGCTCGGCCAGGGCCCGGCCGGCGGTGCCCCGCAGGGCCGCCCGCAGCTCGGCCAGGGCGGTCCGGCCGCCCCGGCGGCGCCGGGTGCCCCGACCGCTCCCGGTGCGCCCGGCGGGCGGGCCGGCGGCCTGCCGACCCGTCAGGTCGGCAAGGCGCTCCGCGAGAACCCGGTCGTCCCGCCGGCCCAGCCGGGCCAGCAGCCCCAGCAGGCTCAGCAGCCGCAGCAGTCGGCCCAGGGCGGCCTGCCGCAGCGCGGCCCCGGCCGCCAGGGCCCGCCGCAGGGCGGCCCCGGCCTGCCCCGCCGCGGCCAGCAGCCCGGTGGCCCCGGCCAGCCCGGCGGACCGCAGGGTGCGCCCGGCCGCCCCGGCCAGGAGCGCCCGCGCCCCGGCGGTGACCCGAACGGCGGTCCCCGGACCGGCGAGCAGCCGCAGCACGGCCGCCCGGGTGCCCCCGGTGCGCCGGGTGCACCGCGCCAGGGCACCCGCCCGGGCAACCGTCCGCAGGAGGGCCTGCCGCAGCGCCGTCAGCCGGGCCGCCCCGGCCCGCAGGGTCCGCAGGGCCCCGGCGGCCAGGGTCCGCAGGGTCCGCAGGGCCCGCGCCGCCCGCAGCGCCCCGGTCCGGACGCGCCGCAGCGCGACCGCCAGCCGCAGCTCCCGCAGCAGCAGGCCCCGCAGGCCCAACTGCCGCCGGCCGAACCGGCCCCGGTCGAGAGCACCCAGCAGTTCGCCCGCCCGCGCTTCGAGGCCAGCCAGATCGACCCGCGCGACCCGCTGGGCCTCGGCCTGGTCGAGCCGGTGCTGCCGAACGTGCCGAACCCGGCGCGCCCGGAGCCGGTCCGCCAGGAGCAGGCCCGTCCGGAGCCCCTCCGCCAGGAGCCGATGGCGCTGCCGACCGGCTCGACCGAGGGCGGCGCCGAGCAGCAGCCGTGGGCCGCGCAGGAGGCCCGGCCGCGGCCGTACCAGCCGCGCCGCCCCGGCACGTCGGCGCCGGAGGTCCGGCAGGAGCCCCAGGGCGGTCCGCCCCGGCAGCAGGCCCCCCAGGGGCAGCACGGCCAGCAGGCCGCGCCGCAGCAGCAGGTCCCCCAGGGCCAGCCGCAGCCCGGTGAGGGCGACGCCCCGTGGCGTCCGTCGGCCAACGACGAGCGCTGGCGCCGCGCGGAGCAGATCCGGGAGCCCTCGACCAGCGGCGTCACGATGTCCGGTCTCCCGCGGCGGACCCCGCAGGCCAACCTGGTCTCCGGCACCGCCGAGGCCTCCCCGCTGACCGGTCCCCAGGTCTCCCGGGCCCCCGAGGAGGTGCGCGGCCGGCTGACCAACCTCCGCCGCGGCATCCAGCAGGGCCGCCGGGTGGGCGCGGAGCAGGCCACCCAGACCGGTTTCCAGCATGGTGCCCAGCAGCCCGGGTTCGATAGTTTCGGGGGCCGGAGCGACGGCAACGGCGCAGATCACCAGGAGCGTTGAGTTGAACCAGATGAGCCAGGCCGCACAGAACCTGAACTGGCTGATCACCAATTTCGTGGACAACACCCCCGGGGTGTCCCACACCGTGGTGGTCTCCGCGGA